>JBCBEP010000151.1:0-7287 GCA_038528605.1 Pseudomonadota bacterium
GCTGCGCTCGAGACCGCCATCTTCGCGCGCGAGAAGGCCGTATCCTCGGTTCAGCACTCCAATCTCGGCGGCTGGCAGAGCCCGACAGACTTTCCGCAATGGTGCGGCGATGCGGGCCAGGCCGTGCTGAAGACCGCGACGCACCTCGCCAACCAGCTGACATGCGATCGTCAGGGCCGGCCGGTGGAGACGCGCTGGCGCCTCAATGCCTGGGCCAATGTAAACCGCCAGGGCCAGGGGAACGAGTTCCATACCCATCCCGGCGCCTACTGGTCGGCCACCTACTACGTGCGCGATGGCGGCTGTGCGGCGGACCCTGCCCTCGGCGGCGAGTTCGAGATCGCCGACCCGCGCGGCATCGGCCCCGCCATGCTTGCCCCCGAGCTCGGCTTCCGGACGCAAAACGGCCTATCGGTCGGGCTCTCCGAGACCATCCGGCCGCTCCCGGGCCTGCTCGTGATGTTCCCCTCCTGGCTCAGCCACGCGGTACGGCCCTACCATGGGAACGATGTGCGCATCTCCATCGCCCTCAATCTCACCCCCCTCTACAAGCTCGCGGAGGACTGACGCTCGCACAAAGCCCGATGGGGGCGCGGCTGGCGGGCGGGCCGCTGAGGCCCGCGAGGGCCGAAGCCGGGGCGACCAGACAGCCCGCCCCTACAGCTACCGGTCGGCCCGGAAGCTTCGGCCGATGGCGGCCGGCTGGTTCGCCCTGGCCACCGCCGGGTTCCTGCTGATCAGCACCAAGGCAATCACCGTCGCCACATAGGGCACCATCGCCAGGAACTGAGAGGGCACGGCAATCCCCCAGTCCTGCCCGTAGAACTGGAGCTGGGTGAAAGCGGCGAAGAGATAAGCGCCCACCATCAGCCGCCCCGGCTTCCAGGTGGCGAAGACCACGAGCGCGACGGCGATCCAGCCCCGCCCCGCCGTCATGTTCTCCCCCCACATGGGCGTATAGACGAGGCTCAGATAGGCCCCTCCGAGACCCGCAGAGGCCCCGCCAAAGAGCACGGCCAGCGCCCGGACGCCGATCACCGAGAGGCCGAGCGCATGCGCCGCCTCGGGACTGTCCCCCACGGCCCGCAGCGCAAGGCCCGCCCGCGTCCGCATGAGCAGGAACCAGACCGCGCCGCAGAGCGCGAGGGCGAGGTATACCAGCGGGTCCTGCCCGAAGACGAGCGCACCGATGCCTCCATCCGTCACGCCCGGCAGGGCAAGACCCGTCGGCGGTGCCACGGTCTGGCCCACGAAGGGCTGTCCGGCGAGCCCCGAGACGCCGATGCCGAAGATGGTGAGCGCGAGCCCCGTCGCCGCCTGGTTTGCGAGCAGCACCACCGAGACGATGACGAAGACGAGCGCCATGGCCGCCCCCGCCGCGGCGCCCGCCAGAATGCCGAGCCAGGGATTGCCCGTGGAGAAGGTGACCGCGAACGCCGCGACGGCGCCGACCAGCATCATCCCCTCCACGCCGAGATTGAGCACGCCCGAGCGCTCCGCCACCAGTTCCCCGATGCCGGCGAACAGGAACGGCGTCGCAGCGATGATGACGGAGGCGATGAAGGCTTCCATCAGCGCACCTCCTCCCACTCATCTGCGTCATCCGCGGCGCAGTCCGCCGCGGGCCTCGCCTGTGCCGCGCGGCGCAGGCGCAGCCGGTAGCGCGGGCTCGTATCGGCGGCGAGCAGATAGAACAGCAGCATGCCCTGGAAGATGCCTGTCACGTTCCGCGGCAGCTGGAGCTGGATCTGCGCGTTCTCGCCCCCGATAAAGCTGATCGCCATGAGGAGCGCGCCCACGAGCGCCCCCGCCGGGTTCAGCCGGCCGAGAAACGCGACGATGATGGCAGTGAAGCCGTAGCCTGCCGAGATGTCCGGCTGCAGCTGCTGCACGGTCGCCGACACCTCGATCGCACCGGCAAGCCCCGCCAGCCCGCCCGAGAGCAGGAGGGCGAACCAATTGGCGGCCGGCCGCGAAAACCCGGCGAAGGCGCCGGCCCGGGGCGCATCCCCGAGCACCTTCAGGGAGAAACCGCGGAGCGTGGCATGCATCATCACCGCAAGGCCCACCGCCACGGCGATAGCGATGAAAAGCCCCGCATGCAGGCGAGTGCCCTCGAGGATCACCGGCATCAGCACGGCCTCGGGGAAATCCGCCGTCTGCGGGAAGCCGAAGCCCGCGGGGTCGCGCAACGGGCCGCGCACCGCCCAGTCGAGCAAAAGGGCGGCCACGTAGGTGAGCATCAGAGACACGAGGATCTCGTTGGTGCGCGCCTTCGTGGCGAGGAAGGCGGGGATCGCCGCCCAGGCCATGCCGCCGACGACGCCCGCGGCGAGGTAGAGGGCAAGCCACTCATACCCCGTCGCGCCCGGGTCCATCGTGAGCGCCAGGAGGCCGGCGGCGAGCGCCCCCGCCACATACTGCCCTGCCGCGCCGATGTTCCACACATTCGCACGGAAGGAGACAGCGAGGCCCGCGCCGATCAGCGCCAGCGGCACCGCCTTCACCAGCACCTCCGACCGGCTGTAGCCGTCGAGCAGTGGGGAGACGAAGTAGACCCACAGGGCCTCGAAGGGCGGATGGCCGAGGACCGCGAGCAGCAGCCCGCCGGTGACCAGCGTGAGTGCGATGGCAACAACAGGCGCCAGGAGCAGCGCGCGTGTCGAGGGCTCGGCCCGGGGCTCAAGCACCAGTCTCACGCCGCCCCCTCCTCATCGCGGATCAGCGTGGTCTGCGGTTTCTTGCCCGCCATCAGGAGGCCCAGAGTCGCGGCGTCAAGCCTGTCCACCGGCCGGGGCGAGGTGAGCTTGCCGCGGTAGATCACACCGATCTTGTCGCAAAGCTCGAAGAGCTCATCGAGGTCCTGGCTGATGACCAGCACCCCGGCGCCGCCGGCTGCAAGATCGAGGATCGACTGGCGGATCATGCGCGCTGCCGCAGCGTCCACCCCCCAGGTGGGCTGGTTCACGACGAGGAGCCGGGGCCGCCGCTCGATCTCCCGGCCCACGACGAATTTCTGCAGGTTGCCGCCGGAAAGGGAGCCCGCGATCGGCGCCTCAGAGCTTGCACGCACATCGAAGGCCTCGCGGATGCGCGCCACACGGTCCCGCGCGGCACCCCGCTTCACGAAGCCGCTCTCGCCGAACTCCTTCTCACCGTGCCGGGTGAGGATGACGTTCTCCCAGAGACTCATTCCGGGCACCGCACCATGGCCCAGGCGGTCCTCCACCACGAAGCCGCACCCGACATCGCGCCGCTCCACGGGCCCCTTGTGCGCGAGGCGCCGGCCATTGAGCTCGATGGTTCCCTTGTAGTCGCAGAGCCGCTCACCGGTGAGGGCGGCCATCAGCTCGTCCTGCCCCTCCCCCGCGATGCCAGCGATGCCGACCACTTCGTAGTCCCGCACCGTGAGGTTGATGTTCTGTAGCGCGCAGCCGCTGCGCCCGGCATCGCCCCCTGCACCACCGCCTGCGCCGCCCCCTGTACCGTCGCCAGGCGCGGGCATGTTCAGGCCCAGAACCTGAAGACGCACCTTCGTGCTCAAGGCGGGGGTTTCCGGCTTCTCCACGCTGCGCACGCGCTCGCCCACCATCATCGCCGCAATCTCGGCGGGCTCGGCAATGCGCGGGTCCGGCTGGCCGACAACGCGGCCGCGCCGGAGCACGGTGCCGGCCTCGCAGAGATCCGCGACCTCCTGCAGCTTGTGGCTGATGTAGAGCACTGCGACGCCACCCTCCGAAAGACGCCGGAGGGCGGCGAACAGCGTCTCCGCCTCCTGCGGGGTCAGCACAGAGGTCGGCTCGTCCATAATAAGAAGCCGCGGCTTCTGGAGGAGCGCCCGCACGATCTCCACCCGCTGCTTGGCCCCCGCAGAGAGGGTGTGGACGCGGCGATGCGGGTCGAGCGGCAGCCCGTAGGTCTCGGCCACCGCCTCGATGCGCGCGGGCAGCCCGCCGAGGCGCTCCCCCGGCAGGGCGAGGGCCACGTTCTCCGCCACGGTGAGCGCGTCGAACACCGAGAAATGCTGGAAGACCATGCCGATGCCGAGCCGCCGAGCTGCTGCGGGGTTCGCGATGCGCAGGGTCTTGCCCTCCCAGCGCATCGTACCCGCATCCGGCGCAAGCAGCCCGTAGAGGATCTTCACGAGGGTCGACTTGCCCGCGCCGTTCTCGCCCACAAGCGCGTGGCGTTCGCCTGCCCGGATGGTGAGGGACACATCGTCAAGCGCGGTGAAATCCCCGAAGCGCTTGGTAAGCCCCTGCGCCTCCATGAGCACAGGGGGCAGCCCCAGCGCCTCCGCCGCGCCCGCTGGCACCATCAGCGCGCCGTCCTCAAGGGGTCGACATAGAGCAGCGCCATGTCCCAGGGGAAGAAGATCCAGGTGTCCTGGCTCACTTCGGTGATGAAGGTGTCGACCATCGGGACGCCCTTGGGCTTCGCGTAAACCGTGGCGAAATGCGCTTTAGGGTACAGGGAGCGGACAAGCTCCAGCGTGCGGCCGGTATCGACGAGATCGTCCACCACCAGCACCCCTTCGCCATCACCGACGATCTGCGCATCCGGGCCCTTCAGCACGCGGGCCTCGGACTGGGCCTGGTGGTCGTAAGACTTCACGCTGATGGTATCGACAGTGCGCACATCGAGTTCACGCGCCACGATGCAGGCGGGCACCATGCCGCCGCGGGTGATGGCGACGACGGCCTTCCAGGCGCCGTCCTCGAGCGGGCCGCGCTTGTCGAGCCGCCAGGCCAGCGCCCGGCTGTCGCGGTGCATCTGCTCCCAGGAGACGTGGAAGCCCTTCTCGAACGGGAGCTGATCCTTCATCGCCTGTCCTCCTGGTGCCGGCCCGCGCTGTCGCCACATCTCCCCTAGCCGATGTGGCAGCGCGGGAAAACCGGGGGACTAGCCCCGGACGAGGCGATCGAGCTCCGCTGCCAGCGCCGAAACCTCGGCGGCCGCCTTGCCCGCGCGCCGCATCTCGCCCGCACCGTGCCCGGTCATGAAGGCCTCGGCGAAGGCGGAGCGGGCGCCGAGGCGGCTCTCAAGGATCGGCGCCTCCAGATCCTCGGCCTCCGCCATCGCCGCCTCCGCCACCCGGCCCCGGGGCGGCACGCGGTTGAAGACGACGGCATGGGCGACGCCGAGCTCCCGTAGATGGTCAAGCGTCGCCCTCGTCGCCCACACATCGGCGGCCGAGGGCTGGCAGGGCACGAGCGCGAGGCTGGCCGCACGCATCGCCGCGCGCCCGATGCTGTCGGCGGAGCCGGGGGCATCGACGAAGATCCAGTCCGCCGCCTTCGCGGCATCCTGGATGTCGGAACGCGCCCGCCATTCCGCGCTCTCGATGAGCTGCACCGGCGGCAGATCGCGCGCCGCCCGCGCCTTGGCCCAGGTGGCCGTGGAGCGCTGAGGGTCGAGATCGAGCACGGCGACCCGTGCGCCCCGCCCGGCACGCTCCGCGGCCAGCGAGGTAAGCACCGTGGTCTTGCCCGCACCGCCCTTCTGCTGCGTCAGCAGGATCACATGCCCCATCGCCCGCTCACCCTTCCGGTCACGACACCTGAGGAGGAATCGTTACCCAAGCCCAAGGGTCGCGCCAAGAGGCCGCACTCAGCGCAAGATCCCTGGGAGCGGGCCGGCGGGTGGGCGGCCGCGGAGACTGGTCAGCCGAAAGGCTGGCCAGTCGAGGAGGCCGGGCACCTGCCGGCCCGTTTCCTCCGTTACCCCTCAGTTTCCGGTGATCGGGCCTGCGGTCTCGAAACGCATGGTGCACCCGCCCCGGTCGCTTTCGGCGCGCTGCCAGGACTGCGTACGCCCGAGCAGCGAAATGCCATAGTAGCCCCGCACCTCGAGCGTGTTGCCGTCGACGAGGCTCACCTCAAGACCATAGGTTTTGCCGTTCTTGGCGTTGTATATCCGGCCCTCGCCGAAACTCTGGCCGCCTTCATGGGCGAGGCTGTCGATCAGCTGCAGGCCGCAGAGCGGCCTAGCCCGCGCGCCGGGATCCGGGTTGTTCGCGTCGAGCTTCGGGCGGCCGCCCCCATCATGGCCCGATTTGAGCCAGGCGATCCTGCCGCAGAGCCGCTCCCCGCAGGGCACGATCTCGATGATCGCCTTGCCGTTCTCCGTCAGCCAATGACCTAACACACCGCTCTGGTTCGCGGCCGCCGGGAACGACAGCAAGAAGAGCGGCAGCATTGCGAACAGCAGCGCTTTCGAGCGAGGCATAGCGGTCACCGGTCCCGGATTGGGTGTCTTGTTGCGGTTACCAGAAAATAGGCGGGGCCGGCGCGGAGGCACAGGCCGGCGCCCTCACTTTCACGTGTCGCGCGCGTCAGCACCCGTGTTGACAAAGCCTCAGGCAGGGGGCGCGGCCTCCGCCTCCATGCCGCTCACCCGGCGAAGCGTCGCCCCGATCCAGCGTGTCAGCACGTAGAAGACCGGGGTGAAGAAGAGGCCGAAGAGCGTGACGCCCAGCATGCCGGCAAAGACCGCGGTGCCCAGCGCCTGGCGCATCTCCGCGCCCGCACCCGTCGCGATCACCAGCGGCACCACGCCGAGGATGAAGGAGAGCGCGGTCATCAGAATGGGTCGCAGGCGCAGGCGCGCAGCCTCCACCGCTGCGTCGACCCGGCTCAGGCCCCGGTCCTCCGCCTGCCGCGCGAACTCAACGATCAGAATCGCGTTCTTCGAGGCGAGGCCCACCAGCACCACCAACCCGATCTGGGTGAGGATGTTGTTGTCCATCCCCCGGAACAGCACACCCTCGATGGCTGCAAGGAGACACATGGGCACGATCAGGATCACCGCGAGCGGCAGCAACCAGCTTTCGTATTGCGCAGCGAGCACCAGGAACACCGAGACGATCGCGAAGGCAAAGAGGAAGCCGATATTGCCCGCGGCGAGCTTCTCCTGGAGCGCGAGTTCCGTCCATTCGAAGCCGAAGCCCGAGGGCAGCGTCTCCGCGGCCGCCGCCTCCAGCCGCTCGATCGCCTGGCCGGTGGAGACGCCGGGCACCGTGCCGCCCTGGATGGCCGCGCCGTTGAAGAGGTTGTAGCGGGCGACGCGCCAGGGACCGGTACGATCCTCGAAGGTGGCGACCGCGCCGATCGGTGCCATGTCGCCGGACTTCGAGCGGGTGCGCAGGCGCGCGATGTCCTCGGGGCTTGCGCGAAAGGCGCCGTCCGCCTGCGCGGTCACGCGGTAGGTCTGACCGATGAAGTTGAAATCGTTCACAAAGGCGGAGCCGAGATAGACCTCGAGGGTCTCGTTCACCTGGGCCGCTGT
>JBCBEP010000152.1:0-7253 GCA_038528605.1 Pseudomonadota bacterium
CGGCCAGCTCGATCCCGGCGTGGTGCTCCATCTGCTGCGCCAGGAAGGCATGTCGGCCGATGAGGTGGAGGCGCTACTCTACAAGCAGTCGGGCCTCCTCGGCCTCTCGGGGCTCTCCAACGACATGCGGACGCTGGAGGCCGCTGGCACGCCGGAGGCGCAACAGGCCATCGACTATTTCGTCTTCCGCATCCGCCGCGAACTCGGCGCGCTTGCCGCCGTTCTCGGCGGGCTCGACGCGCTCGTCTTCACCGGCGGGATCGGCGAGAACTCGACGCTCATCCGCGAGCGTGTTTGCGAGGGCATGGCCTGGATCGGGATCGAACTCGACCGCGCGGCGAATGCGGGCGGCGAGACGGTAATCTCCACGGCCCTCAGCCGCGTCCGCGTCCTCGTCATCCCAACGGATGAGGAACGCGTCATCGCCCGCGCCGCGGCCGCGATGCTGGCGGCGCCGAGGCCCTGAGCGTTCCGCCGGCGCCGAGGGCGCCAAACGGGCGTCAGCTCATGAGCCTTACCTGGTTGCGATGCCGCGCCGGGCATCGTAGGGTGCCGTAACCCATCACCCCCTCCCGGCATGACTGGCGTTTGCGCCACGGCGGTTGAAGCTTCAGCGCGTCTCTGCGGGCGCTTTACACCCGCACCGCCACGATCTTGCACCTGGCCTCGATGTCCCCTGTGCGAGGGGCTATCCCGACCGTTGCGTCACACCTTGTGTGGTCGTCCCCGATCCTGCGTGGCGGCGATGCCGCGAAGGAGCCGGACGGAAGCTATGTGTGCAGCTTGTGCACAGCATGTCTCCAAGCCGTCGCCAGTGCTGTCAGCCGTGGGATCGGTGGGCTATTGATGAGGGTGACTTATCGCGGAGTGGGGAAGGGCGATGGCGTTGAGCAGCAAGGAGCGGCTCTATCGGGACCTGCAGCGGCGGATCCTGACGCTCGACCTCACGCCCGGCGCGCATCTCGACGAGACCCGGCTCTCCGAGGAGTACGGCATCTCGCGCACGCCGCTGCGCGACGTGTTCCGCCAGCTCGATGGCGAAGGATACATCGAGATCCGCGAGCACCGCGGCACCATCGTCTCGCCGATGGGGCACAAGACGATGCGGGACTTCTACCTCGCCGCACCCATGATCTACAGCGCCGTGGCCCGGCTCGCGGCGCGCAACGCGCGCCCGTCGGATCTCGCGGCGCTCCGCGACGTGCAGGACGACTTCCGGGCCTCCGTCGCGGGCGGGGATCTCGACGGCATGGTGTTCTGGAACGACCGGTTCCACCTCCTCATCGGCGAGATGGCGGACAACCCGTATCTGATGCCGAGCCTCCGCCGGCTTCTCATCGACCACGCCCGCATCGGCCAGACTTTCTGGCGTTCGGGCCCGCATGACGATGCGCAGCGCATCGAGGCTGCGGCGGACCACCATGACGGGTTCATCGCCGCCTTCGAGGCGCATGATGAGGAGGCGGCCGTCCGGCTCACGCGGGCGCACTGGGATCTCTCGCGCAGCCATATCGAGCGTTACGTGCACCCCGAGCCGTTGACGGAGGATATGCCGCACAAGGCGTGATCGCCCACTCGCCCTTGCACCGGCGTGGGCAATTTGTGTACATGATGTGTACATCCATTGCTCCGGGAGGCCGCCATGGATTTCGACGGGATCTACACGCCCATCGTCACGCCCCACGCGCCCGATGGCGCGATCGACTATCCGACCTTCGCGGCAGTGGCCGAACGGCTGATCGCGGCGGGCGTGCACGGCATCATCGTCGCCGGCACCACGGGCGAATACTACGCGCAGACCATGGAGGAGCGCGTCGCCCTAATGCGCCACGCCATCGATGTCGTCGCCGGGCGCGTGCCTGTGGTCGTCGGCACAGGGGCCATGCGCACGGAGGACGCCGTAGCCCTCGCCACGGCGGCGCGGGACACCGGGGCCGATGCGATCCTGATCGGGACGCCGCCCTACGCCGTACCCACGGGGCGGGAGAACGCGCTGCACGCTCTCGCGGTCGACCGCGCTGCGAACCTGCCGGTGATGCTCTACAACTACCCGGGGCGGATGGCGGCGGAGATGGACGAGGACTTCCTCGACCGCGTTGGCCGCTCCCCCAATTTCCGCGCCATCAAGGAAAGCTCGGGCGACATCAATCGCGTGCACCTCCTCGCGCGGGACTATCCGCATATCCGCCTCCTCTGCGGTATGGACGACCAGGCGCTCGAGTTCTTCGCCTGGGGTGCCCGCGGCTGGGTCTGCGCCGGCTCCAACTTCGCGCCGGAAGCCCATATCGCGCTCTGGCGGACATGCGCGGTGGAGGGGGACTTCGCGAAGGGCCGGCGGATCATGTCCGCCATGCTCCCGCTCATGCGCGTGCTCGAGCAGGGCGGCAAGTTCGTCCAGTGCATCCGGCATGGCATGGCGCTGAGGGGCCTGCCCGTCGGCCCCGTGCGGCGCCCCCTCCGCGACCTCGACAAGGAGGAGAAGCGGATGCTGGCCGAAACCGTCGCCATCATGGACCGCGCCATCGCCGCGATCGAAGCGGAAACCGCAGCGCCGAACCGCCGGGAGGCCGCCGAATGACCGATCTCCTCACGCGTGACGAATACGCCGCGATCGGTGCCGATCTCGCCCTGCCGCGAACGGCCTTTATCGACGGCGCTTTCCGGCCTGCTGCATCGGGCGCGACCTACGCGACGCTGAACCCGGCCACCGGCGAGACGCTTGCCGAGCTTTCCGCCTGCGGTTCGGAGGATGTGGACTTCGCCGTTTCGAAAGCGCGCCAGGCCTTCGGCGAGGGCGCCTGGTCCCGCGCCCACCCGGCCGAACGCAAGCGCCGCCTCATCCACCTCGCCAAGCTCATGGAGCGCAATCGCCACGAGCTTGCAGTGATGGAGAGCCTCGACAGCGGCAAGCCTGTGAAGGACTGCGCGGAGATCGATGTGCCCGAGGCGATCAACTGCCTCAAATGGCACGCGGAGGCGGCGGACAAGATCTACGACCGTATGGCGCCGGTCGGCGAGGATGCGGCGGCGATGATCGTCCGCGAGCCCATCGGCGTCGTCGGCCTCGTCCTGCCCTGGAACTTCCCGCTGTTGATGCTCGCCTGGAAGCTGGGGCCTGCCCTCGCCTGCGGCTGCTCGGTGATCGTGAAGCCGGCGGAGCAGACGGCGCTCACCGCGCTGCGGGTGGCGGAGCTTGCGCAGGTGGCCGGCATCGCCCGCGGCGTCATCAACGTCCTGCCGGGTGACGGGCCGGGCTGCGGCGAGCCCATCGGCCTTCATCCGGGCATCGACATGGTGGCGTTTACGGGCAGCACCGAGACCGGGCGGCGCTTCCTCCGCTACGCCGCAGACAGCAACCTCAAGAAGATCAGCCTCGAATGCGGCGGCAAGAACCCGGCAATCGTGCTTGCCGATGCGGAGGACCTGGACGTGGTGGCGGGCCACATCGTCAACGCCGCCTTCTGGAACATGGGCGAGAACTGCTCCGCCACCTCGCGCCTCATCGTGGAGGAGGGCGTGAAGGCACCGCTGCTCGACCGGATCCGCGCCCGGCTGAGAGACTGGCGCACGGGCGACCCGCTGGACCCTGCAAATCATCTCGGCGCGCTGGTGGATGCGGATCATCTCACGAAGGTCACCGGCTGGATCGCGCGCGGGCGGGAGACGGCGGAGGTGCTGGCGGGCGGGGAGGCGGATGGCCCCTACGTGGCGCCCACGCTCTTCGACGGTGTGACGCCGAGCGATCCGCTCGCGCGGGAGGAGATCTTCGGCCCCGTCCTCTCCGTCATCACCGTCGCGAGCGCGGAGGAGGCGGTGGCGGTAGCGAACGACACTGAATACGGCCTCGCCGCCTCGATCTTCACGGCCCATGCAAAGCGCGGCATCCGCGCGGCGCGGGCCGTGCGCGCCGGCACGGTCACCATCAACTGCTACGGCGAAGGGGACGCCACCACGCCCTTCGGCGGCTACGGACAGTCCGGCTTCTGGGGACGCGACAAGGGGCTCGACGCGCACGACCAGTATACCGAGACCAAGACCATCTGGATCGACCTCTCGGACCCAGCGCCCGCCGAGGCGGTGGATGGGCCGTGACCGCGACCGACGCGCCAGCCCCTGCCGACGGTACCGTTCGCCGCGCGCGGCGCCTCCCCCGTGATCCCGGGCCCGCCGCCTGGAATGCGCTGCTGCCGCCAGCGGCCCCCGCCCGCCCCCTGCAGGACCGGATCACGGCGGACTGGCTGGTGATCGGTGCCGGCTGGGCCGGGCTCGCGGCTGCGCGCCGCCTCGGCCAGCTCGCCGGGCGCGAGCGCATCGTGCTGCTCGAGGCGGGCCGGGTGGGCGAGGGGCCCGCGGGGCGGAACTCCGGCTTCATGATCGACCTGCCGCACAAGCTCCAGTCCGAAAACTACGCGGGCGACGATGCGGCGGACCGCCGGCAGACGCGGCTCAACCGGGCGGCCATCGCTTTCGCGGCGGAAGCGGCCGAGGAGTACGGGCTCGATGCGGAGGCCTTCGCCCGCACCGGCAAGGTGAACGCCGCCGCAAGCGCCCGCGGCATGGCGCATAACCAGGCCTACGCCGCGCATCTCGCGGCGCTGGGCGAGCCGCATGAGATGCTCGACGCCGCGGCGATGCGCAGGCTCACAGGCAGCGACTACTACTTCGGCGGGCTCTACACGCCCGGCACGGCCCTCGTGCAGCCGGCGAAATTCGTGCGTGGCGTGGCGGCGGGCCTCGCCCCGCGCGTGGCGCTTCACGAGGAAAGCCCCGCCCTCGAGATCAGGCGTGCGGGGCGGGACTGGCGGGTGACCACACCCTATGGCGCTGTCACGGCCCCGCGGCTGATCCTGGCGGTCAACGGCCATCTCGAGAGCTTCGGTTACATGACGCGCCGGCTGGTCCACATCCACCTCTACGCCTCGATGACCCGGGCCCTCACGTCGGTGGAGGTGCTGTCGCTGGGCGGGGAGCCGCGCTGGGGCCTCACGCCGGCGGATCCGGCAGGCAGCACGGTCCGGCGTATCGATGGCACCGGCGGGACCCGCATCGTGATCCGCAACAGCATGACCTACGACCCAGGACTGGAGGTGCCCGAGACCCGGCTCGAGCGGTTCGGGCGCCGGCACGATGCCAGCTTCGCCGCCCGCTTCCCCGCCCTTGCCGGCGTTGAGATGGCCTATCGCTGGGGTGGCCGGCTTTGCCTCAGCCTCAACGATGCGCCCGCGTTCGGCGAAATCGAGGACGGCGTCTTCTCAGCCTGCGTGCAGAACGGGCTCGGCACGACCAGGGGCACGATCGCAGGCAAGCTCGCGGCCGATCTCGCCGCCAAGGGTAACGACCCGCTCACCGCCGATCTTCTGGCGGAGGCGCAGCCAACCCGCCTGCCGCCCGAACCCCTCGCAACCATCGGCGCCAGGGCCACCATGCGCTGGCGCGAATGGAAGGCAGGCCCGGAAGTCTAGATTGAGCAGCAAGTCCGATTTCCAACAAATGGGATATCTAACTATTACGCGGAAGAAGGCTGCCGCGACGTAAGAAAATTTCAATGCATCGGGATGCGACCCCGCCCTGAAGCGTCTGCCCATTGATCCACTGGGGTGGTGGATCGGGTACGCATAAAAAAACGGGGTGCAATCATGACTGCTTATCGCAACAGGATCTGCCGGGCATTGCTTGGCGCCGCGCTGCTTTCTGCCTTCTACGCGCCGACCACCGCGCTCGCTTCCGAACAGACCGCACAGCTTCCGCAGGGTGATCCGGCGCGCAAGATCGCCGTGCTGCACTGGCAGGAGGTGCATCTCGAAGACATGGTTGCGTCTGCCTGCTACGCGAAGGCCGGCGTCAACGCGGAAACGAACCGTGCCGCTGCCTATGCCGCGCGCGACGCGTTCGAAGCGACGCTTCCGGACATCATCGCGGAGGTGGATACCCTCGATCCGGGTAACTCTGCGGTTCGTCATCTGAAGCGCAAGCTCGGGCAGAAGAAGGACCAGTGGTACCGGTTCCGTGTGGTCCTCGAGGGCGGTCTGAAGGCCCAGAACCCCGGGCCGCAGGAGCTTGCGCAGCTCGCGCTGATGGAGGTCGGGCTCGTCGATGGCATTGAGGATGTCTACCGCTCCGTGAAGCGCAAGGCGGCGAAGATGGGCACGGTCAATCTCGCCGACGACATTGCCGAGAGCGCGGGCTTCAGCCGCGTTTTCGCGTCGAGCCGCCTGATGAAGACCGCCTGCCTCGTTACGGCCGGGGCGGGTGACGCACTCGACCGTCAGAAATTCTCCGAAGCGCTCGACACCATGGACAAGCAGATCGATGTCGATGAGCAGTCGCTCATCACCAAGGCCGAGGTGCGCGAGCTCGTGCCGGCCTGGCGCGAAATGATGCCCCGCCTTCGCGCGGCGCTTGAGGCAGGCAAGGCTGATGACGCTCTGCTGGCGGAGCTAGAGACGCTGTCGGAGGCCTGGAAGAAGGCGTCCGGTGTGCCGGGGATCGGGATCGAGCAGTCCTGACACGCGGGCCGGGCGGTTGCATGGCCGTAACCGCCTGGCCTGTTATCGACGCTTTGCAGGGCCGCTTAGCCGAAAGTGTCAGAAATCCTGGTTGAGGGCGTCCTCGGCCGGGATTTCGCGTTCGCGCCGCGCAATGTAGTCCCGCAGCGCCGCGTCCATCGCGGGGTCGAGGGCCGGTTCCTCGTAATCGTCGAGCAGGGCCTTCGCCCGGGCAAGGGCCCTCGCCGTCGTATCGAGCGCGCCGTCCGCCTGCCACTGCTCGATCGCGTTGTTGTCGAAGAGCTTCGGCATGAAGAACGCGCTCTGGAACTTCTCGAGCGTGTGGGGATGGCCGAGGTAATGACCGCCTGGCCCGATGTCGCGCACGGCGGCGAGCGCTTCGTCGAAATCATCCCATTGCAGGCCGGACGCCATGCGGTGGCCCATGGCGCATTGCTCCGCGTCCACGATGAACTTCGCGGTGGAGCAATGCATGCCGCCCTCGTTCCAGCCAGCCGAGTGCCAGATGTAGTTCGCCCCCGCCATCAGCACGGCCATCAGCGTGGTGGCGCTTTCATAGCCTGCCTGTGCATCAAGCGTCTTCGCACCCCCCAGCGTGTTGGAGGTGCGCCAGGGCACGCCATAGTGCCGCGCCATCTGGCCAATGGCAAAGTTCATGAGGCTGATCTCCGGCGTCCCGGCCATCGGCGCGCCCGAGGCCATGGAGACGGTGCTTAGGTAATGGCCGTAGATCGCGGGGCAGCCGCG
>JBCBEP010000153.1:0-7225 GCA_038528605.1 Pseudomonadota bacterium
AGCTCGGCGCGCACCAGCGTTTCTTTGCCGGCAACGGCAGTGATCTGGGCGAGTATCGTGAGGGCCATGGTCGTGCTCCGGTTTTGACAGTGCAGCGGTGACGGCGCATATGACCGAGCAGTCGCAGAGCGACAAGTACGCACATTTGGAGCTTATAGGTACATGAAGGATACCGTGAAGCCAGCACCCTCCGGCCAGGCGCGCCGGTTCGAGCGCTACGACTGCAGCGCCGGCTGCCCGGTGGAGGCTGCCCTCGAGCAGATTTCAGGCAAGTGGAAAGGCCTGATCATCTATCACCTTCTCGACGAGACCCTGCGCTTCAACGAGCTTTCGCGGCGCGTCGGCAGCGTCACCCAGCGGAGCCTGACGAAGCAGCTCCGCGAGCTTGAGGCGGACGGCATCTTGCACCGCGACGTCTACGCCGTGGTGCCGCCGAAGGTGGAATACCGCCTCACCGAGAAGGGTGAGCGGCTGCGGCCCGCAATCATGGCGCTGGGTGCCTGGGGTGCCGCGCATCCGCGGGACGACCCGGATGAGGCAGGCGGAGACCCCGCGCGCGATTGAGCCGGTTCAACTCGTCCGGAAATCCACGTGCAGGTGGTTACCGTCCGGATCATGCAGGTTGAGCTGCAGAATATCCGTGCCCGGCACACGGCGCTCATCCGCCGATATGCCGACCGCACTCAACCGATGGCGAAAGGCCTCAAGGTCGGCCGGGCCGCCAGCAGACAGCGCGAAATGCTCGAGCGCGATGTCTCCCCCGGTGCGCGGCGCTCCCTCCACGCCGATCAGGTGCACCACGGCGTCGTCGCCGGCATAGAGCCATGCGCCGGGGAAAGCGAAGGGCGGCCGCCAGCCTTCAACCAGGCCGACGACGTCACCGTACCAGCGGATCATCTTGTCCAGACGACCCGTTCGAAGATTCACATGATCTAGGCGCATTACCCGCTCCCACACACCACACCTTGCGACGGACCCAATTTCCCGCCGCACTCTCGCCTTAGTTAACACATTTTTGCCTACTTCTCGCCACAATTGCACTACCTACCCGTGTGCAGGCCTCTTAGGTCTGCCTCTGGCCCCTGCCGGCGGATCCCGCCGGCGTTGTTTGGATCGAGAGGTTTTGCCCGTGCTCGTCACAGCCTTGCTTGCCCGCCTGCGCCGGATCCCCGTGACCTTTCATTGGTCGCTCGCACTCTTTCCCGTCCTACTCGTGGTGCTCGATGCCGTCGGCGCGCGGGAGGTTCGGGGCGTCGGGCAGGAGGCGATCTTCGCCGTGATGATCTTCGCGTCGATCCTGCTGCACGAACTCGGCCACGCGGTCGGCGCGCATCTGGTCGGGATCCGCACGCGGGAAGTGGCGCTGCATGTGCTCGGCGGGCATGTGCGGCTCGACCGTCAGCCGAAGAGCGGACGGGAGGAGCTGATCATCGCGCTCGCGGGCCCCGCAGTGAACATCGCCATCGCCGTGCTGCTGCTCGGCCTGCGCTTCGCCGACGCGATCCCGTCGGACTCGATGGCTAGCGAGCTGGCGGTGCTGAACCTCGCCCTCGCCCTCTTCAACATGCTGCCGCTCTTCCCGCTCGATGGCGGGCGGGTGCTGCGCGCCGTGCTCTCCTTCGGCATGAGCCATCTGGGCGCGACCACGCTTGCCGCCTCCTTCGGGGTACTGCTCGCCGCGGGGCTCATGCTGCTCAGCATCGATTTGGGTGCGCCAGTGGTGGGGCTCATCGCCCTCTTCCTCGCCTTCGGCTCCTATGTGGAGGGCAAGGCGGCGGTGCAGGTTGTGGCGGCGGCGAAGGCCGCACGCCGCCGGGGCTGAGCGGGCTCAGCCCCGGCCAACGAAGGGCATGTTGGTGGACATGATGGTCTGGAACAGCACGTTCGCGTCGAGCGGCAGTTCCGCCATCCGCACCACGGCGTTGGCCACGTGGGTCACGTCCATCGTGGGCTCGGCCATCAGCGTCCCGTCCGCCTGGGGAACGCCGCCGGACATGCGGGCGGTCATGGCCGAGGCCGCGTTGCCGATGTCGATCTGACCGCAGGCGATGTTGAAGGCCCGCCCATCGAGAGCGATCGACTTGGTGAGCCCCGTGATCGCGTGCTTCGAGGCTGTGTAGGGCGCCGAGCCGTAGCGCGGCGCATGGGCCGAGATCGAGCCGTTATTGATGATGCGCCCGCCCTGGGGCGTCTGGTCCCGCATCATCCGGAAGGCGCCGTTGGCGATGAGGAAAGCACCGTCGAGATTGACGGAGACAACCTTCCGCCAGCCCTCCCAGTCCACATCGCCGAAGAGCGTGGCGCCGATATTGGTGCCGGCATTGTTGAAGACAGCATCGAGCCGGCCGTGGCGTTCCTTGATGGCGGCGTAGAGCGCATCGACGCTTGCCGGGTCCGCCACATCCGTCGCGACACCCATCGCACCATTGCCGATCTCGCCCGCAACCATGTCGAGCCCCGCCTGGCTGCGGGCGGCGAGCACCACGCGATGCCCGGCGGCCGCGAAGGCCCGCGCCGTCGCTTCGCCGATGCCCTGGCTCGCCCCTGTCACCAGCACCACTTGCGGCTCTGCCATGACCCTCTCCCTTGCTCTGCCCGCGCCGTCCTCAGGCGGGCTGGATATCGTCCTCGAGGAAGTAGCGGATGTTGTCCTCGAAGCTGTCATCGGCGCGGAAGCCGAGGGCGAGGGCTTTCTCCGGTGCGAACCGCCCCTTCCAGCCGAGCACGATCGCCTCGATCGACGGGTCGCGCTCCCAGCGGATACGCGCGCAGGGTTCGTCTCCCGCAATCCGACGCATCGCCTCGACCATGTCCCCGATCCGGTGCGTCTTGCCCGGGATGGCGAAGCAGCGCTGCATGCCCAGCGCCTCCTCCTGCACCTCTGCGCCGTGGATGATGCTCTCCACCACGCGGCGCGGCGAGAGGAACCAGTGTTCGTAACCGGGCTCGACGGGGCAGACCGCCTCATGCCCCTGCAAGGGCTCGCGGAAGATCGACGACATGAAGGACGAGGCCGCCCCGTTCGGTTTGCCCGGGCGCACGGAAATGGTGGGCAGGCGGAGGCCCCGGCCGTCGATGAAGCCCTTCCGCGCATAGTCGTTGAGGATGAGCTCCGTCGCCGCCTTCTGGCTGCCATAGGAGGTTTGCGGGTTCAGCGCCGTCCAGTCCGTGATCGGGCTCGGCGTGTCTCCGCCATAGGCCGCGATGGACGAGGTGTAGACCAGCACCGGGCGGCGCCCGGAGGCCGCCTGCGACTGGCGGGCGGCTTCGAGCACCGAGAGCGTGCCTTCGAGATTGGCGCGCATCCCGAGGTCGAAATCCGCCTCGCACTCGCCCGATACGGCGGCGGCGAGGTGGAAGATCACGTCATGCCCCGCCACAACACGGGCGGTGGCAGCCCGGTCCGCGATGTCCAGCGCCTCGAGCGCGACGTCATAGGGCGCCTTGAGCGGCCAGGGCGCGCGGATATCCGCAAGCGTCATGCCCGTGATCTCGACGCCCCGAAGCTCGCCCCGGCGCACCAGCGCTTCAGCGAGCTTGCGCCCGATGAAGCCGCCGCCGCCGAGGACCAGAACCTTCATGGCCCCGCCCTCAGCCGGGGAACTCGACGACGCTCTGGCGCTGCTCGCCGAGCCCGTCGATCCCAACGGTCACCTCATCGCCCGGCACCAGCCATTTCTGCGGCTTCATGCCCATGGCGACCCCCTCGGGCGTGCCGGTGGCGATCAGGTCCCCGGGCACGAGCCGCATGAAGCGCGACATGTAGCTGACGATATGGGCGACGCTGAAGATCATGTCGTCGGTGTTCGAGTCCTGCCGCGTCTCGCCGTTCACCTTCAGCCAGCAGCCGAGCTTCTGCGGGTCGGGCACCTCGTCGGCCGTGACGAGCCAGGGGCCGGTGGGGCCGAAGCTGGGCGCGGACTTGCCCTTCACCCACTGGCCGAGGCGTTCGGCCTGAAATTCCCGCTCGCTCACATCGTTGATCACGCAGTAGCCGGCGACCTTCGAGAGCGCCTCAGCCTCCGAGACATGCTCGACCACCTCGCCGATGACGATGCCGAGCTCGACCTCGTAGTCGAGCTTCTGCGAGGCCTTCGGCCGGATCACGGGGTCGAACGGGCCGGAAAGCGCCGTCGCCGCCTTGTTGAAGAGGATGGGCTCCGTTGGGGCATCCATCCCCGTCTCCTTGGCGTGACGCACGTAGTTGAGGCCGACGCAGTGGAAGGTGGGAGTGCTGGCAACGCAGGAACCGATGCGCGATGCGCCGTCGACCAGCGGCAGGCTTTCGGGGTCGATGCCGCGCAGCCGGTCGATGACCGCGTTCGAGACGGTCTCGCCAGCGAAATCGGTCACATGGGCGGAGAGATCGCGGATCTTGCCCGCCGCATCCAGCATGCCGGGCTTTTCGGCGCCCTTCGGGCCGAACCTCAAGAGCTTCATGGCGGTCTCCGTCTCTCCCCGGGGGGCGGCCCGCTTGCTTCTGCGATGGCCGCTTCGTTTAATCGATTTAGAGACGCAGCACCCCGCCTCGGTCAAGGGCGGGCCAGCGGCGGAGAAGAGGATCAGGGAACAGGATCGGGGAACGCCATGAACGAGATCGACCTCAAAGGCCGCCGCGCGGTGGTGACCGGGGGCGCGCAGGGCATCGGACGCGCGGTGGCGGAGCGCTTCATCGCCAGCGGCGCGGCCGTGACGCTTTGGGACGTGGACCGAGCGCTCGGCCAGGAAACGGCCGAGGCGATCGGTGCCATGATGGTGGAGGTGGATCTGACCGACTGGGACGCCGTGCGTTCCGCCACTGCGAGAACGGCGGCGGAGATGGGCGGGATCGACATCCTGGTGAACAACGCGGGCATCGCCGGCATGAACACCACCGTGGCCGAGTACCCGGTGGAGGAGTGGCGGCGTGTGCTCGCCATCGATCTCGACAGCGTGTTTCATTGCTGCAAGGCGGTGGTGCCGGGCATGGTCGCGGCTGGCTATGGGCGCATCGTCAACGTCGCCTCCATCGCGGGCAAGGAAGGCAACCCGAACGCCTGCGCCTACTCGGCGGCGAAGGCAGGGGTGATCGCGCTCACGAAATCCCTCGGCAAGGAGTTGGCCGCGCACGACATCGCGGTGAACTGCGTGACCCCGGCCGCCGCCCGCACCGCCATCTTCGATCAGATGACCGAGGAGCATATCGGCTACATGCTCTCCAAGATCCCCCGCGGCCGGTTCGTGGAGGTGGCGGAGGTTGCGGCCATGATCGGCTGGCTCGCCTCGGCGGAGAACAGCTTCACCACTGGCGGGGTGTTCGACCTCTCGGGAGGGCGCGCGACCTATTGATCTTAGGACCATCCGTCCCGTTTAGTGAAACTTCATGAGACGTCGTTAAACACGCGGCCTCTCCCGGGCGACGGTGCGGAGACGATGGACGAGCAGCTCGACCGGCTGGCCAATGATCGCGCGGCGCTTGCCCGGCTCTTGGTCGAACATCGCATGTTGAAGGAATGCGTCGAGCAAAGCCCGGCGCATCTTGTGGTGTTCGACGCGGAGGAGCGCGTCTGCGCCTTCAACACGAGCTACGAGACAAGCTTCCCCAACGCCTTCAGCGCGATCGGGGACGTGATCCGCAACGGCGACGCCACCTTCCGCCAGATCCTCACGGCAGAGTTCGAAGCGCTCCATCCGGGCGAGGACGTAACGGCGCGGGTGGAGGCGCGGCTCCAGCTTTGGACGGAAGCGGACGACGAGCCCACGATCAGGCCCGTGGGCGGGCGGATGCTGCGGATCTACAAGTACCACATGCCCTCGGGCGGCGTGGCAGGGCTGGGGATCGATGTTTCCGACATTGCCGAGCGAGAGGCTGAGCTTCGGGCGGCACGGCAGGAAGCGGAGACGGCAACCAATGCCAAGACGACGTTCCTCGCCAATATGAGCCACGAGATACGCACGCCGATGAACGGGATTATCGGGGTCGCGGAACTTCTGCGTCACACGGAGCTCGACGCGGTGCAGCGGAACTACCTCGCGCTGATCGAGAAGAGCGGCGAAGCGCTCCTCGAGATCGTGAACGACGTGCTGGACCTCTCGAAGATCGAAGCGGGCAAAGTTTCCCTAAGGCCCGAGCCGTTCGACATCTACCAAGTCGCTGAGGGCGTTGCGGAATTGATGCGGCCGGTGGCTGAGGGCAAGGGCCTGGCGCTCAGGCTCGACGCGGGCGGCATGCCCGCCGGTCTGCTGCTGGGCGACGCGTCCCGGCTGCGGCAATGCCTTCTTAACCTCGTAGGCAACGCGATCAAATTCACCCAGCGCGGCCAGGTGACCATCACTGTTTTGCAAAGGCCAACTGGCGAAACCGTCATCGAGGTGACGGATACGGGGGTCGGCATTCCGGAGGCCAAGCTCTCGCAGATCTTCGATGCCTTCGAGCAGGTCGATCATCACGCGGTGCGGAGCTTTGCGGGCACGGGCCTCGGCCTCGCGATCACGCAGCGGATTATCGAGATGATGGGCGGGACGATCGAGGCGCGGTCGACCCCGGGGGAGGGATCGTGCTTCGTCATCTCGGCTCCCCTCCCTCCGGCGCCCGACCCGAAAGCGGCGTTGCTGGCGGAGGGGAGCGCTGCGCCGCCAGTCAAACCGCGATGAAGCGGGCTTCGGCGGCGCTCCGGTAGATGGCCTCCTCGATCTCCTGGTTGCGGATGTATCGCGGGGCTTCCATAGGGCTTTCGCGCCCGGCCATCCATTCCTCGAGGATCGCGCGATTGCAGCGGTAGACGCAGTCCCCGCCGAAGAGGTGGTCGCGCCACTCAAACCTTTGTTCCTGCTCGGTGTTCTCGCCGAAGGCGCGATGCCAGAGCCGGCCCTCGCCATCGAGGCGGAGCGTGCCGAGGGGGCCTTCGAGCACCATCTCGCCGAGCGTGCGGCGGCGGTTTTCGGCGATGTGGTCCGAAAGGCGGTTGCCGTCGAAATGCCCCTGCGCCCCACCCTCGAAATCGAACAAGATCTGGCCCGCATCCTCGCCTGCGATCGCGGGGTTGAGGCGGCGGAGGCGGGCGAAGACGCCGGTGACCTCGCCCAGGAGAAAGCGGAAGGTGTCGATCCAGTGCACCGCGGTCTCGTGCACGAGGAAACGGGGCATCTGCTGGAAGTAGGGCTGGCGGTCGAGATAGGCGTCCGGGCCCTGCCCGTCCCCGGGGCGGAGGCGGAAACTGACCTGCCAGGGGGTGCCGATGAGACC
>JBCBEP010000154.1:0-7075 GCA_038528605.1 Pseudomonadota bacterium
CGAAGATCGCGGAGAGGATGAGGATCACGTAGAGCGTGTTCATCGAGCTCCAGACTTCCTCGACCCGCTGGAAGGTGAGATCGACCCAGCCGCCGAAGAAGCCCTGTGCGGCCCCCGCCACGATGCCGATGAGGGAGGCGGCGAGGGTGACGCCGAAGCCGAAGAGGACGGAGAGGCGGAAGCCGTAGATCACGCGGGCCAGCACGTCCCGCGCCCTATCGTCCGTGCCGAGGAGGTGGGTGGCATCGGGCGGGGAGGGGGCGGTGGCGACGGCATAGTCCACCGTGTCGTAGCTGAAGGGGATGAGGGGCCATAGGATCCAGCCGGCCTCGTTGCCTTCGGGGACCGCGGCGTTGTCGTCGTCGAAGCAGGCATCGGTCGCCCCGCCGGTGCGGATGAGGCACTGGACGAAGGGATCGGTGAAGCTTGCCTCGGTCTCGAAATCGCCGCCGAAGCGGGTTTCGGCATAGCTCTCGGTCAGCGGTGTCAGATACTCGCCCTGGAAGCTCACCAGGATCGGCCGGTCGTTCGCCACCAGCTCGGCGCAGAGGCTGACGAGGAAGAGCACCGAGAAGATGCGGAGCGACCAGAGCGCGCGCTTGTTGGCGCGGAAGTTCTGCACGCGCCGGCGGTTGAGGGGCGAGAGCGTGAGGAAGCCGCGCTTCGGGGCGGGGGCAGGCGCATCGGTCGGCGTTCCGTCCCGGGTTGCGGCCGGACCCCCACCCCGGCCCTCCCCCTCGGAGGGGGAGGGAGCGGGACCGGCACCCCCGGCACCCTGATCGGCGGCGTCGCCTTGGCGGAGCGTCTCGTCCATCAGCCGGGCCTCCGCTCGAAATCGATACGCGGGTCGATCAGCACATAGGTCAGGTCGGAGATCAGCTTCACCACGAGACCCATGAGGCCGAAGAGATAGAGCGTGCCGAGGACCACCGGATAGTCGCGGCTCACCACCGCCTCGAAGCCGAGCAGGCCGAGCCCGTCGAGCGAGAACACGGTCTCGACGAAGAGCGAGCCGGTGAAGAAGATCGAGATGAAGGCGGCGGGGAAGCCCGCGATGACGATCAGCATGGCATTGCGGAAGACATGGCCGTAGAGCACCCGCCGCTCCGCCAGCCCCTTGGCGCGGGCGGTGAGGACGTATTGCTTGCGGATCTCGTCGAGGAACGAGTTCTTGGTGAGCAGGGTCAGCGTCGCGAAGCCGGAGATGGCCATTGCGGTGACCGGCAGGACGATGTGCCAGAGATAGTCGAGGATCTGGGCGCCCAGGCTCATCTGCTCCCATCCGTCGGAGGTCAGCCCTCGAAGCGGGAAGATCTGGACGAAGCTGCCGCCGGCGAAGAGCACGAGCAGGATGACGGCGAAGAGGAAGCCCGGAATGGCGTAGGCCGCGATGATGATGCCTGAGGTGACGGCGTCGAACCGCGTCCCGTCCCGCACCGCCTTGTGGATGCCGAGGGGGATGCTCACGAGATAGCTGATCAGCGTGGTCCAGAGCCCGAGGCTGATGGAGACGGGCATCTTCTCGAGAATGAGGTCGATCACCGAGACGGAGCGGAAGAAGCTCTCCCCGAAATCGAAGGTCGCGTAGTCCACGATCATGAGGCCGAAACGCTCCCAGACCGGGATTTGCTCCTTCACGCATTCCTCGGCGGAGACGCGGACGGGGCCGTCATAGCCCTCCTCACACACGATGCGGGCAAAGTTGAACTCGACCTCGAGCCTCGCGATGAAATCCGGGTCCAGCCCCTGGGCGCCCCTGTACTGGCTGTCCCCGCCCACGCTTTGGCCGGCGCTCGCGCCGCCCGCATCCCCGCCGCCGGCAAACCGGTCGGTGCTCGATCCCTGATCGTCGATCTGGGCGAGGACCTGTTCGACCGGGCCGCCGGGGGCGAACTGGATGATGACGAAGTTGAGCGCCATGATCCCGAGCAGTGTCGGGACGATCAGCAAAAGCCGGCGCAAGATATAGGCGCCCAAGGTGTCAGTTCCCCACCTGGTCCGCGAGGCGTGCCTGCTTCTCGGCGTCGATCCACCAGGTGTCGATCACCCCGCGCTGGTAGGCGGGCTTCACGGCCGGGCGGGCATAAATATCCCAGAACGCGATGTGATGCGCGGCCTTGGACCATTGCGGCACCCAGACATGCATGGCGCGAAGCACCCGGTCGAGCGCGCTGACGGCGGTGTTGAGTTCCTCGCGCGTGGTGGCCCGCTCGATCTTCTCGATGAGCGCGTCGACCACCGGGGAGCTGACGCCGGCGAGATTGTCCGACCCCGGGGAGCTGGCGGAGGACGAATGGAACATGTCCCGCAGCTCCACCCCCGGGGTGAGGGACATGGCGAAGCGGCTGACGGTGAGATCGAAATCGAACTCGTCCGTGCGGTTCTTGTAGCTCGCGGGGTCCACGGTGCGGACGGTGCCCTGCACGCCGATACGCTCGAGGTTCTGGAGATAGGGGGTGGTGATGCGCTCGAACCCTTCGCCGACGAGGAGGAACTCGACGGTCAGCGGCTCGCCGGCGGCGTTCTTGCGCACGCCGTCCTGGATGGTCCAGCCCGCGTCGTCGAGGAGCTTGGCGGCGGCGCGGAGCGTTCGGCGGGGGCGGCCCGACCCGTCGGTAACCGGGGGGATATAGGCTGCGGTTTCCAGCACGCCCTCGGGCAGTTCGCTCGCCATGGGCTCGAGCAGCGCGATCTCCGCGGGGGCGGGGGCGCCGGCGGCCTCCAGCACCCCGCCGCCTTCGAAGAAACTGTCGGTCCGGGTGTAGAGATCGAAGAAGAGGGTGCGGTTCGACCACTCGAAATCGAAGACGCTGGCGATGGCTTCGCGCGTCCGCGGGTCGGCGAACTTCTCGCGGCGGAGGTTGAACCAATAGCCCTGTGTGCCGGCGGGGCGGTTGTCCGGCAGCGTGTCCTTCACCACGTCGCCCCGCTGGATGGCGGGGAAGTTGTAGGCCGTGGCCCAGAGCTTGGACCAGAACTCCTCGTTGAAGGTGTAGGTGCCGGCCTTGAAGGCCTCGAACCCGGCGGAGCGGTCCCGGAAATACTCGATGCGGATCTCGTCGAAGTTGTAGCGGCCCTTGTTCACCGGCAGGTCCCAGCCCCAGTAATCCGCGCGGCGCTTGTAGACGATGCGGCGGCCGGGTTCGGCGCTGGCCACTTCGTAGGGGCCGGAGGAGAGGAGGGGGTCGAGGGTCGAGTCGGAGAAGTCCCGCCCCTCCCACCATGCCTTGGGCAGGATGGAGAGGCCGGCGACGGCCATGGGCATCTCCCGGAGGGCTGCCTCGGGGTCGAAGGAGAAGCGGACGGTGCGCGCATCGAGCGCCTCGACGCCGGCCACGCTGGCATATTGCAGGGCGTAGGAGGGGTGGCCCTTGGTGGTCAGCGTCTCGAAGGTCCAGACCACGTCCTCGGCCGTGACGGGACTGCCATCGGAGAAACGGGCTTCCTCGCGGATGGTGAAGGTGACGCTGGCGCCGTCCTCCGCGATCTCGGCGCTTTCGGCGAGGAGGCCGTACATGGCGTCCGGCTCGTCGCCCGCGCCGGTCATCAGGCTGTCGAAGGTGAGGGAGAGGCCGATGGCGGCGTTGCCCTTCAGGACGAACGGGTTGAGGCTGTCGAAGGTGACGCCGCCGAAGCCCGTGGAGAAGCTGCCGCCGACGGGCGCGTTCGGGTCCACATAGTCGAAATGCGCGAAATCGGCGGCGTATTTGAGCTCGCCGAAGGCGGAGATGCCGTGGCTGGCCACGCCGCGCGGTGCGCCGCCGCGGGCACTTGTGGGCAGGATGAGGCCCGGAGAAAGGCCCAGGGCTGCGGCGCCGAGGCCGAGGCGGGTGAAGCCCCGTCGGGTCAGGCGAGGGTCCCGGATCGTGCCTCTCGTCATGCATCCTCTCCCGTCACATGCTGTCTATGCATCAGCCCCGGCGGCGGGGCAGTTCTTCAATTGGTAGGAAATGGGGCGGGCGCGTTTCAAGGCGAGGGCCGAAAATTGCGCGGCACAACCCTGTGAGCGCCTGATTTTCTGCTTGCCTCATGAAAAAGCGCGCCACGAAGGGCGCGCCTTTCCGGTCAGCCGCGGCTCGCGGGATCACTCGAGGGCGATCGGGCTTGCGGACTGTTCGTTGAGGTATTTGATGACCGCAGCGCGGTCCTCCTCCTTCTTGAGGCCGCCATAGGCCATCTTGGTGCCCTTCACGACGCCGCGCGGGTTCTCGAGATAGGCATCGAGCCGGTCGGGCGACCAGTCGCCACCATAGGCCATCATCGCGTCGGAGTACTTGTAGCCGTCCACGGAGCCGACTGCGCGACCGACGACGCCGTAGAGATGCGGACCGACGCGGTTCTTGCCGTCCTCAACCACGTGGCAGGCGCGGCACTGGCGGAAGACCTTCTGGCCGTCATCGACGGTGACCGAGGCGTAGATGCCGCTCGCACCAGCAGCAGCAGCGGCGGGCTCGGGCTCGGCCGCAGGCTCGGCAGCGGCAACCTCGGTGCTCTCCTCGGGGGCAGCCTCCTCGGTGCTCGCTTCCTCAGTAGCGGCTTCCTCGGTGCTGGCTTCTTCCGTGGCAGCCTCTTCAGTCGCTGCTTCTTCGGTAGCGGCCTCCTCGGTCGTCGCTTCTTCCGTGGCGGCCTCTTCGGTCGCTGCTTCCTCAGCCGGCGCTTCTTCGGCGGCGGCGGTCTCGGTCGCCGCCTCTTCGCTCGCGGCTTCCTCGGCGCTGGCCTCCTCGACCGCGGCCTCTTCGTTCTCGACGACCTCGGTCGCCTCCTCGGCGGCAGCCGCCTCACCGGCGGAGGCCTCTTCGTCCGTCGCGGCTTCCTCGGCGGGCGCCTCCTCAGATGCCGGCGCCATCGCGGCGAGGTCGAGATTGGTGCCGCCTTCTTCGTTGAGGTAGGCGATCACGTCGACACGGTCCTGCGCGTCGGCGAGGCCGCCATAGCCCATTTTGGTGCCCGGCGCCCACTCGCTCGGCTTCTTCAGGAAGCCGCTCAGCGCGACGAGGTCCCACTCACCGCCCTTGTTCATCAGCGCGTCGGAGTAGCTGTAGGCGTCGATCGCGGCGATCGCGCGGCCCACCACGCCGTGGAGATGCGGGCCGATGCCGTTCGCGCCATCCTCGATCTTGTGGCAGGCCGAACACTGGCGCCAGATTGCGCTGCCGTTCCCGGGGTCGGCGCTCGCGACGAGGGCGGCGTAGTCGACCGCTTCCTCGGCCGGTGCAGCGCTGCCCTCCACCGCCGTATCGAGCGCGTAGGCCAGCACGTCGTCGTGATGGTCGCCTTCGAAGACCTTTTCGCTGAAGAAGCTCAGCAGCAGGAAGAGCAGGAAGGCGCCGAGAAAGGCGCCGGCGATCTTGTTCAACTCGCCCATCGACATCTGGGAAAGATCCTCCGGTGTTGGCGTTGCGGAAGCCGCAGGGACCTGCGGCCACGCGGGCTGGGAGATAGCCTCTATCGACGTTGCTTGCCAACCCGTATATGGCGCGACAGTTCGACGTGACAGCCCCTTCTCGCGACTAAGGAAAGGGGATCAACGAGTAGAAACGGGACAAATCGGGACATGCTGACGGAACCGACAGGCAAGATCGCCTTCCAGGGCGAAGTGGGCGCCTTTTCGCACCAGGCCTGCAAGGATGTGTTTCCGGGCATGGAACCGATGGCCTGCGCCACCTTCGAGGACGCTTTCGCGGCTGTGAAGGGCGGCGAGGCGCGCCTGGCGATGATGCCCATCGAGAACTCGATCCATGGGCGCGTGGCGGATACGCATCATCTGCTGCCGGAGAGCGGGCTCTACATCATCGGGGAGCATTTTCTGCCGATCCGCCTGCAGCTGCTGGCCCGCCCGGGCATGAAGCTTTCGGATGTGCGCGAGGCGCAGAGCCATGTGGTGGCGCTGAGCCAGTGCCGGCGGTTTCTGAAGATGCACAGTATCCGCTCCCTCATCGGGGCGGATACGGCGGGCAGCGCGAAGCTCATTTCGGAAGATGCGGCGGAGGGGCGGGCGGCGATCGCCTCGCGACTGGCGGGCGAGATCTACGGGCTCGACGTGCTGGCGGAGGATATCGAGGACGCCGAGCACAACACGACGCGGTTCCTCGTGCTCTCGCGCCAGAAGATCGAGGCGGACCCGGTGGCGGGCGGGGCGGTGACGAGCTTCGTGTTCGAGGTGCGCAACGTGGCGGCGGCGCTCTACAAGGCGCTCGGCGGGTTCGCGACGAACGGCGTGAACATGACCAAGCTCGAGAGCTACATGATCAACGCCTCATTCACGGCGACGCAGTTCTACGCGGAGATTGAGGGCCATCCCGAGGAGCCGCATGTGCGCGCGGCCTTGGAGGAGCTGGCCTATTTCTGCAAGCATCTGAAGATGCTGGGGGTTTATCCGGGGCATCCGCGGCGGAAGGGCGGCTGACGGGGTGGGTGGCTGACGGGGCTTGAGCCCCGCCAGCCTGAGCGTTCAGAAGGGGCTGTCGCCAAGGTCGATATCCGCGCGGCTGGTGAGCCCGCCGATGGCAGCACCCGCGGCGGCACCTGCGGCGGCGCCCACGCCCGGTGCGCCGCCGAGGGCCCCCGCAGCGGCGCCGACGCCCGCGCCGATGCCTGCGCCCGTGAGCGCGCGTTCGCCCGGGGCGTTGCCGCAGGCGGCCAGGAGGCCGAGGCCGAGGACCAGGGCGGAAGCGCGAAGAGTGCTCGTCATATCCGTTCTCCTTCAGATCGGCGGGCCTCGCCATCAGGGCCGGCCCGCGGTTCTGGGGGGAGAACGATGCAGGAGCGGGTTTGTTTCACCCCGCCTGCGGAAAAGCGGTCCACCCTGTGACGGGCGACACGCCTATTCGCCGGCGCCGCCGACCGTGAGGCCCTCGATGAGGAGAGTGGGCTGGCCGACGCCCACGGGCACACCCTGGCCGTTCTTGCCGCAGGTGCCGATGCCGGGATCGAGCGCCATGTCGTGGCCCACGGCGCGGATCTTGCGCATGGCCGTCGCCCCGTCCCCGATCAGCGTGGCGCCCTTCACCGGGTGCAGGATCTGGCCGTTCTTCACGCGGTAGGCCTCGGTGCAGGAGAAGACGAACTTGCCGTT
>JBCBEP010000155.1:0-6924 GCA_038528605.1 Pseudomonadota bacterium
CGTACCGTTACCGGGGCGGATTTACAGTCCGCTGCATTTGACCGCTCTGCCACCCCTCCGAGGCGTGCAAGAGCATTGCAAATGAGCGTTGCTCCGCGGTGCCGAGGGCTTTAGGACGCCGGCTCTGCCGGTGTCAACCTCGCGGAGACGGCGCGAGCGAGAATGATCGGCGACGGCGTCGGGACGCGTTGCCCGGTGCGCCCGGAGGGCCACGCGATGAGCGATGACAGCACGAAGAAGGGCAGCAGCGCCGGCGGGTCCGGTCGACCGCCCGCCCGGC
This sequence comes from Pseudomonadota bacterium, assembly GCA_038528605.1. Lineage (GTDB taxonomy): Bacteria > Pseudomonadota > Alphaproteobacteria > Rhodobacterales > Rhodobacteraceae > Thermohalobaculum. Next base: position 281 of record JBCBEP010000155.1, read on the forward strand.
CTAGAGGGCCGCGGCGGAGCGCCTCCCGGCCTGCCCCCCGGCGGGGCGGTGCGCCCGCCGAGGACGGGCTGGTTTGGCTCTTCGGCATCCACGCCGTGCGCGATGCGCTGGCCAACCCGCGCCGCGTCCTCCACCGGCTGATCCTCACGCCCAACGCCCAGAACCGGCTGGCCGACGTGCTTGCGGAGCGGGCGAGTGGCGACGGGCCGCCTATCGAGCCCGAGATCGCCGATCCACGCCGCTTCACCGCCCCGCTCGACCCCGGCTCGGTGCACCAGGGCGCGGCCCTGGCGGCGGATCCATTGGATTGGGGCGCGCTGGAGGAGCGGGCAACGCCCACGGACGCAGGGCCCGCGCCCGTGATCCTGGCGCTCGACCGGGTGACGGATCCGCACAATGTGGGGGCCATCCTGCGCTCGGCCGAGGTGTTCGGCGCCACGGCCGTCATCGCGCCGCGCCGGCACGCCGCGCCCGAGACCGGGGCGCTGGCGAAGGCCGCGTCCGGCGCCCTGGAGCGCCAGCCCTATGTGCGCGTCGCCAATCTCGGGAACGCGCTCGAGAGCCTCAAGGCGCTTGGCTACCGGGTGCTCGGGCTCGATGGGGAGGGCGAGGCTGCACTCGGCGCGGCGATGCCGCCAGCCGACCAGCCGCTGGCGCTGGTGCTTGGGGCGGAGGGGCCGGGGCTGCGCCCGCGCACCCGGGAGATCTGCGATGCGCTGGTGCGGATCGAATCGAAATCCGGCTTCGCATCGCTCAACGTGTCCAATGCTGCAGCCGTTGCGCTCTTTGCTGCGACGCAGCGCAACCAATAGGCGTTCACGGCGCAATCTACGACGAAATCACGCACGAAACCGTGCGTGGGGGTTACACAAACTTCGCGATGACCCCATATTCTAAGACGTGAGGCTGGAGCTGAACGACCCGCCTCAACACTCACTGTCCCTCGTTCCGACTTGAAGTCCGCCGGGCGTTGCTCAACAAGCACACCGGCGGACCTTTTTCTGTGCCGCGTCCCGACCAGCGCATCACCCTGCCGTCCAGCGGTACTCAGAACAGCATGCCGATCCACCGCCACAGCGATACCGAGATCTCCGCGATCCTCGACCGGACGACGACCATTGCCGCCGTCGGTGTTTCGCTGAACGAGGTCAGGCCCTCGTTCTACGTTGCCCGCTACCTCAAGCTGAAAGGGTTTCGCGTGATCCCCGTGAACCCGCGTTACGCAGGGAAGACGGCGTTCGGCGAGACGGTGATCAAGAGCCTCGAGGCCATTCCGCAAAGCGTGGGACCAATCCAGATGGTCGACATCTTCCGCCGCTCCGAGGAAGCCGGGGCGGTGGTGGACGAGGCAATGCGGGTCCTCGGCAGCCGGGGGCTCGAGACGCTGTGGCTCCAGATCGGGGTGATCGACGAGGAGGCGGCTGCCCGCGCGACATCGGCCGGCTACACGGTGGTCATGGACCGGTGCCCGAAGATCGAATACCAGCGGCTCAAAGGGGAACTGAGTTGGGGCGGCTTCAACTCCGGCATCATCTCCTCCAAGCTGCGCTAGAGGCTCCGCATGTTCGTCGCCATGAACCGCTTTCGGATCGCGCCCGGGCGCGAAGCTCAGTTCGAAGCGATCTGGACCGGGCGCAAGAGCCGTCTCGACGAGACCCCAGGTTTCGTGAGCTTCCACCTTCTGAAGGGCCCCGCCGCCGCCGACCACGTGCTCTACTGCTCGCACTCGATCTGGGAGAGCCGCGCGAGCTTCGAGGCCTGGACGCGTTCCGAAGCCTTCCGTGCGGCCCATGCGGATGCCGGGAGCTCGAAGGACTTGTACCTCGAGGCCCCGGTGCTCGAGCTCTTCGAGCCGGTCGCGGGCGCGTGACCCCGCTGCGCCGCGCCGCGATCCGCGCAATCCAGCCCTTCACCGCTGCGCGCGCCGCCCGGCTTTGCCCGGAACGCGTGATCTTCTTCCACATCCCCAAAACCGCGGGCTCGACGGTGAACGCCCATTTCAAGGGCCTGCTCGGCTCGAGCTGGGGGGGACAGGCGCTCACGATCAGCGACAGCTCTGGGCCCGAAGAACTCGCCCTCGCCCGCCGCGCCCGCTTCGTGGGCGGGCATTACGGGACGGCGCAGCTCGACCATCTCGGGCCGGGCCTGCGCGTCACGGTGCTGCGCGATCCGATGGACCGGCTGGTGAGCGCCTGGCGTTACCAGCAGACGCTGAAGCGCCCACTGCCCTTCGAGACGCTGGAGGAGGCGCTGGCCTCCGGCCATCCCCGTGTCGCGCGGCTCTTCGACAACGCGCAGGCGCGCCGCCTCGCCAGCCCCTCCGGCACCTCCGAGACGCCGCGGGAGACATGGCTGAGCGGCGCGAAATCCACGCTTTCCGGCTTCGATGTGGTGCTGCGGCAGAGCAATTTCGACGCGGAGTTTGGCGCCTTTCTCAGGCGCCTCGGTCTCCACGCGCCGGCGAATATCGGCCGTGCCAACGCAACGGGGAGCATCGGTCAGCGCCCACCCCCGCCCATGCCGGACCGCGCGGCTCTCGCGAGCCTCGCGGAGCCCTTCATCGCGATCGACCGCGCGCTGCTCGACAGCCTGCGCCCCTGAGCAGGCCCTTTGCCGCGCGACCGACGCGATTTCCGGCCTGACAAGCCGCCCGCCACACCGTAGCTTCCGCGACCGGAAGACCCGAGAGACCAACGAGGCAATCATGACCGAGACCACCTACGGCTTCGACACGCTGCAGATCCACGCCGGCGCAAAGCCCGACCCCGCCACCGGCGCGCGCCAGACGCCGATCTACCAGTCCACGGCCTTCGCCTTCCGCGACCATGAGCATGCCGCCGCACTCTTCAACCTGCAGGTAGTGGGCTTCATCTACTCGCGGCTGACCAACCCCACCGTCGCCGCGCTGCAGGAGCGTGTAGCCGCCCTCGAGACGGGCGTTGGCGCCACCGCCTGCTCCTCGGGCCATGCAGCCCAGATCATGGCGCTCTTCCCGCTCATGGGCCCGGGCGACAATGTGGTGGTCTCGAACCGTCTCTATGGCGGCTCAGTCACCCAGCTCAGCCAGTCGATCAAGCGCTTCGGCTGGGAAGCCAAGTTCGTCGACATCGACAAGCCGGGCGAGATCAGCCGCGCCTGCACCAAGCGCACGAAGGCGATCTTCTGCGAGTCGATCGCGAACCCCGGCGGCCATATTGCCGACCTGCCGAAGATCGCCGCGATCGCCGACAAGAAGGGCATCCCCCTCATCGTCGATAACACGACGGCGACCCCCTATCTCTGCCGGCCCATCGAGCATGGCGCGACGCTGGTGACGCACTCCACGACCAAGTTCCTGTCGGGCAACGGCACGGTGATGGGCGGCATGGTGGTCGACAGCGGGAAGTTCGACTGGTCGGCCTCCGACAAGTTCCCGAGCCTCAGCCAGCCCGAGCCCGCCTATCACGGCCTCACCTTTCACGAGACCTTCGGCCCGCTCTCCTTCACGCTCCACAGCCATGCTGTGGGCCTGCGCGACCTCGGCATGTGCCAGAGCCCGCAGAACGCCTTCATCACCCTTCTCGGCATCGAGACGCTGAGCCTGCGGATGGATCGTCACGTGGCCAATGCCAAGAAGATCGCAACCTGGCTCGAGAACGATCCGCGCGTCGAGGCGGTGACCTATGCGGGCCTCAAGTCGTCCCCCTCCTTCAAGCGCGTGAAGAAGATCTGCCCCAAGGGCGCGGGCTCGCTCTTCACCGTGGCCATCAAGGGCGGCTACGACGCCTGCGTGAGCGTGGTGAACAATGTCGAGATCTTCAGCCATGTGGCCAATCTCGGCGATGCGCGGAGCCTGATCATCCACTCCGCCAGCACCACACACCGCCAGCTGAGCTCCGAGCAGCGCGCGGCAGCAGGGGCGGCAGACAATGTGATCCGCCTCTCCATCGGCATCGAGGGCGCGGACGACCTGATCGCGGATCTCGACCAGGCCCTGGCCAAGGCCACCAACATGCCCCAGGCGGCCGAGTGAGCGCACGCCGCTGCACCGCCTGATGGCGGTGCGGCGGCCACGCGCGGGCGTATCGCCGCATCGGGTACAGCAGGGGTGGCTGCGCCGGTTTGGGCATTTGTGATATGTTTCGGTAAGAAGTGAGCGCAGTGGGGACCGCAGCAGAGCGGGGGAGGATGACAATGCGGTGGTTCGGCCTTGCCCTCATCCTCTGCGCCCTCGCCTTCTGCCTCGCGCTTCTGTCACGCTTGCCGGTGCCGGAGGAGGTGGAGCAGACCGCCCGCAACGCCGCCATCGCGCTGGCCAAGGCAACCGCCGAGGAGGAGGCCGCGGACGCGAACGACCCGACCCAAGCGACGGCCGAGGAGCCAGTCGAGACGCGGGACGAGACGCCACAGCCTGCCGGCGGGCAGGATGCCCTCACGCAACGGAGCGGGGACGGCCCGGACGGGGACGGCGAACCGGGTGAAGAGGGTACTTTCAAAGGCGCGTTCCGCCTCGCCTCAGAGGGGTTCCTCCGCCTCATCGGTCTCTATGAGGGCACGCCCGCGCCGGACGAGGGCGTGGGCCTTGCGGGCTTCACGCTCGAGGCAGGGGCGGAGGCACCTGCAGGACAGGCAGCGCCCGAAGCAGAGAACCTCGTTCTCCTCGCGGTCGGCAAGCATCTCGTGCTGGAGGAACTCGCGAACGGCGGCACCGCGCGGGCGGAGATGGTCGACTCGTTCTGGTTCCTCTCCGAGGAGAAGCAGGCCGAGCTTGGTGAGACGTACGACCGCGAGCTCGCCACGCGCCTCTCCGACGCCCTGAGCGAGGCGCGCTCGACAGCCGAGGCCGCACTCGGCCCATCGACGGACGGGATCGCGAGCGATCTCGCCACCCTCGCCACCGCCGGCGACACAGCGCCTGACCTTACGCTCGTCTCTTCTGCCACGGCGGAGGACGGCTCGGCCGTGGCTCTCGCCTGGCGCGCGGCCAAGGCGCGGGGCGAGGGGATCGATGCCGATGCCATCGCCCCGCTCCACCCGCGCCTCTGCGACACGCTGTCGGCCACGGGAAGCGCGGGGGGCTGGCCGCGGATCATGATCGCGGTTCTGTTTGAGGACGACGGGCCGGTCCTCTATCTGCGGGCGGATCCGGCAACCTGCACCGCCTGACCGAGCCGTCGGCCGCGCGCGGCGAGTGCACCTAGTGCGGCGGGCTCAGATCGCCTTCGCCCGCGCCTCCGCCACATAGATCTCACGCAGGCGCTTTGCGACGGGGCCCGGCGTGCCCGTGCCCACAGCCTCGCCATCGATCTCCACCACCGGGCACACAAAGGTGCTGGCGGCGGTTATGAAGGCTTCGTCCGCCTCCTGCGCCTCGGCGATGGTGAAGGGACGCTCCTCCACCTGCATCTGCGCCTCGCGCGCGAGCGTGAGCACGGCGGCTCGCGTGATGCCGTGGAGGATGTCGTTGGTGAGGTGGCGCGTGACGATCTTGCCGCCCTTCACGATGTAGGCGTTGTTAGAGGTGCCCTCGGTCACGAACCCGTCGTCCGCCACCATCCACGCATCGTCAGCCCCCTGCTCCTTTGCCGCCATCTTGGCGAAGCTGGGGTAGAGGAGCTGGACGGTCTTGATATCCCGCCGTGCCCAGCGCAGGTCCGGCTGGCTGACGACCTTGATGCCGGTCTTGGCGGCCTTCGCCTCCTCCAGGTCCTTGTCCTGCGTGAAGAGCACGATGCCGGGCTTGGCATCCTTCGGCCAGGCGAAGTCCCGGTCCGCCGCACCCCGGGTGATCTGGAGGTAGATCACACCCTCATGCAGGTTGTTGCGGGTCACGAGCTGGCGGTGGATCTCGAGCAGCTCATCGTCAGTCACGGGGCTGCCCATCTTCAGCTCGGAGAGCGAGCGGGCGAGGCGCACCTTGTGGCCCTCATAGTCGCAAAGCTTGCCTTCGAGCACCGAAGTCACCTCGTAGACCCCGTCGGCCATCAGGAAGCCCCGGTCGAAAACCGAGATCTTGGCCTCTTCCTCGGGCACATAGTCACCGTTCACGTAGACGATGCGGCTCATTCTCTCACTCCCAGTCGGTTAGGCCCCCGGCGCGCCTTCCCCCTAGCCCCAAAGCTCGGGCTCGGGCGGCGAGACGGCGGATGCATCAACTCCCAGCGGCGGATCACGGTCCTCGCCAAGCAACATGGGCGGGTCGAGATCGGCGATCTGCACCCCTCCGGCGACCAGCACGGCAGGTGCCACGCCGAGGGAGGAGGACATCATGCAACCAACCATCACGCCGAAGCCCCGTTTCTGCGCTTCCGCACGCAGAGCCAGCGCTTCCGTCAGCCCGCCCGTCTTGTCGAGCTTGATATTGATGATCTCGTAGCGGCCCTGAAGGCGGTCGAGCGACGCACGTGTGTGGCAGCTCTCATCGGCACAGAGCGGCACGGGATGGGCGATGCCGGCAAGCGCCGCGTCATCGTTCTCGTGCACCGGCTGCTCGATCAGCTCCACGCCGAGCGATTGGAGCGTGGGGACATGCGCTTCGTAGTCTGCGGTGCTCCAGCCTTCGTTTGCATCGATGACCAGGCGCGCCTTCGGTGCGCCCGCGCGCACGGCCGCCATCCGGTCCATGTCCTCCGGACCGGCGCCGAGCTTGATTTTCAGGAGCGGCC
>JBCBEP010000156.1:0-6924 GCA_038528605.1 Pseudomonadota bacterium
TGTCGCCCATGCCGAGGATGCGGCCGGCCACACGCTCGGGGTGGAATTCCTCGAGCGCCTCCATCTTCTCGCCGAGGCCGACGAACTTGATCGGCTTGCCGGTGACCGCGCGCATCGAGAGCGCCGCACCGCCGCGCCCGTCGCCGTCCATCCGCGTCAGCACCACGCCCGAGACACCGATGCGCCCGTCGAAATTCTCCGCGGTGTTCACGGCGTCCTGGCCCGTGAGGCCATCCACCACCAGCAGCGTCTCGCGCGGCTTCGCCTCGTCGCGCACCGCCTCGACCTCGGCCATCAGCTCGTCATCGATGCTGAGGCGCCCGGCAGTATCGAGCATGACCACGTCGTAGCCGCCGAAGGTCGCCTGTTGCTTCGCGCGCTTGGCGATCTGCACCGGCGTCTGCCCGCCCTGGATCGGCAGCGTATCGACCCCGATCTGCCCGCCGATGACCGCAAGCTGCTCCATGGCCGCCGGGCGCCGCGTGTCGAGCGACGCCATCAGCACCTTCTTGCCGTCCCGCTCCTTCAGGCGCTTGGCAAGCTTGCCGGTGGTGGTGGTCTTGCCCGAGCCCTGCAGGCCCACCATCATGATGGTCGCCGGCGGATTGTCGATCTTGAGCGCGGCCGGCTCCGGGTCCTCGCCCGCCAGCGTGCGCACCATCTCGTCATGCACGATCTTGACGACCTGCTGGCCCGGCGTGACCGATTTCAGCACCGCCTGGCCCGTCGCCTTCTCCGAGACGCGCTTGATGAAGCTGCGCGCGACCGGCAGCGAGACGTCAGCCTCCAGCAGCGCCACGCGCACCTCGCGCATCGCAGCCTGCACGTCCTCCTCCGAGAGAGCTCCCTTGCCGGTAAGCTTCTCGAGGGCGCCGGAGAGCCGGTCTGACAGAGCCTCGAACATGCGCGTCCTTCCCCGTGCTGCTTCACCCTCAAGGTATGGCGGGTGCTGCAACGACAAAAGCGCCGGTGGGCGAACCTTCGCTGACCGACGAGTGGCGCGGGGCTACGGCGTGGACGCTCGGATGTCAAGCGCGCTCAGCGCGCCCTGCTGCGGTTGGGCACCCCTAGCCAGCGTGCGAGCCGTTCTGCCGTCTTCGCCTGGTCGGTCGCGATCGGCCCCGTTGTCAGCGCCACCCGTTCAACATGGCCCGCACGGTCGGCAACGATGAGCTCGATGCGGCGATGGGTGTCGTCGTCCGCATCTGTCGTGACCACCTCCTCCACTTCGAGGATGCGGTCGAGCGGGATGATTTCGTTCGACACGCCGCCGATGGGGCGGTTTCGCGTGATCTTTGCCATGCCGGCGTCGCGGCTGAAATCAATCTGCACCGCGGCGTGGCTGGCGAGAAAGGCGATCGGTGCCACGACGCCGAGCCCACCGAAGACAAGCCGCGCCCAGGGCGGCATCTCGATGGGGGCGAAGAGCGCGAAGGCGACAAAGCCCACGCCGGCGACGCAGGAGACGATCCACGGCCCCCATGGCGTGAAGCCGAGCACGAGACGGTCGTGGCTCTCTTCCAGCACCTTCACAGCACACTCCCTCCGTTACGCAGGGGCACGGTCAGCCAGTCATGCAGTATCTTGAGGGCGTCATCGTGGCGGTGGGCTATCGGGATGGCGCTGTAGGGGGCGGTTGCTGCCGCCGGCTAGATTGTCGGCGCGTCCCAGATGGCCGTGGCCTAGTCGACCAGCTCCACATGCGCCACGAGGCGCCCGCAGCCGATGAGCGGGGGCATCGCGCGCCGGTCCGAATAGGCCTCCCTTATCGTACCGGGCGCGCGTGTCGCGAAGCGGACGGTCATGGCGTCGGCATGCCGCCAGAGGTCGGGATAGGGCAGGATCGAGACGGTGAGCCCCTCGCCATCCGCGCTCGCCTCCGCGCGGGCACGCATCTCGATCTCATGGCCGGAGATGTTGCGGATGGTCTGCCAGCCGCCCTCGGCGCTCAGCGGCAGCAGATGCACCTGCTCCCCGCCGAAGGGCGAACAGGTGGGCCAGGAGCCGGGGTTTAGCGAGAAACTGATCCGGACAGAGACCATCTCCGGCACTCCAGCGTGCAGCGTATCGCCCGCATCCTCCGCCTCGGGTGGGGACCAGGGCAGCGCAGCAAGCGCGTCCCCGTCGACCAGGTCCTCGATACGCAGCGCGCCGCTCTCGGGCGCGAGCGCGGACGGCGCCGCCACATCGCGGGCCGATACCCGCTCGAGGGACGTTTCGCTCTCCGGCGGCGGCGGGGGAGCCTCTGCGATGAAGGCCGGGCTGTTCGCCGCGCCGCCGGGCGAGACCGCTGCATCGGGCTCTGTCGTGCCCGCAGGCGCCGTGGCGGCTACGTCAAGAACGGCATCAGGGTTCTGACGTTGGAGCGCGGCGCCTGTGAGTGCGGCCAGCGCGAGGGCGGCAGCGATGGGGACGAGCGGCAGGCGGCGCGTCTGCCGTTCAGGCCGGTCAGGCGCCGCGGCCTGCGCGACAGGGGCCGCCGCCACGGGCTCGGGCATCGCCTGCGCCGGCGCTGGCCCACCCTCTTCCGGTACCGCGCCAACCGTCGGCCTCTTCACGTGGAAGAGGTGCACGGGGCGGGGGATGTTCTTCACCACCTTCTTGCCCGCATCCTCGAACACGAGATCCAGATGGTCGCGCACCGCGTCGCGCACCGTGCGGGTGACCGCGACGCCACCAATGGGCGCGATCGCTTCGACGCGCGCGGCCATGTTCACGCCGTCGCCGTAGAGGTCGTCACCCTGCGCGATCACGTCACCCATGGTCACGCCGATACGCAGCTTGATGGGCGAGAGGCCCGATGCATCCGCCACCGGGTCCGCCGCCAGCGCCTCCTGGATCTCGAGCGCTGCGACCACCGCGAGACGGACGCTCACGAACTCCGCGAGGATCCCGTCGCCCATCGTTTTGAAGACACGACCGTTGCGCGCCGCGATCCGCGCCATCACGATCGCCTCGAGGCAATGGGCAACGCGCTCGAAGGTCCCCGTCTCGTCGGCCCGCATCAGCCGCGAGTAGCCGACGACGTCCGCCGCAAGAATTGCTGAGAGGCGTCGTTTCACCGGGGAATCGCCCTGTTTTCTCCGTGTTGCCAAAACTTACTAACACATGATTGCGGCGCCGGTGTGCGGCGCGTCGCGCCCGTCCCATGCGTTGACACGCGTTCGCGCTGGCCCGACGCTCTTCGGCCGGTTGGCGGGAGAGAAACGCGATGGCGAAGAACGACGGCGGGGCGTCGATCAGCAAGAAAGACTACGACAAGGCGCTGCTGAGGCTGCAGATCGAGCTTTGCCACCTCCAGGAATGGGTGAAGGCGACTGGGCAACGCGTGGTCATCGTGTTCGAGGGGCGGGACGCGGCCGGCAAGGGCGGCGTCATCAAGCGCATCACCGAGCGGGTGAGCCCTCGTGTCTTCCGCATCGTCGCCCTCCCGAAGCCCGATGACCGGGAAGAGACGCAGCTCTACATCCAGCGCTACATCAAGCACATGCCGGCTGCTGGCGAGATCGTCCTGTTCGACCGCAGCTGGTACAATCGCGCCGGGGTGGAACGCGTGATGGGGTTCGCGTCGGACTACGAGGTACAGCGCTTCCTCGCCAGCACGCCGCGCTTCGAGAAATATCTCGTCGAGGAAGGCATCATCCTCATCAAATACTTCTTCGATGTGAGCCGGAAAGTGCAGGCCGCGCGGTTCCGGGACCGGGCGAGCGACCCGCGCAAGCACTGGAAGCTGAGCCCCATGGATATCGAGAGCGCCAAGCGCTGGTGGGCCTACACGGCGGCCTATGCGGAGATGGTCGCCGCGACCGATACCGACTTTGCGCCCTGGACCCGCGTGCCGGCGGACGACAAGCGGCGCGCGCGGCTGAACTGCATTTCCGACCTGCTCGCCCGCATCCCCTACGAGCCGATCCCGTTCGAGGCGCCGGCCTTCCCGAAGCTCGACCCGCGCAAGAAGGGAGCGCCTGAGGAGGTGGCCTTCCGCCACGACGTGCCTGCGCTCTACTGATTGTCAGGCAGCTGCGGTTGCGCGCCAGGGCCTGTCCTGCACCGGCAGGTGCACGAGCGCGGAGAAGACGCCGAGGATGATCGCGGCAATCCACACCGTGTCGTAGCTGCCAGTCGCATCGTATGCGCGCCCGCCGATCCAGACCCCGAGGAACGAGCCTACCTGGTGGCTGAGAAACACCACGCCATAGAGCGTGCCGAGCGCGCGTGTGCCGAACATCGTCGCCACCAGGCCCGAGGTGAGCGGCACGGTGGAGAGCCACAGGACACCGATCGTGGCCGAGAACACCATCATCGAGACGGGGCTCGGCGGGATGATGAAGATGAAAACGGTGATCACCACGGCCCTCAGCGCATAGATCGCAGAGAGGATCCACGGCTTCGGGAAATGTGCAGCCAGTTGCCCGGTGAGGAGCGTGCCGACCACATTGGCGAGGCCGATGACCGAAAGCGTCGCGGCCCCGAGGGTCACCGACCCGCAGACCTCCGCCACATAGACAGGCAGATGCGCGGTCATGAAAGCCACATGGAAGCCGCAGACGAAAAAGCCCAGCGTAAGCAGCACGTAGGACGAGTGGCCGAACGCGCGGCGCAGCATCGTCCCGATCGTCACCTCGGGGTCCTCGGCACTGCCCGCCGGGGTTTCGGCCTTGAGGTAGGGGATGCAGAGGCCGATGGGCAGGAGGAGGAGGCCCATCACCACCAGCGTCGCCTGCCAGCCATAGGTCGCCGTGATCCAGCCGGCGAGGAGGGGCAGCGCCATCTGTCCGAGCGAGCCGAGGGCGGCGGTGAGCGCGAGCGCCTTTGCCCGCCGTTCCTCCGGCACTGCGCGGCCCACCACGCTGAGCACGAGGCCGAAGGCCGTGCCGGCCACGCCCATGCCCACCAGCACGCCGGTGCCCAGATGCTGCATGAAGGGCAGGTATCCGACAGCAGCCAGTGCCATGCCCGCGCAGTAGAGCGCGAGGCCGAGCCAGAGCGCCCAGCGGTCCCCATACTTGTCCGCCAGCGCGCCGAAGAAGGGCTGGGCGAGCCCCCACACCATGTTCTGGATGGCGAGGCTGAGCGAGAAGACCTCCCGCGGCCAGGCGAACTCCGTCGAGATCGGCTCGAGCACGATGCCGAAGACAGCGCGCACCCCGAAGGAGAGCGACAATACCACCGCGCCGGCAGCGATGATAACGCCCGTGGGGCTGAGCAGGCTTGTGCGCGGCGCGGTTGGGGGGGCGGCTGGGGCGGACATGGGAGCCTCCTTTCAGGCGCTCCACTCTCGCGTGGCCGTCGGTCACGGGTCAAATGCCGGATTGTGCGGCAGCGGCGCAGCGATCTTGATGCGGACGGCCGCTCATCCGGTTCGCCGGTCATGTCGCGCTGGCATCGGGGCCCGCCGCCGGGGCATAACGGTGGCGGTACCCTCCGCCGGCCAAGCTTCGAGGACAGCGATGCCCGACGGCCCCTCGCCCGCTGCGACCGAGACGCCGCTCTCGCGCTATCGTGCGCTGGTTTCGGCGGGGACGATCCATTCGGATCCAGCCCAGCGCGCTGCGGTGGAGAAGCTGCAACTGCTGCATGTGCGCCTGCGCGGCTACGAGCCTGCGAAGCGCAAATCGGTCGCCCGCGGCTGGTTCGGCTTCGCCAAGGGCGCCCCGCACAAGTTCATCACCCTCTCGGGCCTTTACCTCTATGGCGGGGTTGGGCGTGGCAAGTCGATGCTGATGGACCTGTTCTTCGAGACGACGCCCGTGCGGCCGAAGCGGCGCGTGCATTTCCACGCCTTCATGCGGGAGGTGCATGCGGGCATTCATATCGCCCGAGAGTCGAACGTGACTGATCCCGTTCAACCGGTGGCGGACGAGATCGCGGAAGGGGCGACGCTCCTCTGCTTCGACGAATTCCAGGTCTCCGACATCACCGACGCGATGATCCTTGGCCGGCTCTTCGAGGCGCTCTGGGAGAGGGGCGTGGTGGTGGTCTCCACCTCCAACCGCCCACCGGACGATCTCTACAAGGACGGGCTCAACCGGGCGCTCTTTCTGCCCTTCATCGCCATGCTGAAGGAGCGCTGCGACGTGATCGAGCTCTCGAGCCAGACCGATTACCGCCGCGACGAGACGAAGACCCCGGCGCGTTACTTCTGCCCGCTCGGCGCGGAGGCGCGGGCGGCGATGGACGCGGCCTGGGCCGCGGAGATCGGTGACGACGTGGCGGAGCCCGTCACCCTCAGCGTGCATGGCCGCCGCGTCGCCATCGAGGCGGCGACGGAGAGCGCCGGTCGGGCAAGCTTCGCCGCGCTCTGCGAGGCGCCCCTCGGGCCTTCCGACTATCTCGCCATCGCTGAGCGCTTCCAGGTGATGCTGATCGACGACGTGCCCGAACTCAGCCGGGCGAAGAACAACGAGGCCAAGCGCTTCGTCACGCTGATCGACGCGCTGTACGAGGCGAAGAGCAGGCTCTACCTCTCCGCCGCCGCCCCGCCGGACGCGCTCTACACCGAAGGGGCCGGCAGCTTCGAGTTCGCGCGCACCGCCTCCCGCCTCGTGGAGATGACGGCGGGTTGAGCCCACCGGCCATCGCGGTCGCATCGCCGCGCGAGGTCGTGTATCCCTGCCGGGCGGACCATCGGATCGGGGCGCCATCATGGATTTGGATAACTTTCTCGAGTTCAAGCAGCAGATTTTCTCGGAATGGCAGGGGGCGGGGGACGCTGCGCGCCGCCGCTTCAGCTTCGAGGCCGAGGGCCGGGCGCCCGAGCCCTCCTACCGTCTGGGCCTCGGTTTCAGCTTCACCGGCAGGGGCTCGCGGGATGTGCGCGGCGAGTTGCGCATCCAGCAGGAAGGCAGCCTCGCCGAGAAGGAGGCGCGCGAGATCAGCGAGCGGATGATGGGAGAGGCACGCATCCGCGTGGCGAGCTTCGAG
>JBCBEP010000157.1:0-6851 GCA_038528605.1 Pseudomonadota bacterium
CATCGTGCGCGCCGCCGGACGAGGCGATCATGAGACGGCAGCCTCGAGATCGGCGGAAGTGGTCCGGGCGGCCGACCGAGCGATCGTCGTCGAGCGTGCGGAGAAACTGGGGCTCCTCATCGACGATATCGGTCTCGATCCGGTTTCGGGCCTCGAAGCGAGAGCCCGTCTGCATTGATCCAGCGACCGCACCGAAACGAGATGACAGAGACAGAGGAGAAGCGAATGTCCATCCGAGCCCTGGGTGCCACGGCACTGCTGGCGACAACTGCAGCGTTCGCCATGCCCGCCGTCGCGGCCGACAAGTCCGCCGTTATCAAGACCTACATGGACATCGCTGCAGCAAAGTACGCTGACAGCCTGATTGGTGCCGGCCGGCTTGGCGACGCGGTGGACGCGCTGATCGCGACGCCCTCGGAGCGCACGCTGGCCGAAGCGCGTGCCGCGTGGATCGCGGCGCGAGTGCCCTACCAGCAGACAGAGGTCTACCGCTTCGGCAACGCCATCGTCGATGACTGGGAGGGCAAGGTGAACGCCTGGCCGCTCGACGAAGGGTTGATCGATTATGTTGAAACGGGCGGCGCGACTGACGAGAACCCGCATGGCGCGCTGAACGTCATCGCCTCACCCACACTTGAGATCTCCGGCAGGACCATCGATGCGGCCGAGATCACCCCTGCACTGATCGAGGAGCTGCACGAACTAGACGCGATCGAGGCCAATGTGACCACCGGCTACCACGCCGTCGAATTCCTGCTCTGGGGTCAGGACCTAAACGGCACCGGGCCCGGGGCGGGCGAGCGTCCCGCGACAGACTTCGACACCGCAAACTGCACGGGCGGCAACTGTGAGCGACGGGCTGCCTATCTGAAGGTGGCAACAGACCTTCTCATCGCCGATCTCGAATGGATGGCGACGGCCTGGGCGCCCGGCGGCGAAGCGCGCGCCGAGCTCGACGCCAAAGGTGACAACGGCGCGATTATCTCGATGCTTACCGGCATGGGCAGCCTTTCCTACGGCGAGCAAGCGGGTGAGCGCATGAAGCTCGGCCTTCTCCTCAACGATCCCGAGGAGGAGCACGACTGCTTCGCCGATAACACGCACAACAGCCACTACTATGACGGGCTGGGCATCCGGAACGTCTACCACGGCCGCTACGTGCGGATTGACGGCTCCGTCGTCGAAGGACCGTCCCTCTCCGATCTTGTGGCAGCAACAGATGGTGAGACCGATGCGCGGCTGAGGGCCAGCCTCGACGCGACGATGGCGGCCCTCGGCGCGATCAAGACGACCGCGGAGGCGGGGACCGCTTATGATCAGATGCTCGATCCTGCCAACGAAGCGGGCGGGGCGCTGATCCAGGCGGCAATAGACGCCTTGGTCGCGCAGACCCGGGACATCGAGCGCGCGGTATCAACCCTTGGTCTTGAAGCCATCGCTTTCGAAGGATCCGACAGTCTCGACAATCCGTCAGCTGTCTTCCAGTGAGAAGTGACATGCCAGCGGGCTCGCAGAGGTTGCGGGCCCCGCCAGCCGAAGGAGACGACATGGGCAAAATACCGTCGCCCTGCATCGATGTGTGCAAGCACAAGCTGAAGGGCGGGCACTGCATCGGGTGTTCCATGACCAAGCGGCAGAAATCCGAATGGAAGTCGCTCGATGGCAAGAAGGCCAAGCGCAAGTTCCTGTCCATGTTGATGGAACAGCAAGCGGCGCTTGGGGGCAGGTTTAAGGGCTGGGCGATCGCCTACCGACGCAGATGCGCCAAAAAGGACGTCGCCTGCCCGATCGATGAGTTGACCGACGCGTGAAGCCTCGCCCGAGGCTCGATCACCGGATGTGCGAGCGCAGAAGCCAGGCAAACTTTTCGTGCACCTGGCCGCGCCCGATCGCGAGGTCCTGGGTCAGGAGATCACCGTTCTTCTCTGAGGAATCGGCGAGGGCCGCCATCGTGCCCGCCAGCACCTCCTGATCGGCAGCCATCTTCTCGATCATCTTCTCGGCGGGGATCTGACCGTCACACTCCTCCACCTTGGAGCGCTTCAGGTGCTCGCCCAACCGTCCCTCGGCGTGACCGTCGAGCGCCTTGATCCGCTCGCCCAGGTCGTCCTGCGCCTCGAAATGGTCCTCGTAGATCTTCTGGAAGAGGTCGTGCAGCGGCCCAAAGGCCATGCCGGTCACGTTCCAGTGGTAATTCTGCGCCTTCATCGTGGTGACGGCGGTTTCGGAGAGAGCTTGCGTGAGCCCTTCGATGATCTGCTCAAGCGCGGACGCCTCGAGCTCAGTCGCCAGATTCTGCATGGTCGGCCTCGTCCATTCTATGTCGATATGGCTGGCTGGCTGATCCCCTCCGAAACGAAAGCGGTTTGGCTGGCTAGCGTCTCTATTAGAATAGTTCTAAATTCTCGCGGTCAAGCCTCTCGATCGCCTGTTGTGCAAGCGCGCGAACGGCAGGCTGCAGCGTTGGGGTGACCCGCGACCCAAGCGCGAAACTGATGGTGTCGACATCGTTCCGCCGGATCGCTTCGAAGAGCCGCAGGAGCCAGTCCTCGTCGAAGGTCGTCTCGGTCGCGCCGGGGCGATGGAAGACCACGCGGCGCTTGAGCGCCTGGGGCAGGAGCCTGAGGAGGAGCGACAGCGTTTCGTCATGGAGCGGACAGCCATGACAGCGCACAACGTCGAGCAAGTCCGCGCCGTCGACCCTTCGACCGAGACGTGCCTGAGCCGCGCACCGTCGCGCTTTCTCAAGACAGAGCTCACGGGGCGAAGGGGGAGGGGCGGTCACTTGAGCAGGCAGGGCGGTCATTTCGTCGCTTCCACGATCACCAGGACTGGGCGTCGCCATCTGTGCAGGCTACATTCCCGATCATTTCGATAGGGTATGTGGTACATTGCCCAAATTGAGCTGATTTGCAAGCCGTGGAGACCTGGCGCATGCCGCGAAGACCGACCCTTGCCCTTGCCCTGATGGTGGTCCTGCCGGCAGTCGTGGGCGCTGGTGGAAGCGAGCGCATGGTCCTCGGCGATCCACATCTCGCCACCGTACCGCGGACGGTGGCTGAGGCCGAACGGATCGCACGGGTGACCGCGGCCGCCACGCAGTTCGACGAGGCTGAACCCTTCGAGGAACGCCCTGCAGGCGCCGCGACACGTTTCAGCTATCCAAACCGGGACGCCTTCTCCAGCGCATCGGCCAATATGCCGTTTGAGCGTGAACTCGACTTCAAGGTGGGCAACGGGCTCTTCAAGAAGCTCTGGGTATCGTCGCCTGCTTCAACCCGCGCGTCGGACGGGTTGGGCCCGCTCTACAACGCCCGCTCCTGTCAGCGGTGCCACCTGAAGGATGGGCGGGGCCATCCGCCGGAGGGGCCAGACGACACGGCGGTCTCAATGTTCCTGCGCGTCTCCGTGCCGGGCCCCGAAGGGCCTGAGCCGCATCCGGTCTATGGCGAACAGCTGCAGGATTTCTCGGTCGCCGGCGTGCCCGCCGAGTATCGCCTGGGTGTCGAATGGGAAGAGATCGAGGTCGCGCTATCGGGCGGCGAGACAGCCCAGCTTCGGAAGCCGACCTGGCGGGCGGAGAACCTCGGCTATGGCCCGCTCGGACCCGATGCGATGCTCTCGCCGCGGGTGGCACCGCAGATGATCGGGCTCGGACTGCTCGAGGCGATCCGAACGGCCGACATCCTCGCCCATGCCGACCCGGAGGACGCAGATGGCGATGGCATCTCGGGCCGGCCCAACGTCGTTTGGTCCAAGGAATTCGGCCAGCGGATGCTGGGCCGGTTCGGCCTTAAGGCAGGCGCGCCCACGGTGCGCGCGCAGTCGGCCGGCGCCTTCGCTGGCGATATGGGCATCTCCAACCCGTTGAAGCCTGAAGGCTGGGGCGAGTGTACCGAAGCGCAGGCGGCCTGCCGCAAGGCGCCCCATGGCGGGAACCCCGAGATCGAGGATGCCGCCCTCGACCTCGTCGTCTTCTACAGCCGCAACCTTGCTGTCCCCGCGAGGCGGGACGTGAACGACCAGGTGGTGCTCGCGGGCAAGCGCGTCTTCCATGAGACGGGCTGCGCCAGCTGCCATGTGCCGAAGTTCGTGACCCACCGGCTTGAGGGCCAGCCCGAACAGAGCTTCCAGCTGATCTGGCCCTACACGGATCTCCTGCTTCACGACATGGGCGAGGGTCTCGCCGACAATCGCCCCGAAGGAATGGCCACGGGCCGCGAATGGCGGACGCCGCCCCTCTGGGGGATCGGCCTGACCGAGGCCGTGAGCGGCCATACCTACTTCCTGCATGATGGGCGGGCACGCTCGCTCCTTGAGGCCATTCTCTGGCATGGGGGCGAAGCACAGGCCGCCAGAGACCGTGTGGTCGAGATGGAGCCCGCGGACCGTGCGGCACTCATCCGCTTCCTGGAGAGCCTCTGATGAAGTTCCTCGCAGCACTGCTTTTGCTGGGTTTTGTCGTCGGTTCCGCAAGGGCGGAGCCAGATCACGCTGCGGCTGCGGATCGTTTGCTGTCGAAGGTTATCCAGCCGGGCACAGCGGCGTTCGAAGAGGCGACGGCAACGCTCCGGCAGGCCGCTGCACCGGAGTGCACCGATGTTGAGCCAGCCGCGCTTCGAGACGCCTTCCACGGCGCCTGGGATGGCTGGATGGCAATCCAGCATCTCCGCTTCGGACCGTTGGAAGACGAAAGCCGCAGCTTGCAGATTGCCTTCTGGCCCGACAGCCGCGGCACGGTCGGCCGCACGGTCTCACGGATACTGGCAACCGAGAACGCGCCGGTTGAGGACACGGACGCCTTTGCGAAGCTCTCGGTCGGTGCGCGCGGGTTCCCTGCACTCGAGCGGCTCTTGTTCGATGACAGTGGTCCGGTTCCTCCCGATGACGCCTTTCGCTGTGCTTATGCTGCCGCCGTCTCGGCAGATCTCGAGCGCGTCGCAACTGAGATTACTGCGGCCTGGAACGGTCCATTCGCGATGATCTGGACGACGGCTGGAGAGGACGACAACGCGGTCTTCCTTGCTCCGAAGGAGACCAGCCAGCGCATCTTCGTCGTGACGCTTGGCACGCTGGATGAGACGGTCCAGCACCGGCTCGGCACCCCGCTCGGCACCTTGGTTGCGGTTCGTCCAAAGCTTGCTGAGGCCCGCCGCTCCGGCCGCTCACTCAGACATATCAGCCTCATACTCGATGCCACCGAGCGCACTCTGATGACCGCCTTTGGCCCCGCGCTGGAGGCAGAAGACCGCGCAGTTCTTGCCGATGCCTATGCGTCCGCAAGACGCGACCTGGATCGCGTTGCCGAGCTCGGCGATCTGCCAGTTGCGCTTGCGGAGAGCCGTATCCGCGTCGAAGTCCTGCAGCAGAGTATCGAGCGGATCGCGATCGTGATGCGCGCTGAGATCGGCCCGGCGCTCGGGATCTCGAAAGGCTTCAACGCTGCCGATGGGGATTGAAATGGCGTCGTGTTGGGATCGACGCCGCTTCCTCGCATCGGTTGCGGGAACTGTCACCTGGCCGACGCATGGCTGGGCGGCGGCCGGGGCGCCGGACTTCCTGGCGGCCACGCGGGATCTCGATGGCTGGTACCGTCTCGTGGGCCTCGGCGCCGATGGCGATCTTCGGTTTCAGATCGACCTGCCTTCCCGCGGCCACGCCGCGGCAGCACACCCCAACCGCCCCGAAGCGGTCGCCTTCGCCCGCAGGCCCGGTGTTTTTGCCTTGGTCGTCGATTGTGCCGAAGGCCGCGCTCTCTCGACGCTAGAGGCACCGCCCGGCCGGCATTTCTACGGGCATGGCGCCTTCTCGGCAGACGGTGCTCTACTCTTCACAACCGAGAACGCGTTCGAGACTGGCCAGGGTCGGCTCGGCGTTTGGGACGCGACCTCTGGCTACGCGCGCCTCGGCGAGGTCGCATCTGGGGGGATCGGGCCGCATGACGTTCGCCTGATGCCGGACGGCAGGACGCTCGCGATCGCCAATGGCGGGATCCGGACCCATCCGAGGAGCGGGCGCGAGAAGCTCAACCTCGCCACGATGCGTCCCAACCTAAGCTACGTCCGCCCGGACGATGGCACGCTGCTTGAGACGATCGAGCCGCCTCACCACCTGCGCCTCAACTCCATCCGCCATCTGGCCGTTGGGTCCGATCCGACGGTTGCCGTGGCATTGCAATGGCAGGGTGATCCGGCCGACGGCATGCCGCTTCTCGCCTTTCATCGGCGGGGCGATGCCGCCTTTCGATGGGCTGAAGCACCCGCGCACCTGCTTGCCGCGATGTCGGGATATGCAGGCAGCGTCGCCTTCGATAGGAGCGGGACACGCGCCGCCATCACGTCGCCCCGAGGTGGCAGGGTGATGGCGTGGGATGTGGTGGGCGGCAACCCGGATGTCTGGGTGCGCCCTGATGTTTGCGGCATCGTAGCGGATGACACCGGATGGATCGCCACCGACGGGCATGGCGGTGTCATCTCCCTCGATCGGCGCCTGACTGCCACGAAGGCGATTCGGCACGAAAGCGCCTTCGACAACCACCTGGTCTCGCTCCACAAACATTCTTGACTAAAATACTCGGTATTGCTTAGCTACGTCCTGTCGCGAGGACTGCCACCGAGCCGCCGGGCCTTGCCCGGCCAGGAAGCCCCGCTCGCGATCGACGGGATCCGGGGCGGAGAGTGGCGTGAGACATCTACAAGAACAGAGGCAGGGACTTGCAGGCGCGATGGCGCTCTGCGTCGGCGCGAGCGCGATAGCGGGCGCCGCTGGCGCACAGACGGCGGGCGACGGGACGGCGCTCCAGTTGCCGGAAATCGTCGTCTTCGGTGCGGCGCGGGACGAGCGAGGGCTCC
>JBCBEP010000158.1:0-6846 GCA_038528605.1 Pseudomonadota bacterium
GCCGTTGCGCGGCATGCCGAATCTCTCGAGCCGTGGCTCACTCCACCGGAGCGATTCCCCCGCTCAGAACCCCGTCCGCAAGGCGGCCGGGGCCCGTCCGAAGGTGCACACACTCTGCGCTGTGCGCCGGATTGAGCTGCGGCGTCTGAATCTGGATGGGGTGTCAAACGCTACGCACCATTCTTCGCCTCGCGAGGCGGGTGGGGGCGTTTCTCGATGTGGGGTGCGGGCGCGTTTACTCGACGGCGGCAGGCTGCCGGGCTAGAGAGTTCGGCGGAGGGCGCGGCCTTCTCGGCGGTGTGCGCGCTCGGGGGCATGCGGCGGCGCTCGGGGGATCTCGCTTGGGACTGAGGGAGGACGCGGGATGGCTCACAGGGCATGGCGCGCGCCTCTCGTTCTCAGCCTTGCGCTCCTCGCCTTCACGGCTCTTCTGCGCGCTCCTTCCCTGTCCCTCGCCGCGCTCGACGGTGACGAAAGCTTCTTCTCGCTCATCGCGATCGAGCTGCTGCGGGGGCACTGGCCCTATGAGACGCTCTTCGACCACAAGCCCGTAGCGCTCTTCATGCAATTCGCCGTGGCGATCGGGATCGGCGGGACCGACCCGGTGGTGACGCGCATGCTCGGCCTCCTCGCTGTCGCCAGCATGGGTGTCCTTGTCGCCCTCATCGCATATTGGCGCTGCGGTTTGGGCGTGTTGGAGGCGGGGCTTCTTGGGGCCGCGGCGATCCTCCTTTGCGGGACCTTCGACGACTACGCGACACGGAGCGAGCAGCTCGTAAATGTGCACGTCCTCCTCGGCCTCCTGCTCCTAACCCCGCCGCGCAGGCCCCATTTGGCGCAGCTTTTGGCGGGTGGGGCGGCGTTCGCGCTCGCGTTTCACACGAACTACCTGGCCGGCTTCGTGCTGGCGGGCTTCGGAGGCGGGTTCGCGCTCGCGGCTTTGGCGAGGACACGGTACCTCGTCGAGGCGGCGAGGAGCGTTCTGGGCTGGGGTCTGCCCGCTCTGGCCGGCTTCGGCGCCATGACGCTGCTGCTTTATCTGCCGCTGTTTCTTGCCGGCACCTTCTCGGAATACATCGCGCTTCAAGCGCGTTACGTCACGGGCTATGTGACGGAACGCCCGGCGCTTGGGGCCTATATCTTCACCGCGGCGGGCGCTCTTGCCTGGACGGTCCCGGGTGTCACCTTCGCCCTTTTTCTCGCCGTTCAGCGCCCCTGCGAGGGAGCCACCGACGGGGAGCGGAGGGGTGCATTGCGACGCCCGGAAGCACTTCTGATCTTCGGTGGCGTGCTTCTCGGAAGCTGCCTTGCCATCGTCGCCAGCGGCCATTTCTTCCGGAGCTATCAGTTGCTGGCCGTGCCGGCGGTGTGTCTCTTCGTGGCAGCGGCGAGTGTGGGTGTTGGGAGTGCACTGCGCCGGTTCTCGGCCGTGGCCCTTGTGGGCAGCTTTGTCTCGGTCGGCATGCTCGGGCTTCTGCGAGCGGCGGATCTTGCCATCGACGTCCTCCGCCCCGGGCCGACGCCGGATGTAACCCGGACGCTGGCGACGATGCTCCGCCCCCATGTGGAGGAAGGCGACGTGGTCTACACCTATTGTGCGCCGCTCGCGATCCAGCAGATCCTCGGCGGCCGGCCCGCGGCTCAGCTCGGTTTCTGGTATCACCACGATCGGCCAGAACTTGCGGCGGCGATGGGGACGACGCCGGGGGCGGTTGTCACGGAGATCCTGGCCGCCCGCCCTGTCGCCATCATCTACGGCCCGCTCAGCCACTGCGCCAATGCGGTGAACCACGAACGCTTTGCCACAATGATCGACACTGCCGGATATCGGCTCATCGGAAGCCATGAGGGCTTCCGCCTGCTCTTGCCCCCGACGACCCCGTAGACCGGCGCGCAGCCGCGCACCGGCCAACCTTCTCGCCCGATCAGCCGGCCGCGATTTCGGCGTTCGGGGCGCTCTTGCGTCTGCGGATGAGGAGCTTGTTGAGGGCGTGGACGTAGGCGCGGCAGCTGGCCACCACCGTGTCGGTGTCCGAGCTCTGGGCGGTGACGATCTTGCCGTCCTCTGACATGCGCACGCTCACGGTTGCCTGCGCATCCGTGCCTTCGGTCACGGCGTGCACCTGGTAGAGCTCGAGCGCCGCCTCGTGGGGAACAAGCGCCTTGACGGCGGCGAAGGCCGCGTCCACGGGGCCGTCTCCGGTAGCCGTGTGGCGCAGCTCCTTGCCGTCGACCTCGAGCACGATATCGGCGGACTGGGGCGCTTCCGTGCCGCAGATCACCCGCAGGAATTTGAGCTTGATGACATCGGCGGCGCCGTCTGCCTGCGTCTCGGAGACCAGCGCGAGAATGTCGTCGTCATAGACCTCCTTCTTGCGGTCGGCGAGCGCCTTGAACCGCACGAAGGCTTCCTGGATCGCGTTGTCGCCCATCTCCACGCCCAGCTCCTGCAGCTTGGTGCGGAAGGCGTGGCGGCCCGAATGCTTGCCCATCACCAGGTTGGTGGCGTTCAGGCCCACATCCTCGGGCTTCATGATCTCGAAGGTCTCGGCGTTCTTCAGCACGCCGTCCTGATGGATGCCGGACTCGTGCGCGAAGGCATTCTTGCCCACGATGGCCTTGTTGTACTGCACTGGAAAGCCCGAGACGCCCGCGACCATGCGGGAGGCTGCCATGATCCGCGTGGTATCCACCGCCGTCGCGAAAGGCATGATGTCGCCCCGCACCTTGAGGGCCATCACGACCTCCTCGAGCGCGGTGTTGCCCGCCCGCTCGCCAAGGCCGTTGATGGTGCATTCGATCTGCCGCGCGCCGGCCTCCACGGCGGCGAGGCTGTTGGCCGTCGCCATGCCGAGGTCGTTGTGGCAGTGGGTCGAGATCGTGCAGGCCTCGATCTCCGGGATCTCGCGGCGGAGATGGGCGATGATCTCGGCGCTCTCACGCGGCGCGGTGTAGCCCACCGTGTCGGGGATGTTGATGGTCGTCGCACCCGCTGCGATGGCAACGCGCACGGTTTCGGCGAGGTAGTCCCGCTCGGTCCGGGTCGCGTCCATGGGCGACCACTGCACATCCTCGCAGAGCGCGCGGGCATGGCGCACGGTGGCGTCGATCTTCTCCAGCACCTGCTCCTTGTCCATGTTGAGCTGGTACTGCCGATGGAGCGGCGAGGTGCCGATGAAGGTGTGGATGCGCGGGCGCTTCGCGTGCTGCACGGCACCCCAGCAGCGGTCGATATCCCCGAAATTGGCGCGGGAAAGGCCGCAGATGATGGCGCTCTCGGCCATCTTCGCGATCTCGCTCACCGCCTCGAAGTCGCCTTCCGAGGCGATGGGGAAGCCCGCTTCGATGATGTCGACGCCCATCTGGTCGAGGATCGTCGCGATCTCGAGCTTCTCGCGCAGCGTCATAGACGCGCCGGGGCTCTGCTCGCCGTCGCGCAGCGTGGTGTCGAAAATCTTCACCCGCTCGCGGGCGGGCGTGGTCGCTTGGTCTGTCATGGGTCTGGTTCCGTCTCTGGCCTGGGTCCTGCCGGCGCGTCCGTCACTCCCCTGAGCGCGCGCGCCGTTGTCCCGGCACGCTCAGGGGCGCGTAAGGAGAAGGAGGCCGAGAAGGCGCGTATGGACCGCTTTGATCGCCATGACGCCTCTATGCACCACGCCGCGGGAAAAAGGAAAGCCCCAATCGGGCCTATTGACCGCCCGGCGAGGTGCCGAGCGGGAGAACCGGCTGCGGCCCGCCGGCGCCGCCGCCGAGGATGATGGTGGGGGTGATGCGCCGCGAGGGGTCGGCCATCGCATCCGCCGTGGCCGCGAAGGCGCGCGCCTGTGCCTCGGTGAGGCGGAGCTGGGCGGCGGCGTTCACGGCGCTGGCGAAGCCTTCGGCGGTTTGCCCGGGCGGGATGATGTTGGCGATGGCTTCGAGCGCGGGAACGATGGCTGTCACCCGCTCCGCCTCGAGCGTTGCCCGCTCCCGCTGCACCCGCGCGGTTTTCAGTGCGGTCAGCTCCGCCTCGAATTCGTTCGCTGCCGCCTGCACCTGGGGGGAGGGGATGACGGCGCGGATCTGGATCGGCCCCACGGCGATCACCGGCAGCCCGTCCCGCCGCTCGATGCCCGAGGCCTCGAAGAAGAACCGGTCGATATGCTCCTGCGCGAGGGTCTGGATCTCCTGCTCCACGGGCGGCAGCCCCTCGAACTCGTCGAGCCCCTGGCGGCGGCGGCTGAAGGTCTCGTAAGTGTCGTAGCGTTGCGCCACGTCGCGGAAGCCCGCCCGAATGGCGTTGATGGCAGCCGCGCGCTCGGAGAAGCCCGTCCGCGCCAGAAGCTCCGGCGCGTAGACCCCGTTCAGCCGCCAGGGCAGGCCCGCCTCCATGATGAACACGCCCCCGCGGCCGAGCGTCATCTCCAGCCCGTCCTCCCCGCGGAAGAGCAGGAGCTGCGTGCGCGCATCGTAGACCCGCCGCTCCGTGAGCGGGTTGGTCAGGATCAGCCCCGTGCCGCCCTCGTAATGCTCCGGCTCCACATCGCCGAGGAAGGAGGTCGCGCCCACCATCCCCTCCGGAATGATCCAGGCCGAGGACCAGACCGACCAGGCGATGGCAAGCGCCAGGGGCAGGGGGGCGAGCAGCCGCGGCCCCATAACGACCAGAGCGACCGAAGCGGCGATCAGCGCGACGGCGATGAGCAGAAACAGCATAGTCTTCCCCCTTCTCCCGGTGTTCGATCATCTACGGAGAATGCGACGGTTTCCACCACCGCCCGACACGCCCATGGCCTGAGCATCGCTGCAACCGGAACGTGCATTTCCGCGAACACTGATGGAACCACTGGCGCGCCCTATGCATTTCCGGAATAGTGTTCCGGCAGGCGGAAGCTCGCGCAGACGCCTCGCCAAAGTCGCTTGCGCATAGCCGGGCGCTGCCCGGGCCCAGTCCTTCCCGTTCCCCCGTCACCGTCAGGCGTCATCGCGACGCCCGCCGCTCTTGCGGGTCGGCCCTGCTGTGGTCGGCTCATCGTGCAACGGATTGCCCACAGGGACGAACAATGCCAGATCCGATCAATATCGACGACTACGAGCGCGTGGTCTTCCACTTCGACGGCAACAACAACGACCCGGACGACATTGCTGCCATCGCGGTCGCCGCGTTGCTGGCGAAGGCTGCCGGGATCGAAGACAAGACGGTCTTCTACTTCGGCAACAACCTCGCCGAGAATAACCAGAACAGCCAGCTGGCGAAGCTGCGCGATGCGGCCGACTTCGCCGAGAGCCTCGGCATCGAGATCGTTGACTATCAGGCGAACATCTCCGCCGCGACCGCCTCGCTCACCAGCATCTTCAACTCGGGCGACGACGTGCTCGTGCTCGATGGCGGGCCGATGGAGGCAACCTATCGCGCGCTCGAAGGCACGTCTGCCGGCAATCTCGGCAACATCACCCAGGTCTCCCACTCGGGCTGGAACGAGAACCGCGACGTGATCAACCGCCCCGGCGTGACCGAGGCGCGCACGTGGGACGATATCGCCGAGGACTTCCCGGCGGTGGAGCAGATCGAGATCCGCGACCAGAACAACGGCAACAACAACAATCAGGGCTTCAACAACAACGCCTGGACCTGGATGGACGGAAGCGACGACCCGGTGATCCAGGCGGCCCGCGATGTGATGATCCCCGCCGGGAACACGAAGCGCAACGACCCGTCCGACGCCGGGATGCTCTACTGGGCGCTGACCGGGGACGAGAACGGCACCCCCCAGAAGGCCGAGGACTTCATCCTGAACGGCGCATCCTTGGGCGACGGCAGCGGTGGGAATGACGGTGGCGATACCGGTGGGGATACGGGCGGCGACACTGGAGGCGACACTGGAGGGGACGATGACGCGCTCGCGGCTGCGGACTTCACCGTCGCCATCGTCGACACGGCCAGCGACACAGTCATCACCACACTCCAGAACGGCGACAGCATCGATTTCGCTCTCGTGGAGGACCTGCCCACCAGCCTCGCAGTGATCGAGGCGCCGGGCAGCGTCGGCAGCATGCAGCTCTCGCTCGGCGGCAAGACGCAGACGGAGAACGTGATCCCCTATGCGCTCTTCGGCGACACGAACGGGAACTACAAAGGCGATGCCGGGCTGGAGGAGGGCAGCTACAGCCTCGATCTCGCCGCCTTCGCCGATGCGGGCGCCGGTGGTGCCACGCTCGCCGACTTCACGCTCGCCTTCACCATCGACGCGGCGCCAGACGACACGTCGGGTGATACGGGCAACGATGGTGGCGATACGGGAGGCGACGATACAGGTGGCGGCGATACCGGAGGGGACGACACCGGCGGGGATGCCGGGGGCGGTACCAGCAACGACCCGATCCCGGAGGGCTACACCCTCGCGCTTGTCGATACCGACGCGGATACGATCATCCTCGAGATCGACGACGGCGCCACCGTCGACGGCGCACTCCTCGCCGGCAAGTCGGTCGGCCTCGCCGTCACCGAAACGCCGGACGGCATCGAGAGCATGCGCCTTTCGATGGACGGCGACACGCGGGTGGAGAACGTGATCCCCTACGCCCTCTTCGGCGACACGAACGGGGACTACTTCGACGGCCGGGACCTCGGCGAGGGCAGCTATACCATCGCTCTCGAAGCTTATGAGCAGAACGGCGCCCAGGGCGGCGCGGCGGAGAGCTTCGAGGTGGACTTCGCCGTGATCTGAAGCGTTTCCTCAGGAGAGGCGGGGCCGCGGCTTTAGCCATCGCGGCCCCGCAACACCTCACATCTCGTCGGTGGGATAGAAGAACCGCTCCTCGACGATCTTGCCGTCCTTAACCGTGTAAAGCGCCACCTCGTCCATC
>JBCBEP010000159.1:0-6736 GCA_038528605.1 Pseudomonadota bacterium
ATCGATGGTAACGGTGCCGAGGCGGCGGATATGCGCCTCGACGACCTCCCAGATCGGCGGGCCCTCGGTTTCCTCGTTCACGCTGGCCCAGCCGGAGACGGTGTAGGTGCGCGCAGCCTCGATGGCCGAGCCGTCGCGCAGCAAGGTCATCTCCGAGACGCGGCTGCCGGCCTCCGCCGTGGGATCGATGCGGTAGCCCATGCCGCCCACGCGCACCATGTCGCCCCCCTGCTGGTAGTAGGGGTCGGGGTTGAAGAGGTTGTCGGCGACGTCTTCCAGAATGAGCTTCAGCATCTCGCCCGTCATCTCCGAGCGGTAGGCCGAGGGGTAGGTCATCGCGGTGGCGTTGAAGAGATCCTCCCGCGTGATGTCCTGCCCCGGCAACAGCGTGGGGCCCCAGCGGAAGCCGGGGGAGAGGGCGATGTCCGCCTCCCGCTCCTCGATCAGCGCCTGGCAGATCAGGTCGTCGAAGGTGCCGTTGAAATTGCCGCGCCGGTAGAGAAGGCTGTCCGTGGTGCCCAGCACCTCGCCCAGCGCCGCCTCATGGGGCGCCCGGTGTTTCTCGATCAGCGCCGCCATCTCCGCATCCGGGCTGATCGCATCGGCGAAGACGGGGATGAGACGGTGCTTGAGATCCTTCACCCCGCTCTGGTCCACATCGAGGTCGATACGGCTCACGAACTTGCCGTTGGAGCCTGACGCGATCAGGGCCGTGTTGCCCACCATCAGCGGCTCGGGCAGGGCGTCATGGGTGTGTCCGCAGAGGATCACGTCGATCCCCGGCACGCGGGCGGCCACCTTGCGGTCCACGTCGAAGCCGTTGTGGCTGAGGAGGACGACCGCGTTGGCGCCCTCGGCCCGCACCTCCTTCACCATCTCCGCGATCCGCTCCTCGCGAATGCCGAAGGAGAGGCCCGGGAACATCCAGCCCGGGTTCGCGATGGGCATGTAGGGGAAGGCCTGGCCGATCACGGCGATGGTCGCCCCACCCCGCTCGATCATCGTGTAGGGCTCGTAAGCCGGCTCGTCCCATTCCGCGTCGAAGATGTTGGCGCCGAGGAACGGGAAGGGCAGCTCGTCCACGATCTCGGTCACCCTGTCGATCCCGAGGGTGAACTCCCAATGGCTGGTCATGGCGTCGGGGCCCAGCAGGTTCATGACATCGACCATGTCCTGCGCCCCGGATTTCAGCGTGGTGTAGGAGCCGTGCCAGGTGTCCCCGCCATCGAGCAGGATCGCCTCCGGCCTCTCCGCACGGATGCGCTTCACCACGGTCGCGACACGGTCCATCCCGCCCATGCGGCCGTAGTCGCCGGCCAGCGCCACGAAGTCCTCGCTGGTCAGCGCATAGGCGCCCGGGCTGCCCGCCTCGATGTTGTAGAGGCTGAGGAAGTCCTTGCCGGTCACATGCGGTGGCAGGCCCGCCGCCTCACCCACACCGAGGTTGATGGAAGGCTCGCGGAACCAGATCGGCTTCAGCTGGCCATGAATGTCCGTCACATGGATGAGCGTGACACTGCCGAGCGGCGCCATGTCCACAAGGCCCGCCTCTGTCAGCCCCTGCGCCCGTGCAAGGCCAGCAAGCGACGCGCCGCCCGTGAGCGCACCCGCCGCCATGGCCGCCTGTAGGAAGTCGCGCCGCGAGATCATGCAAGCCTCCTCCGTTCGCGGGCCGACCCGCGTTGCAACCGGCGCCGTCGCCGGTGCTTCGTCATGCGCTCTCAGTTCGCGCCCCCTCCCCCTTCGAGGGGGAGGGCCGGGGTGGTGGTCCGGCGCGCGCCCTAGTTCCGGACCGAGGGCGTCTCGATCGAGAGCCCGGCGCCACGGGAGGCGAGATAGGCCTCAAGCGCCACAAACTCGTCCGACCCACGCTTGTAAGGCTCCGCCCGGATGTTCTTCATGCAGCCCGAGAAGCGGCGGTGAAGCGAGCCGAGGCCCGACCACTTGAAGCGGTAGGTCGGGAAGCCGTTGATGTTGCCCTGGCTGAGATGGTCAGCGCGGATCATCTGGCCGTAATTGTCCTCGTGGCACTGGCTGCAGGCCATGTCGAGCTGGCCGACGCGCGTGTAGTAGAGGTCCTTGCCCTTCTCGATCCACTCGGCCATCGGCCCGTCGGTCTGCACGCCCATGGGCTCGCCGCGGGACTGGAGACCGATGAGCGCGGTCATGGCCAGCATCTCGGGGCTTTCCCACTTCCAGGGGTCGGCCTCGGCATGCGTCTCGATGGACCAGTTGACCCAGTGCTCGAGGGACCAGGGCTTGCCGGCCTCCTCGTTCCACTTCGGCATGTTGGCGCGGAAGCCGGCCATCGAGTCCTCAACATCGCCGTGGCAATCCGCGCAGCTCTTGGCCGAGGCGCCCATGGGCTCCTCCCAGAGGTCGCGCGCATAGTCCACGGCCACCATCGCCGGGTTCTCGAAATCGTCGGTCTCCAGCGCCTGGGTCTCATCCTTGCGGAAGCGCCAGCCCGAATAGATCGTGTCGAGCGGGTGACCTTCCGGCGCCTTCACCTCGGTAACCATCTCCTGGCCCTCGATGACGAGCGTGTCGCCATCCGGGCCAGGGCCGGCCATGGCAGCACCGGCCACGATGGCCACGCCCGCCATGAGAAGGGCGGCCTTCTTCATGCGATATCCTCCCAGCGTTCTTTTTCTGCCGCGCGGCTTCAGCCGATCGCGATCTTCTTCTCGGTCGTGTAGACGGAGCCGTCGTCGTCCACCCATTCGAAGGTGAGCGTGCCGGCCTCGGGCACGATCATGTCGAAGGCGAAGTAGGGGTTGGTCGACACCGCCGGCTCGATCGTCGCGTCGAACACCACCTCGCCGTTAAACTTGGCGGTGAAGTGGTTGATGATCCGGCGGGGAATGAGCTCACCCGTCTTCTTGTCCTTGCGCTGACCTGACTCCATCGGGTGGCTGATCAGGGTCTTGATCGTGATCACCTCGCCGGCAGCTGCGCTGCGGGGAACCTTCACGCGGGGCTTGATCTTGGCCATCTCGCTTCTCCTTTGTCCCTGCCTCAGCCGCCGCAGCCGCCGATGGTTACCTTCACGGTGTTCTTCACCATGACGAACTCACCGTCCTCGAGCTTCGCGACGGCGATCACCTCCTGCGTCTCCGCCAGGCGGATGCGGGTGGAGGCGGCGCGGTTCGGGGCGAGCTTGCCGAAGGTGAAGGTGGCAACGCCCGGGTTCGGGTTGCCGGCGGCGAGCAGCAGGATGGCGCTCGCGCCCGCGGCCGAGACCTCGATCGGCACCGTGTTGCCGTTCTCTGCGATCTCGGGCGTGGTCAGGTCGATGCCGCCCTCGGCGGGCGTGGCGCCGCCGGTGAAAGCCATGATCGCCTCTTGCACCGGATCCGCGCCTGCGAAGGCGGGAAGCGCCGGCACGAGGGCTGCCGCGGCAGCGCCGGCAGTGAGCCGGCCGAATGTGCGACGGGTGACGTCCATTGTTCCTCCCTTGGGGCCCTGCCCCTGAGCGTTCTGCCGGGGGATCCCGGTCACTCCTTAAGCGTCTTGAGATAGGCGACGACGTCCTCGACCTGCTGGGCGCTGAGGATCGTCTTGCCCGCGAACTTCTCGAGCGTGCGGTTGAAGCCCGTGGTGCGGTAGAAGGCCGGCATGATCGTGTGATCGCCGAACACGGCCTTCGAGTTCACGACGATGGCGCGCAGCTCAGCCTCGCTCCACCGGTCTGCCACACCGTCGAGCGGGGGGCCGACCTCACCATGGAACTGCAGCTCGCCCTTCATTTCGGAGTTCTCATGGCACGCAAGGCAGTTGCCGAGCTTGCGGCCGGCGAAGGTGTCACGACCCCGCACGGCATCTCCCGGTGTCTCTGTAAGCGGCGTGGCTAGGGTACCGTCGACAATTTTGACATCCGTTGGCGCGGTGTCTGCCAAGGCCGCGGTGGCGGCAAAGCATGCGACGATACCGAGGCTGCGAAGCCCAATCATTGCGTTTCTCCCCGGTGAGTCTTTTCGATTTGGTCGCAGCTTGCCACGATGTGGAAACGCACGCAACATCAAATTCAAATCTTAGCATGTGTTGCAGTGCAGTGCGCCCCATTGCGGGCGGTCCGTCGCGGTCAATCGCTGGGAACTGCCTCGTAGATCGAGGCCTCTACGGTACCCGCCTCGGTCTCCACGGCCACCGCACGCCGGCGGTAGCCCGGCCCCTCGAAGGCGTCGAGGCGCGGCCAGTGGTCGGGCAGTGCCGCGGCGGTCAGCACGTGGACCGTCACCGCATCGCCCTCCGGATCGATCAAGATGCCCGGATACCCCTGCGCGGCACCCCAGCCCAGCTCGACCAGCCGGCCACGCACGGTACCCGTTGCCCAGCTGCCGCCGATATCCGCGAGGACATGCGCGTTCGACCGGCCGGGCGCGAGCGTGCCGTAGACCGCAAGGCGATGCTCTGGCCCATCGGCCCCGTCCGTTCCGGCCATGACGCTCCTCAGAGTTTCCCTTCCGCCCTCAGCTTCTCGATATTGCGCGCGTGGAACTTCTGGAAGTGCTCGTCGCCTTCGTAGCCCTTCATTTTGACCCAGCGAAACATATCGAGCGTGGTCCACTTGCCGAAAGCGCCTGGCATCACCTGCACGGCGGCATCGGACACGGTCACGCCCTCGCCCGCCTCCTCCGGCAGGAAGATCACCGTGGGCGTGAAGGCCACGGCCCAGCGGCGCACGGCCTCCCGCTCCGTCAGCTCTTCACCGTCGAGGTCGATCACCTCCTCGTCGCCGAACATGTTGAGCTGCACGACGACGAAGTTTTCCTTGATGTAGTCGGCCACCTCCGGATCAGAGAGCACCTCTTCATGGAGCTTGCGGCAGTAGATGCAGCCGTATTGCTCGACGATGACGGCGAGGCGTTTGCCATCATCGGCCGCCATCTCCATGTCCTCACGCATGTCCTTGAAGGTGATGGCGAACCAGTCCTTCGTGTGCAGGGCCCCTGGCGCGGGCTCTTCAGCCGCAGCGGGCAGGGCGAGGCAGCTGGCGAGAAGCACGGCGGACAGTCGGGCGAACATGGCGGTCTCCTTCTCGATCTCTTTCCGGGGGTCGGTCAGCCCATCGCGGGCACGTAGTCCAGCATCCAGGCGGCGATGTCCGCGATGCTGTTGGTCATGAAGAGCACGCCGGTCAGCACCAGCATCGCTCCCATCGCCTTCTCCACATGCCCCATGCCCGCGCGCAGGCGGTGCATCAGCGCGAGGAAAGGGCGGACGAAGGCGGCGGCCAGCACGAAGGGCGCGCCCATGCCCAGCGCGTAAAAGCCGAGCAACAGGGCGCCCTCCCCCGCCGTCTCCCGCCCCGCGGCGGTGAAGAGGATGGCGGCGAGCACCGGGCCCACGCAGGGCGTCCAGCCAAAGCCGAAGGCGAGGCCGACAAGGTAGGAGCCCGCCAGCGTCGCCGGCCGCCGCTCCACCTCGAGCCGCGCCTGGCGGTAGAGGAAGGGAATGCGGAGAAGGCCGAGAAAGTGCAGGCCCATCACCAGGATCACGCCGCCGGCAATCCAGCGCAGCGTGTCGAAATGCCGGCTCACCGCCTGGCCGATGCTGCTCGCCGTCGCCCCCAGCGCCACGAAGACGGTGGCGAAGCCGAGCGCGAAGAAGAGCGCGGCCAGCACCACGCGCGCATCCGGCACCCAGCCGCCGCGCTCCTCGCCCTTCAGCTCCTCCAGGCTTACGCCTGCAAGGAAGCACAGGTAGGGCGGCACGATCGGCAGCACGCAGGGCGAGACGAAGGACATCAAGCCTGCGAGAGCGGCCCCCGCATAGCCGATATCGAACTCCATGGCGCTTCCATCCCAGAGCCGTTTGTCATATTCTTATATTCAAGAAAATATATGTCTAAGCTACTCACGGGGTCAATCCATCAGATGACGCGTTTGCTCGCAGCCCTCGCCGTCACGGCGCTTCTGGCCCCCGGCACCGGTGCTGCGGGGGAGTTCCGGCTGCTCATGCTGGACCAGGAAGCCTGCGAATGGTGCGCGCAGTGGGAGGAGGATATCGGCGGAGCCTACCACCTGACCGCCGAGGGCAGGATCGCCCCGCTCACGCGCGCCAGCATCCATGAGCCCCTGCCAGATGGCATCGAACTCGACCGGCGCGCGGGCTTCACACCCACTTTCGTGCTGCTGGAGGACGGGGCGGAGGTCGGACGGCTGGAGGGCTATGCCGGTGCCGACTTTTTCTACCCCATGCTCGACCGGCTCCTGCGCGATGCCGGCGCGCCCCTGGAGTAGCGCAATGAGCGAAGTCGAACCCCAGCAACGCCTTGCGCCCGGCCACGCACGCGCCATATCGCCGCTGCAGCACAGCGAAAGGCGGCGCGCATGACCCTCCCGGCCCTCGATGACGGTCTCGACGATGCGGAGATGACCCGCATGATGGAGAACGCGCGCCGGGCGACGGACTTCCTGAAGGCGCTGGCGCATGAGGGGCGGTTGATGATCCTCTGCCATCTGGCCAGCAAGGAGCGGTCGGTCACGGAGCTCGAGCAGCTCCTTTCCCAACGCCAGGCCGCCGTCAGCCAGCAGCTCGCAAGGCTGCGTCTCGAGGGGCTGGTCGACACGCGGCGCGAGGGCAAGACGATCTATTACCGCCTCGCGGACGGCCGCGCGGAGAAGATGATCGGCATCGTCTACGAGATGTTCTGCGCCGAGGACGGGCAGAAGCGCTGACGAAGGCGCTCCCTTCCGGTCGGCGGTAACGCTTGCCACAGACCGAAGCGCGG
>JBCBEP010000160.1:0-5421 GCA_038528605.1 Pseudomonadota bacterium
GGGGGAAGGACGTGTCGAGCCCCATGACCTCGCCGGTGGAGCGCATCTCGGGCCCCAGCAACGTGTCGACGCCGGGGAAGCGGGCAAAGGGGAGCACGGCTTCCTTGACCGCCACATGGCCCGGGATGGGGGAGGGCAGGTCGAAGCTCGTGAGCGGCTCGCCCGCCATCACGCGCGCGGCGATAGCGGCGATGGGGGCGCCCACGGCCTTGGCCACGAAGGGCACGGTGCGCGAGGCGCGGGGGTTCACCTCGAGCACGAAGATCTCCCCGTCCTTGATCGCGAACTGGACGTTCATGAGGCCCTTCACGCCAAGGCCGCCGGCCATCGCCTCGGTCTGGCGTTCGAGCTCGGCGATGGTGTCCGGGCCGAGGCTGTGGGGGGGCAGGGCGCAGGCGCTGTCGCCCGAATGCACGCCCGCCTCCTCGATATGCTCCATGACGCCGGCGATGTGGACGGTGTCGCCATCGGCCAGGGCGTCGACATCCACCTCCACGGCGCCCGAGAGGTAGCTGTCGAGCAGCACGGGGCTGGAGCCCGAGACCACCACGGCCTCGCGGATATAGCGCTCGAGCTCGGCTTCGGAGCGGACGATCTCCATGGCGCGGCCGCCGAGTACGTAGGAGGGGCGGATGACGATGGGATAGCCGAGGCGGGCTGCGATGACCTGCGCCTCCTCCGCCGATTTGGCGATGCCGTTCTTGGGCTGGTTGAGGTCGAGATCGTGCAGCAGGGCCTGGAAGCGCTCCCGGTCCTCCGCATGGTCGATGGCATCGGGCGGGGTGCCGAGGATGGGGATGCCTGCGCCTTCGAGCCCGCGGGCGAGCTTGAGAGGCGTCTGGCCGCCGAACTGGACGATGACGCCGTGAAGCGTGCCGGCCTCCTGCTCGACCCGCAGGATCTCGAGCACATGCTCGAGGGTGAGCGGCTCGAAATAGAGGCGGTCGGAGGTGTCGTAATCGGTGCTCACCGTCTCCGGATTGCAGTTGATCATGACCGTCTCGTAGCCTGCCTCGGCGAGGGCGAAGCAAGCATGGCAGCAGCAATAGTCGAACTCGATGCCCTGGCCGATGCGGTTGGGCCCGCCGCCGAGGATGACGACCTTCTGGCGCTCCGATGGCCGCGCCTCGCATTCGGGCTCCGCCTCGGGACCCTCGCCATAGGCCGCCTCGTAGGTCGAGTAGAGATAGGGCGTTTGGGCTTCGAACTCGGCCGCGCAGGTGTCGATCCGCTTGAAGACGGCCTCGATGCCGAAGGCGTGGCGAAGGCGGCGCACGCCCTCTTCGGTGAGGTTGGTGAGGGTGCCGAGGCGGGCATCGGTGAAGCCCATCTGCTTGAGGCGGAGAAGGCCGGCGCCGTCCTCGGGCAGGCCCTCGGAGACGAGCCGTGCCTCCTCCGACACGATCTCGTCGAGGCGCTGGAGGAACCAGCGGTCCCAGCCCGTGGCGGCCTCGATCTCGTCGAGCGTGAGCCCCTCGCGCAGCGCCTGGGCGATGTAGCGGATCCGGTCGGGCGTGCGCTTGCCGAGGGCGGCCATCACGGCCTCGCGCCGGTCCGCCGCCTCGCCCTCGCCTATGCCGGGGATCTCGATCTCGTCGAGGCCGGAGAGGCCCGTCTCGAGCGAGGTCAGCGCCTTCTGCAGGCTTTCGTGGAAGCTGCGGCCGATGGCCATGGCCTCGCCGACCGACTTCATGGCCGTCGTCAGCTCCGGCACGGAGCCGGGGAACTTCTCGAAGGCGAAGCGCGGGATCTTCGTGACCACATAGTCGATGGTCGGCTCGAAGCTCGCGGGCGTGACGCCCGTGATGTCGTTGTCCAGCTCGTCGAGCGTGTAGCCGATGGCGAGCTTCGCGGCGATCTTGGCGATGGGAAACCCGGTGGCCTTCGAGGCGAGCGCGGAGGAGCGGGAGACGCGCGGGTTCATCTCGATCACCACCATGCGCCCCGTCTCCGGGTGGATGGCCCACTGCACGTTGGAGCCGCCCGTCTCCACGCCGATCTCGCGGAGGACGGCGATGGAGGCCGAGCGCATGCGCTGGTACTCGCGGTCGGTCAGCGTGAGGGCGGGCGCGACCGTGATGCTGTCGCCGGTATGGACGCCCATGGGGTCCACGTTCTCGATGGAGCAGACGATGATGGCGTTGTCCGCTCGGTCGCGGACCACCTCCATCTCGAACTCTTTCCAGCCCAGCAGGCTTTCGTCGACGAGGATCTGGCCGACCGGCGATGCTTCGAGGCCGGAGCGGCAAATGCGCTCGTAGTCCTCGCGGTTGTAGGCGATGCCGCCGCCGGTGCCGCCGAGGGTGAAGGCGGGGCGGATGACGGCGGGAAGGCCCGTGAGCGCAAGGGTTTGGCGTGCCTCGGCCATGCCGGCCTCGATATCACGTGACCCGTCCGCGAGCTTCGGGGCGGTGACGATGGCGGCCTTGGGGCTCTCGAGCCCGATCCTATCCATCGCCTCGCGGAAGAGCTTGCGGTCCTCTGCCT
The DNA here is from genome assembly GCA_038528605.1 of Pseudomonadota bacterium. Classification (GTDB taxonomy): domain Bacteria; phylum Pseudomonadota; class Alphaproteobacteria; order Rhodobacterales; family Rhodobacteraceae; genus Thermohalobaculum. Next base: position 2,488 of record JBCBEP010000160.1, read on the forward strand.
TCTCGATGGCCTCGCGGTTCGCGCCGATGAGCTCGACGCCGTATTCGTCGAGAATTCCCATATCCGCCAATGCCATAGCGGTGTTGAGGCCCGTCTGCCCGCCCATGGTCGGCAGGAGCGCGTCGGGCCGCTCCGCCGCGATGATCTTGGCCACGATCTCCGGCGTGATGGGCTCGATATAGGTGGCGTCCGCCAGTCCGGGATCGGTCATGATCGTGGCGGGGTTGGAGTTGACGAGGACCACCCGGTAGCCCTCCTCGCGCAGCGCCTTGCAGGCCTGGGCGCCGGAATAGTCGAACTCGCAGGCCTGGCCGATGACGATGGGCCCGGCCCCGATGATCATGATCGACCGGATATCTTCGCGCTTCGGCATGGACGCCCCCTCCAGGACAGCGCCCCTGTGACGCCGCCGCGGGCCACGCTCTAGCGCCTCGTGCGGCACCGCGGCAAGATGCGGCGGGGGGCGTTTCGCGGCTAGCGGCGGGCGGCCTCGGCGGCGAGGCGGGCGAGTTTGCGGTTCGTGCGGCGCAGCTTCACGATCAGCGTCTGCACGAAATCGATGGCCGAGGCGGGATCCTCCCGCAAAATCTCCAGCACCTCGTCGGCCGTGTAGGCCTGGCAGGTGGTGAGCCCGGTGGAGACGGCGGTGGCGGAGCGCGGCCCCGGATCGATGATCGCCATCTCCCCGAAAATCTCCCCCGGCCCGAGCTTCGCGATCACCTCGCCCTGGCCGCGTTCTGCCGAGGCCTCGAAGGGCCGCAGGCGGATCTCCACCGAGCCCGTGACCACCCGGTAGCAGAGATCGCCGGGGTCGCCCTCGGTGAAGATCACCTCCTCGGGCCGGAACGTCACCTTCTGCATCGCATCCTCCCCGATCAGTGCAGCCGACCCTAAGGCGCTGGTGAACCTGTGAAAAGCGGCCTTCACGCCCTTCAGACGCTGGCTTCACGGATCGCTTGACGCTCCGTTCTTTAAACCGGTTTCGCAAGCTTTTGGAGGTTGCGGATGGGACAGGCGCTGACGGATCTGGTGGGCTTCGCCGCGGGCGCGCTCGTGCTTCTGAGCTTCTCGATGACCTCGATGCTGCCGCTCAGGCTGCTCGGCATCGGCTCGAACCTCGCTTTCATCGCCTATGCGCTGATGGCCGGCCTGCTGCCTGTCTTCCTCCTCCACGCGCTGCTCCTGCCGATCAACCTGCGCCGGCTTCTCGGCATGAGCCGGAGCGCGCGGCGGGCGGGCGAGGCGCGCAACGCCCCCCGCCCCTAAGGCAGGAAGGGCGCCGGGCGAGCCGGGGGCGCGCCGCGTGCCGGGGTGCGAAAACGCGCCATCGGGGGTCCCCCTCGCCTCGAAAACGGACTATCGGGGCCCCCGGGGTGCACAAAACGCCACCTCGGGGGTCCCGCCTGTCCGGCATTCGGGCGCCGGGGCTCAAGGGGCAATTGACGGCGGTCAAGGCGCTGCCGGGCGCCAGATGCCAGACATCGGAGGCAGGCGACCGGGCCTGCGGCTGACCCTAGAGGACCCGATGACGCTCGATACCCTGACCGCCTTCCTCGGCCTCTGCACGCTCATCAACCTTGCCTTCCTGATCGTCTCGACCCTCGGCGTGGTGCTCGCGCGGGAGAGGCTGATCGGCATCCACGGCCGGCTTTTCGGGATGGCGGATGCGGCGCTGCCGGCGGCCTATTTCCGCTACCTCGCCGGCTACAAGATCCTGATCGTCACCTTCAACCTGACCCCCTGGCTCGCGCTCCAGGCCCTCTGACCGCACGCAGCCGGCCCGGTTCGCGCAACGCCGCCCGAGCCTGCGCCATGGTCGCGGGAACGAAGAAGCCCGGGCCGATGCCGCCTGCGGCACGGAGGGCAGGAGACGAGCCATGACTATCGCACGCACAGCCGACGAGGGAACGATCTATTTCGCCGACCCCGCCGCCGGCACGCTGCCGCTCGACCCGCATACGGGCCGCGCTCATGTCCACCGCCTTATGGCGGAGGGCGCAACCTGGCGAGCGGACCGCCATATCGAAACCATCCGCGCCATCGAACGCCGCGCCGCCGAACGCGAACGCCGCCAGCGCCGCACCCGCCCGACGACGTTCACGCTCTATGCGTAACCGCCGTTCCGGGAGGTTCCGGGTCGAGCCCGGGACGCCCCAGCGCCCGCGACCGGCGCCCGAGGGCTCGGACGCCGCGGCATTCGACGGTTTGTCACCCGACGCCCGCCTCATCGGTAGGGTGGGTTTTCAACCCACCGTTAACCGAGGCCGGCGAGGCTGCGCCGCATGCCGAATGATCGCCGAGCACGGGCCGAGGGTGCGCCCTGGTTCCTCACCCTCGCGCTCGAAGACCGGGGGGCAGCGCTCCTCACGGAGCGGGCCGATCTCCTCCGCCGCGCGATGGCCGAGACGGCGCGCGAGCGTCCCTTCCGGCTAGACGCCGCGGTGGTGCTGCCGAACCACCTGCATCTGGTGATGCGCCTGCCGGCGGGTGACGGGGATTTCTCGGGGCGTGTGGGTGCCGTGAAGGCCCGGTTTACCCGGGGCATGCGCGCGGTGGGGTGGAACCCCAACCTACCGATATCGGCGAGCAAGGTGCGGAAGGGGGAGGCCGGGGTGTGGCAACGGCGGTTCTGGGAGCACCTCATCCGGGACGAGGCGGATTGGCGGGCGCATGTGGCGTATTGTTGGGCCAACCCGGTGAAGCACGGTTTCGTCGCCCGCCCGACCGATTGGCCCTACTCCTCGATCCACCGCGACATCCGCCGCGGCATCGTGCCCCCCGAATGGCGGTAGGGTGGGGTTCCACCCCACCGTTGGGGGTGTTGAGGCGGGCGCGATGCGGGGTGGTGGGCGTTGTGATGCGGTGGGGTGGAACCCCACCCTACCGATATCGGCGAGCAAGGTGCGGAAGGGGGAGGCCGGGGTGTGGCAACGG
>JBCBEP010000160.1:5521-6728 GCA_038528605.1 Pseudomonadota bacterium
AGGCGGATTGGCGGGCGCATGTGGCGTATTGTTGGGCCAACCCGGTGAAGCACGGCGTTGTCGAGCGCCCGGCCGACTGGCCCTACTCCTCGCTCCATCGCGACCTTGCCACCGGCCAGGCCGGCCCCGAATGGCGCCGTCCCACCCCGCGGTAGGGTGGGCGGTCCCCGCCCACCGCGGGCGCGGCGCCGATGAGCAACGGTGGGCGGAAACCACACACCGTACTCTCGCTGGTGTTAGATAACGAAGGCACGCATCGGGGTCATTGAAGAGAATCTCATGGGAGCATAAAAGCAATGATCCTTTCTGATGCACTTTCTGTGGGAGGTGTGTCCATGTAGGAGCTGTGAAATACGACCTGCACATCATCAAAATTATGTCTCAAAAATTGTATAGTACTTTCAAACTTCAAACGAAGCTCGTCATGTCTCTGGGCAAGCCTTCTGATATTCTCTGCGTTGGTGGATAATTCTTCAATCTCGCCAGAGCCATAGAAGAAAGATTCATTCGTTCCTTCATGAGATTCTTCACTAAAGACTGATTTATCTGCTAGAAGTGCATCGCACTTTGTAAAAACAAGAATTGCTTTCTTGTTTTCCAGTCCATTATCAAGTAGTTCCTGCTTCAGATTTAGGACGGAGTTCTTGATCAATATCTCATGCGCATTTCGAGATTTATCACCATTTATAACACATGAGATAGTATCGATTGTAAAAATATACCTGTCAGCTCTTACTATCCACGAAAAGAACTCTTTCTTAAAAAGCCCGTGGAAGTCTTCAGACATGTCTTGATAAGTCGCAAAATCTGCTGAGTACTCGCCCGGGAAATCTGCCACTTCAACATCAAACAATTTCTTTATTGGGAAGCCATACTTCTCAAACCCAAATCTGTATGCAAAAACACCATTATCAGTTGTAGGTTGCAAATGCTCCCCATTCTGAAGGCGGTGAAGGTTCTGTGTTATCCGGTTTACTGTCTCATTACCTTGAACACTTACTTTTTTTGCGATTGTGCTCGAGATGATCCTGTCAAATAGAACTGTAATCATCGTTGTCTTTCCTGAGCGTGGCAGCCCAAGTACTGCAACTCGATGAGAGTATCGATAGCTCTTCTTAGTAATACTCATCACGAACTGCACTACAAAAAGAGTCATAAAGGCTACAAAAAACAAATCAATTGGAGCTTCGCTGACGCGAAATAGAAA
>JBCBEP010000161.1:0-6520 GCA_038528605.1 Pseudomonadota bacterium
CGACGGCCCGACGCCGAGCATGGGCCGCCACGCCGACCCGATGCACCCGGACGACCCGTTCATCCGGCGCGTGAAGGACCGGGAGAAGACCGAGCATGACAGCGCGAATGCCTGGGTCGATCAGATCGGCAAGCTGAACAAGGCGGATATCGACCAGCGTCACACCGGCAACGGCGCCGTTGCCGACGTGATCCAGATTGGCGATCGCAACAAGGCCGAGGTCGATCAGGACAGCAATGGCCAGAGCCGTGGTGACTACGCAGTCATCACCACCGTCGGCGACGAGAACGGCGCGCGCATTCGCCAGAACAACACCGGCAACAACTTCAGCGACGACAACCAGGCGGATATCCAGCAGGGCAATGACGGCTCGGGTGCGCAGTTCCCTGGCTCGGGCAACACCTCGGAGGCGTATCGCAGCGTCGCGTCGATCGACCAGGACGGCGAAGACCACCGGGCCGACATCAACCAGTACGAGACCAACGGAAGCTTCGCGTCGTACAACGAAGCCGCGATCAAGCAGCGCGGCGATAACGCGAACGCCCGGATCGATCAGGACGGCGACTACAACGACGCGTCGATCTATCAGACCGGTCTCGGCCTCGCGCTCGAGGCGTCGTCCTACCAGGAAGGTGACTTCAACGACTCGCGCATCACCCAGGAGGGCGAGGCGCACGATGCCAAGGTCTCCCAGGTGGGTGACTACAACGCAGCCGAGATTGTCCAGCTCGGCGGCTTCGACAATGACGCCTCGATCATGCAGGAAGGCGACTGGAACAGCGGCGTGACGATCCAGTACGGATCGTTCAACGACGCCGAGACGGTCCAGGACGGCGACTACAACAGCGCCTCGATCCTGCAGGACGGTGTCGACAACAGTGGTACGATCCTCCAGGACAACGACCACAACAAGGCCTCGCTGGAGCAGCTCGGTATTGGCAACCTCGCCTTCATCTCGCAGAGCGGCAACGACTTTGCGAACGTGCAGCAGCACGGCTTCTCCAACTCTGCCCTCGTCCGGCAGTAAGGCGACAGGGGCCTTCGCGCCGCAGGGCGCGGGGGCCTTCCCGGACCGGCGCCCCAAAGGGCCCGAATGGCAGATGGGTCCCCCTCGCTTGGAGCGCCGGAGGCCCGCAACGGTCGCATCTTGATGCGGCTTCGTACACGGCCGCATCATGCGGCCGGAAGGGCCGGCCCGGCTTCGCCCCCGCGGAGCCGGGTTTGCACAGAACTCGGGAGATCCCGAATGATGCCGATCAAGCGACAAGCCTTGCCCGCCCTCCTCCCGCTCCTGTTGGCGAGCGCTTTTGCGGCAGACGCCGTAACGGGGAGTGCCGAAGCACAGACCCGCCTCGAGAGCGAGGAGACGAGCAGGCTCTCCGTCATCCGGCAGATCGGCGATGTCGCCACGGCCGTAAGCGGCGAGCGCGCCGGGACGCTACCATCGGCAATCGAGCAGATCGGAACGGGCTCGAGCGTCGTCATTGTGCAGGGCGGGGAGGACAATCTGGCCAGCGTGACCGCGTCCGAAGACGGTGGGCGCGCTGTCATTCTGCAGGAAGGCGCCGGCCATCGGGCGGGTGTGCGCCAGAGCGGCCCTGCGGCAGGCCTCGTGGTCCAGAGCGGTGCCGGCCATGCGGCCCGGGTGGAACAGGATGGCGCCGGCGGCGTCGGCAACAGTGCCGTCGTTCTGCAGAGCGGCCTTCAGAACACAGCGCGGGTCAGCCAGTCCACAATCTCGGGCGCGCTCTTCCGCGGCGCCGGGCGGGAAGAAGGGAACAGCGTGACGGTGGAGCAGCGCGGAAGCTTCAACGACGCCTCCTCCGAGCAGACCGGCCAGGGCAACAGCGCGCTCCTGCGCCAGGACGGCTTCAACAACGCCATCGGCATCAGCCAGGACGGCGACAAGACGATCGCGGTGCGCCAGACCGGCGTCGGCCATGTCTTCCGTTTCGACCAGATGGGGAGCGACACGGCGCCCATGGTCGTCACGCAGGAAGGCTTCTCCGCGCCTCCCGTCACCGTCACACGTACCGGGCCTTGAGGCCCACGGCAGACTGGGCCGTGAGGCCCAAGGCAGAAGGAGAACCGCCATGCCTCTCCTATTCAGTTCATGGCCAGTCACGCACAGCCGGCGGTACCTGCGCCCGGCCTGTCTGCTCGCCGGGCTATTAGGTGTCGCCGGCATCGCTGCGAGCGCTTTGGCCCAGAACGGCCTCGATCTGCCCGACCAAATCGGCACAAGCGATCGCTCGGTCGGCATCGAGGAGATCCTCCCCGATGCGGCCGCGCCCGGCGAGAAGGTCCGGATCGAGACGATCACGCCCGAGGTCGACGGCACGGCCGCGGAGCAGACAGAAGGTGGACGCGACCTTTGCGGCCCGGAGACGAGCGACGCGGAGCGCCGGCGCCTCGGGATCGACTGTGACGCGCTGATCCGCATGCAGCGCCATTCGGGCGAGGCGCCCGAAATTGGCACCGCGCGCGACCCGCTCCTGACACCGCGCGACGACGAGGCACGGCGCGATTTCGACGCGCTCGATCTCGGCCGTGACGTGCCTGCAACCGTGATCCTGCAGCAATGAACAGGCATGCGGGGCATGGCGGGCGGGGGGCGCAGCGGCGCGAGGGTGAGCACGCAAACCAGCACGCCTCGCGGGCGAGCAGGCGCGGCGCACTCGGCCTTCTCGGCGTCTGGATCGCCGCCGCGGCCGGAGACATGCTCGGGGCGTCACGGGGCGCTGCGGCCGCTGAAGGCGACGCCACAGGGCTCATGGCTTGGATCGAGGTCGAGCGCGACGGTGAGGCGACGCGGTTCATCGCGTTGGCAGCGGGAGGCCCGGGCAAGACCATCGCCTACGATCTGATCGCGGAGGTCGAGAGTGGCGGGGGCAGTAGCCGTACCCGTCAGGGCGGCCGGGCGACGCTTCCGCTTGATGGCGGCCCGCATGTGCTCTCACAGCTTCGGCTCCGCTTGCAAGACGATGTACGCTTCCAGATCAACCTCGACGTTCATGGCTACGACCAGAAGGCGCGAGCAACGCTGGAAGGTGGGAGTGGCGACCAGATGGACCTGTGATCGCACCGTGTGGCTGCCTGGAGTGCCCCCACTGAAGTGGTCCATCCACTGGGATAGGATTATTCCCCTTTGAGGAGGACCAGAGATGGCTGGGAAGCGAGATGAACCGCGCCGGGTTTGCTGGAAGCCTGTGATCTTTAGCTACGCGGCCACGTCATGCGTTTCCAATGCTGCGTAGAAGTTGGCTTCTGCTTCGGCGGGTGGGATGTTGCCAATCGGCTCGAGGAGGCGGCGGTTGTTGAACCAGTCGACCCATTCGAGTGTGGCGAACTCGACAGCTTTGAAACTGCGCCACATCGGGCAGATTTCATATTGGTGTGGGCGACGGAGCCGGCCCCAAGCTGACATTCTTCTGAAAGGCCACGAGTGTCCGCTCCGCAGCGGTCTGAGCTTCGGATGTCCTTTCACAAAGCCGTGGCGCTCCGCTACAGGCCCGTGCGATTTTCACTTGGCTGGTACATCCGTTTGAAGAGCGCGCACCTTCCACTCCGGAGTTTCAAAAATTTTCCGGGAGAGAGGGGCTGATAGATGCACCCCCGGGCGGGTCCCATGCTGGGGGTGGGGGGCTCTGAGCCGCCGGGCTGGCGGGCGTGAGCCGCTCGATCATGCCTTGACCTCGTCGCCACGTGCGCCGCCGAGCCTCTCGTGCACCACCGCCTCCGCTTCGGAGGCCAGCAGCCCGTTGCGCTCAATCTCCTGCCACTGATGGTAGGCAATGACCGCCGGGTCGCTGTCAGCGGCATGGCGCTCGGCCTGTTCACGCTCCCGCAGCCGACGGCTGTCATGAATGAGCGCCTTCACATCGCCGACCACTAGACATTCAACGCTGACGCCCCTCTTCTGAGCGAAAGGTCCGACCACGTCATAGTCGTCTAGCTCAGCATCCGACCAGCTAAGGGCGGTGGCCGCCTCCTCAGCAGGCATCGGGTCGGGAAAGCCCACTGTGGACCTGCTGAAGGTATCTACCACCAAGACGATGCGCTTGCGGATGGTAGCATAGTCGATGCCGTTCTGTGCGCCACCCGATGCGGGGACGATGCTGGTTGCCGCAAGTGCGGCTGGTGCTGTCGCAACAACGGCTCTTCGTGTCATGCGGTTCATGGATGTTCTCCGAGATATTGCGGAACGATGGGATGAGGGCGCCGACCTGGTGGATCGCGCGCGTAATGAGGCAGAGGGGCCATTCTCGTCTGCCAACGTGTGGATTGGCGTGTGGAATAGAATGAACTGCCGTCGGAAAAACACTGATTTATCAACAATTTATTTGGGAATTCTGGCGGGCGGGATGGGATTCGAACCCACGATACCCTTTTGAGGTATACTCCCTTAGCAGGGGAGCGCCTTCGACCACTCGGCCACCCGCCCGTCGGTGGGCGTATTCGGTCGCTCCGGGACTTGTCAATGCCGAGCGGGCGCATTCGGCGCGCGGGGGCGGCGGGTGCTTGCCGGGCTGCCGCTCGGCTGCTTCAGCGGGTGCCGCCAAAGCGCCGCTGTCGGCCTACTGATCCGCCGCGGCTCCGTTTGGAATATCGTTGGGTGACAGCGGCTCGGCGATCGCTGTCCAGGCGCCATTCGCGAAGCGTTCGCGGCTTCCGGAGAGAAGGTTTACGCGCTCTGTGCCCTCGCTCGAAGGCGCGGCCGTCAAGGAAAGCTCGAGGTCCGGGACGGGGCCGCGATCGGTGAGGCGCGTCTCGAGGAAGGTGCGCACATCGGCGGGGTCGTATCCGGGCAGGAGCGTTCCCGTGAGGTCGATCCGCTCCCCCGTTACCGTGCCTTCCACGGCGGCGAAGGCACCGCGCAGGGCGCCCAGGGCGTCGACGATACCGCGCCAGAGGAACGGGTCGCCGGCGCCGCCGGAGGTAAGGCCCGCGCGGAGCGCGCCGCCGCTGCGTACCAGCGCGGTATCCGCGTCGAAACCCTCTGGCAGGATGCCGGCGAGGCTCACGGCGCCGTCGGCAAAGGCGATGGTCAGCCGCGCCGGCGGGGGCGCATCCGTGAGGTCGAGCCGGATCAGCCACGCGCCGTCCGGCGCATTCGCGATGGCGAGCTCCGGATCATCCGGCTCTGTCCCGCTCTCACCCGCTGCCGGAGAGATCCCCGGCGCGCCGGTGGCGCTGCGCAGGGCCGAGCGGAGGGCGGCGCGGGTGTCGGCGGCGCTGAAGCCCCGCCGCAGACGTCCCTCGATCGCGATGCTGCGTGGTGCCAGCGTGATCCTTCCCGTTGCCATCCGCGGCAGGGCGATGGGCAGTGCCTCCAGCACCGCGCGCCACACTGCGCTTTCGGCGGGTGTCGCCACGGAGGCGGCGCGCTGCTCGAAGGGTTCGGCCGCCTCGGCGATGCGGGACCCTGCCGGAGCCGCCTTCGGCAGCGGTGCCACATCCGGCGCGAGCGAGAGATCTGCTTCCGCGGCGTCGGCGATAACGCCATCGCCGCTCCCAGGCAGAGAAAGGCCGGGCAGGGCGTCCGCCAACACACCGCGCTCGAGGCCAGGCGGCAAGATACCCTCCGCGCGGAGCCGCCCTCTCGGCGAAAGCTCGAGGGTGAGACCCGGCGGCTCCGGGTCGACCCAAACGGCGGCGAACCAGTCCGGCGCGAGCAGCGCGTCGATCCGGTCGAGCGCAGCGGCATCCTGCGCCCGGCCTTCGAGGGACACCGCCTCGCCGGCGATACTGAGGCGACCGGCTTCGAGCAGGCTGAACGCCCGCAGCGCGCGATACGCCGTTGCCGGCCAGTCAGCCTCGCCCGATGCCGGATCGAGCCGGATCCCGTCGAGCCCCGCGAGCCAGGCATCGATATCGCCCCCGTCCGTCGGCGGCGCGAGGCCCGCGGCCCGCAGGAAGCGCTGGCGGCTGGTCCCGTTGGGTGCCACGCCATTGAGCGCCACGATGCCGTCCAGGCTGCGCGAGGCGGTGAGCCTGAAGCGCTCGGGTGCGCCACGGTCCGCCTCGGCTGGTCCAGCCTGCGCGATGGCCGGCTCCGCGGGCAACAGGATGAGCGCCGCGAGGCCCACAAAGCGTCCGCGCCAGGCCGCCATATCGATCGGCAACAGGGTTTTCCGCACCAGCATCATGGGCCGGCCCCCCCGCCATGCCCGGGCTTGCGCAGCTGGCGTTCGCGAAAACCGATATAGAGCGTCGACGCGATGATTACCGCTCCTCCCAGAAGCGTCGCCCCGTCGGGCACTTCGCCAAACAGCACAAAGCCGGCGAAGCCGACCGTCACGAGACGAAGATAGGTGAAAGGCGCAAGAAAACCCGCATCGCCCGTCGCATAGGCCTTGATATCGGCAAAAGTGCGGAGGGAGGAAGACAGCACGATGAGCCCGATAAGCGCCCAGGTGGCGAGGCTGACCGGGATCTCCCAGAAGAAGAGCGCCGGCGGCAGGGTCGCGATGCCGACCACGAGCGAGGAGCTGACGAAGACCGCGTTCGCCCCGTCGCG
>JBCBEP010000162.1:0-6388 GCA_038528605.1 Pseudomonadota bacterium
GGTGGCGGTCATCGACCCCGCCACGGGCGACATTACCAAGAAGATCGGCTTCGAGGTTGCCGGCATCGCGCCCGAGGCGCTTCAGCCCGTGGGCGTGCGCGTGACCTCGGACGGCAAGAAGGTCTTCGTGGCCCTCGGCCCCTCCAACCGCGTGGCCGTGATCGACGGCGAGACGGACGAGGTGAAGGACTACCTGCTCGTCGGCCAGCGTGTCTGGCAGCTCGGCTTCACGCCCGACGAGAAGTACATCATCAGCACCAACGGCAACTCCAACGACATCAGCGTGATCGACGTGGAGGCCGAGAAGGTCATCAAATCCATCACCGTGGGCGAACAGCCCTGGGGCGTGGTGGTCTCGCCGAACTGACCACCGGTGGGGTCGAACCCCACCCTACCGCTTGCCCGAAACGCAGCGCCTGGCGGTAGGGTGGGGTTCACCCCACCGTCGCTCGACCAAAGAACACACAAGGGAGAACCATCATGATGCGCATCGCCGCCCCCGCCTTCATCGCCGCCACGTTCTATGCGGGCGTCTCTGCCGCCGCGCCGCTCTGCGAGGGCAAGGACATGGGCTTCGCCGGCCTCCTCGCGAAGTGCAACAAGGGCGAGGAGATCGAGCTTACCCTCGCCGCCGGAAAGCCGCTGGCCGAGGGGCCGATCACGCTCCAGTCCGGCGCCTATTACGAGATGATGATCACGTCGGACGGCAGCCAGGAGCTCGCGCTGCACGGGCCGGACTTCTTCCGCGCGGTGTGGATGGACGAGATCGTGATCAACGACCTCGAGATCCGCCCCATGGCGATCGATAGCTTCGAGTTCGACGATGAGGGCACGATCGAGTTCTCCTTCGTCGCCATCAAGCCGGGCCGGTATGAGATGAAGATCCCGGGCTCGACGGGCGAGAGCCAGCGCGTGGAGATCCAGATCCAGTGAGCGCCACGGCCCCTGCGCTCGAGATCGAGGGGCTCGGCCATCGCTTCGGCGAGCGCCGGGTCCTCTCGGATGTCTCGCTCAGCGTGGCGCAGGGGTCCTTCACGGCGCTGCTCGGGGTGAACGGGGCGGGGAAGACCACGCTCTCCAACCTTGTCACCCGGCTCTACGATGCGCGCGAGGGGCGCATCGCCGTCTGCGGGCACGACATCAAGCGCGCGCCGCAGGCGGCCCTCGGCCGCCTCGGCGTGGTGTTTCAGAGCCGCGCGCTCGACCCGAACCTCACGGTTTCGCAGAACTTCCTCTACCAGGGTGCGCTGCATGGCCTGCCAAGGGCCGAGGCGCTCGAACGGGGGGCGGCGCTCATGGAGCGCATGGGGCTGGGAGACAGGCTCGACGCGAAGCTCCGCGCGCTCTCCGGCGGGCAGGCGCGCCGGGCGGAGATTGCCGCCGCGCTCCTCCACCGCCCCCGCCTGCTGCTCTCCGATGAGGCGACCGCCGGGCTCGACATCCAGGCGCGGGCGGCGCTGGTCGAGGACATGCACCGGCTGGCTGCGGACGAAGGTGTCGGCGTGCTCTGGGCCACGCATCTCGTGGACGAGATCCTGCCGGAAGACCGCGTCGTCGCGCTCCATGAGGGCCGCGTCGTCGCGACCGACACGGCCGCGGCGCTCGCCGGCAAGAAGGGGCTCGCCGAGGCCTTCCTCGCCCTCACCGGCACCAGCGCCGACGCCGGCGCGGCCTGATGCGCGCGCCCGACGACATCCCGGCCTGGGAGGCGCAGGGCTGGCGCGGCTGGGCGCGTTGCGCGGGCGGCATCGTCTGGCGCGAAGGGGTGCGGTTCCTCCAGCAGAAGGAGCGCTTTCTCTCCGCCCTCGTGCGCCCGCTCGTCTGGCTCTTCATCTTCGCGGCCGGCTTCCGCGCGGTCCTCGGCCTCTCGATCATCGAGCCCTACGAGACCTATGTGCTCTACGAGGTCTACGTGGTCCCCGGCCTCTGCGCGATGATCCAGCTCTTCCAGGGCATGCAGTCCTCGCTCTCCATGGTCTACGACCGGGAGACGGGGGCGATGCGGTCGATGCTCATCAGCCCCTATCCGCGCTGGTTCCTGCTGATGTCGAAACTGCTCGCGTCGACCGCCGTGAGCACGCTGCAGGTCTACGCGTTCCTGGCAATTGCCTGGGCCTGGGGGATCGAGCCGCCACCGCTCGGGTTCGTCACCGTGCTGCCCGCGCTCATCCTGTCGGGCCTGATGCTGGGGGCCATCGGGCTCTTCCTCAGCTCCACCGTGCGCCAGCTCGAGAACTTCGCGGGCGTTATGAACTTCGTGATCTTCCCGATGTTCTTCGCGTCCTCCGCCCTCTATCCGCTCTGGCGCATCAAGGAAGGCTCCCCGCTGCTCCACGACATCGCACAGGCAAACCCTTTCACGCATGCAGTCGAGCTCATCCGCTACGCGCTCTACGTGAAGCATAACCCGGATGCGCTCGGCATTGTGCTGCTCGCCGGCATCGTCTTCTTTGCCGCCGCTGTCTGGGCCTACGATCCGGCGCGCGGCGTCATGGCGCGGCGACGGGGCTGAGCTTTTCCGATGCAGTGTCAGAGCTACCTTGCGAGAACGATCGACACGAGAAGGGCTTTCGATGCGCAAGATCCTGACCGCCGCCTGCCTGCCCCTCATTGCCGCTGCGGCCCTGGCCTTCGCGCCGCATCAGCAGGCGCACGCCGTCTTCAGCGGGGATATGAGCCCGCGCGCGGAATCGGGCGACAAGGACTATGCCGCGGCCATCCGCTACCGGAAGGCGAAGGACTGGGAGCGCATGGTCAACAGCCTCAACCGCGTGGTGCGGCGGCGCCCCTGGCACGACAACGCGCACAACCTGCTGGGCTACGGCTACCGCAAGATGCACCTCTACGATCTCGCGCTGAAGCACTACGAGACCGCGCTGGAGCTGAACCCGCGCCACCGCCAGGCGCTGGAGTATCTCGGCGAGGCGTACCTGCAGATGGGCAACGTGGCGATGGCGGAGGAGACCATGGCGCGGCTCGCCAAGGTCTGCAGCGGGGTGCGGCTCACGTTCTCCGACGGCGATTTCTCCGACGGGTGCAACGAGTACCGGGACCTGCGCGAGGCTTACGACTACTATGTCGAGAACGGCGTCCCGCTGCCGGACGAGGACGACCCGGAGGAGTAGGCCCTCAGCTCTTCGCCTTCTGCGTCGCCGGCCGGGCGCCGCGGCAGGACCAGCGCTGGATCTGCCAGTTCGGGTTGGTCTCGCGCCACTGTGCGAGCGTGTCAGGGGCTTGCATCACGCAGGCCATGGGAGAGATCGGCTCGTAGATCGGGATCTCGCGTTCGCGGCAGCTCTCCGGCGCGGAGGCGAGGCAAACAAAGAAGACAAGCGTCGTCATGGCACAAACCCTCGATGCGCACCGCCCGAAACGAGCGGTTCATTCAACCGGCAACCTCCCAGATGCCCGCGGTTCTTCCCCATGCCGCAGTGCAACAATCGTAGCACAGCGCGGGTTTACGCCAAGTATCAATGCACGCCTTTTGGGCGTGTTGCGACTGAAGGTGCCGAGGGCGCACGCTGCATGGGCATTTGGCGCAACGCTGGTTGTCGTTTCGGCATTCTTGCCGCTCGATGCGCAGGCGGATTTTGCGCAGCAGGACTGGCCATGCCAGCAGCGCAAGGTGCTGCACCTCTCCTGGGGACAGATGTGGGCCGGCCCGCCGCTGCCCGAGGACCCGTCGGCCTGGCGCGACGATGCGGAGATCGACGGGCTCTCCGCACTCCTTGCCGCCCGCCGCACATCGATGCCCGAGGCAGAGGCCCTGGTCGCCTCTGTCGAGGCCGGGGCGGACCGCGCGCGAGAGGACAGGCTTGTGGCGCTCTTTGCCGGCAGCTTCGCGCGGATCGACCGGGAGCGGGCAAGAATCGTGGAAGGGATCGAAAGGCTGTCCCGCCGCGAACGCGCGCGGACGGACCGCATCGAGGCGTTGCGTACGGAGATTGCCGAGCTGCGCGCCGTGACGGGCGAGAAGGATTTCGACGGGCTGGACCGGATCGAGGAGCTCGAGGACACGCTCGCCTGGGAGACGCGGATCTACGAGGATCGCCGCCGCTCGCTGCAGTTCGTCTGCGAGAGCCCCGTGATCCTCGAGAAGCGGGCTTTCGCTCTCGCGCGGCTGATCAAGGACGCCCTCTAGCGCTGCCCTAGCCGGGCATCTCGAAGAGCTGGATCTTCTCGAGGGGCAGGTCTTCCCACTCCCAGCCATCGGTGCCTTCGGGGTACCAGAAGACGCGGGTGAAGCCGTGGTCGAGGATCGCGCGGCGCGCGGCGTTCCAGGACATCCAGCAATCGTCGCGGCAGAAGATGAGGAGCGGTGCTTCGCGATCCCCGCCCGTCACCGCCTCGAGCGCGGCGAGGAAGTAGCTGGCGCGGCTCGGGTGGATCTTGCCGTAGCCCACATTCGGCACCCAGAGCGCACCGGGGATGGAGTGGCGGGGCTTGTCGATCCAGAGCGTGCCGGCGGGCAAGTTCGCCGGCTTCTCGTCCCGCGGCATCACGTCGACGAAGGCGATGCCGGCGTGCCAGAGGGCCTTAGCCTGCGCGGTATTGACGACAAAACCGCCGGCGAGGGTCTCGGGCACCGGCGCGCGGAATGCGTCCATGCGGTAGCCGTCGGGCTCGGGCACAGGCTGGGCGGCGGCCGCGAAGGGCAGGAGGAGGGCGAGGAGGAGGGTCGGGACCCTCACTCCTTCGCCCCGTCGGCGCGCCCGAACTCGTCGACCAGCGGCACGCCGTAACGCGCAAGGATCGCGTTGATCTCGTCCTGGTTCCGGCGGATCAGGCTGTTGAGCTCGCGTTTCCAGGTGAGCTCCCCCTGCCGCACGCCGAGCGTGATGCGATAGAAGAGCCGTGGCGGGCCTTCCTCGCGCAGCAGCGGTGTGACCACGAGGTCTGCCTCGGCCTGCTTCGCGTACCAGCCGGCGATGGGGCCCCAGAGCAGCGCGCCGTCCGTCTCGCCCGAGACGATGTCGTCGATGGCGAGCTGGGTCGGGTCGTCATACCGGCGATCGACCATGAGCGGGATGGGTTTCGCGCGGCCGACGAGCCCGTTCTTCGCGGCGTGCGTCGCTGGCGGGCTGCCAGCGACGATGCCGAGGCGCGCATCCTTCAGCGCGGGGTCGGAGAGCGTATCGACCGCCGCCAGGGGCCCATCGGCTTTCGTGACCAGCGCGTAGGATGAGACGTAGTAGTGGTTCGTGTTCAGCACGAGCTCATGGCCCTGTGCGTAGCCGATGATCACGTCGCATTTCGCGGCGCGCAGCGTGTTGCGCACGAAGCCGGTGGCCTGCGGGAACCATGTATAGCTCAGCTCCCGGTCGAGCTTGGCCGCGAGCAGCTCGGCGATCTTGTTCTCGAAGCCCTCGCCCGCCTCGTTGGAGAACGGCATGTTCGCAGGGTCCGCACAAACGCGAAACTGCGTCTCCGAGACGAGGTTCGAGGTGTCGACGGCACCCGCGGGCGCCGCCATCGAAACCATCAGGCCGAGCGCCGCCGAGGCGCGGCCGAGGTCAGCCCATGCAGCCATTTTCCATCTCGGCATAGGCTTCGGATTTGCGTTCCTTCTTGGCCGGCCGGCCGCGGGCGACAGCGTCCGCGCCGCGGGCTTTCAGGTATACGTAGATGTCGTCGATGTAGCACATCACGTTCGGGTTCGTGCCGAAGGCTGGCATGACCTGATTATCCGACGCGTTCACGCGCTCCTTGCCGCCGGCGACGACGCCGAGGAAATCGTAGTAGTCCATGTCGATGGCGCTCTCTTTCAGCGCGGGCGCGTAGGTCGAGCCCTCGCCGTCCGGGCCGTGGCAGACATGGCATTCGGCGTGGTAGCGGCGGAAGCCCGAGAAGGTGTACCAGTCCACCGTGCCGTCGTCCTGAACGTTGAAGGTCGGCACGCCATCGGCGGTGAGGTACTTGCCGTCCTCGTTGGTCACGGCGGTGATATTGTCACCGTCGGCAAGGGCCGCGGGGGCGATGGCGGCAAGCAGCGCGGCGACGAGGGTCGCGGGTGCGATGCGCATGGGGTTCCCTCCCAGGGATGTCTGATCTCGTGAGCTTCTGGTTGCGCCCGGCCTGCGAGCGGAGCGGGCGCCGCCAGCCTGATGGCGGCGGCGCCCGGAGAGGCGAGGCAGGCCGGAGCCCGCCTCGAAGCCCGATCAGTTGGGCAGGGTGAACACCGTCACCTGACCGCCGAGGGCGGTGTAGTCCGACAGGCTCGCGTAGCCGCCGACGGCGCCCAGGCCGTCGTTCGGGTTCACGAGGCCCGCTGCGAGGCCGATGCCGGCCCAGCCGCCGATGCCCGAATAGACGGCAACGTACTGCTTGCCGCCATGCTTGTAGGTCATCACGTTGCCGATGATGCCCGACGGGGTCTTGAACTTGTAAA
>JBCBEP010000163.1:0-6370 GCA_038528605.1 Pseudomonadota bacterium
CCGAGGCCGCCGTGAAGGCCGGGCTCTACACCAACCTCATCACCTCCGGCATCGGCCTCACCGAGAAGCGGCTCGCAGCGCTCGACGCCATCGGGCTCGATCATGTGCAGCTCTCCCTCCAGGGGGTGAACGCCGGCATGGCAGACCGGATCGGCGGCTACGAGGGCGGGTTCAAGCGCAAGATGCAGGTGGCCGAATGGATCGGCCGTCTCGGCTTTCCGCTCACCCTCAACGCCGTGATGCACCGCCAGAACCTCGCCGATCTCGAGGCCACCATCGCCATGGCGGTCGAGATGGGCGCCCGCCGGCTCGAGGTCGCCTGCGTGCAGTTCCACGGCTGGGCCACGAAGAACAAGGCCGCCCTCATGCCCACGAAGGACCAGGCGCTCGAGGCCCGCCGCGTGGTCGACGACGCGCGCGCCCGCCTGAAGGGCACCCTCGTGATCGACTTCGTGCCGCCGGACTATCACGCGGCATACCCCAAGGCCTGCATGGGCGGCTGGGGCTCCACGGGCCTCAACATCGCGCCGGACGGTCTCGTGCTGCCGTGCCACGCAGCGCAGAGCATCCCGCATCTCGTCTTCGACACCGTGCGCGAAAAATCCCTCCGCGAGATCTGGTACGACGGCGCGGCCTTCAACGCCTATCGCGGCGACGCGTGGATGCAGGAACCCTGCCGGAGCTGCGAGAGGAAGGCCATCGACCATGGCGGCTGCCGCTGCCAGGCCATGGCGCTCGCCGGCGATGCGGCGGCGACCGATCCCGTCTGCTCCAAATCCCCCCGCCACACCGCCGTGATGGCCGAGCTCGCCGGGCACTTCGAAGACGACGGAAACAGCGACGCCCCCCTCACCTACCGCACGCAGCCGGATCGCACCCCCGCGAGCACCGGCGCCGGGTAGCCACCGGCCACCGGCCGAAGGGCGGGCCCGGGTCAAGGATGGCGCAGCCACCGGCAACGCCGGCGCTCGAAGAGCGTCCTTGAGGCGGGTCTGCCCTTCGAACACGCTGGTGATGGAGCCCCCGCGGCTCCTCCCCAGCCCCCTTACGAACGCCGCACCCCAACACTACACGCAAACGAGGGACCAGCGGCCGGTGGCGCAGCGACCACTAGAAAGCATCCCGGCGACCAGCCGGGATACCGCTTGCCTCGAACGCTCAACCCGCCGGCGCGGCCCCCCCTTCGGCGCGGCGCCGGGCGGTGAAGGCCTCCAGCGCGGCACGCTGCGCCGCCGGCACCGGCGGCGCCGGCGTCTCGGCCAGCACCCGCTGCCAGATCGCCGTCGCGCGCGTATCCGCATCCTCCGCCCCGCGCTCCGTCCAGGTGCCGATATTGGACCAGTCGGCCACCAGCGGCGGATAGAAGGCGTCGCGGTAGCGCGCCATGGTGTGGGCGGCCGCGAAGAAGTGCCCCCCCGGCGCCACCTCCGCCAGCGCATCGAGGGCCAGCGCCGCATCGTCCGCCGGCACGGGCGCGCACAGCTCGGCAAAGACCTGCATCGCCTCGAGGTCGGTGATCATCTTCTCGTAGCTCACCGTCAGCCCGCCTTCGATCCAGCCCGCCCCGTGGATCAGCACCGTCGCCCCGGCCAGCACGGCCCCCCAGGCCGACATCACCGTTTCCTGCGCCGCTTGCGCATCGTTCGTGTTGGACGCGCAGCCCGCAGCGTTCCGCCAGGGTAGCCCGATATGGCGCGCGAGCTGCCCCGCGCCGAGGCTAGCCTTGACCTGCTCCGGCGTGCCGAAGGCCGGCGCGCCGGACTTCATGTCGACGTTCGAGGCAAAGGCGCCGTAGAGCACCGGCGCGCCGGGCGCGGCCAGCTGCGTCAGCGTTATCGCGGCCAGCGCCTCGGCATGGGAAAGTGTCAGCGCCCCCGCCACCGTCACGGGCGCCATCGCCCCCATCAGGCAGAAGGGTGTTACGATGGAGAGCTGCCCGGCCCGTGCGAAATCGATCAACCCCTCGGCCATGGGCACATCCAGCATCCGCGGCGAGTTGGTGTTGATGATGGTGTAGCAGTGGGGCGCGCCAGCGAATTCCGCCTCCGAGAGCCCGCGGCCAAGCCGCACCATCTCGAAGCCGTCCATCACCTGCCCCCGCCCTCGGGCGAACAGGAAAGGCGGCTTGTCCGAGAGCGTGAGCAGCGCCTCCATCATCGCGTAATGGCGGAGATGGACGGGCACGTCCTGCGGCTCCGCGCCCGGGCTCAGCATGTGCAGCACGTCGAAGGCCTGCGTCAGCACCGTCATCTCGCGGAAGGCCTCGATGGTGCCGGGCCGCCGGCCCCGCAGCCTGTCCGCCGCATGGGGCGCGCCGGCACCGGGCTGGATGGCGAGGGTGCCGAGCTCCAGCAGCACATCCCGCTCCCGCGCCCCGCCCCGCAACGTGATGCTGCGCGGCGCCGTCGCCAGCGCGGCGGCCACGATCTGACGGCCAATGCGCACGAGGCCGCTGTCCTCGTCCACCGCCGCCCCCGCAGCCCTGAACAGCGCTCGCGCCTCGGGCAGGAGGACCACCATGCCGAGTTCCTCGAGCACGCCGAGCGCCGCTTCATGCAAGGCAACGACGCGATCTTCGGTGAACACAGGCACCGCGGGGAAAGGCGGTCGGAGCTGGCGGTAGGCTTCGCTGCGTGCCGGCGTCGCGTCTGCCTCCGACGCTTCGGCGCGGCGACGGCGGCGTCGTCCCGACCCGCCCGCCGGCGGCAGGGCGCTCATTGCAGGCCCCGCAGAACCCTTGCGTCACACATGCCGCTCTCCTCTGCCGCGCAGGCCGAGGCTAGGGCGCGCGACGCCCCATGTCCGGCCCGGATGCGACCGGCCGTGTCGCCGCTCAAGCCCAGTTCAGGCCCATCTCAGGCCCGGCTCAGGCCGCGATCTCGGCCATCGCGGCGAGGAAACGGGCGACCTCCGCCTCCGTGTTGTAATGCGCGATCGAGACACGGATGCAGGCCTCGAGCCCCAACGGCCCCAGCACATTCCCGGAGTAGTGGTCGTTCTTGCGGATATGCACGCGAATGCCCTGCTCGCGGAGACGCGCCACGAGATCCGCCGCGGGCACCTGCTGGAGCGCCAGCGAGAACACGCCCTCGCGCCGCTCCGCCCCAGCGCCGCCCACCAGCGTCACCCCCGGGATCTCGGCCAGCCCCGCCAAGTTGCCAGTGCCGTGGAGCATCGCATGGGTCAGCGCCCGCTCATGCGCACCGATTACCCGGGCCCCAGCCTCCAGCCGCTCCCGCCGGTTGCCCGCCCCGCCGGCCTGATCGCCTAGCCAGACGAGGTAATTGACGACGTCCGAGAAAGTCGCGTAGCTGCCCGCGTCGCGTGTCCCGAGCTCCCAGTTGCCCTCCCGGCTCCCGATCAGCGCCTCACGCTCCGCCGCCGAAAGCCGCGGCGAAGCCCAGCCCACGCCATAGCCATGGCGCGAGAACATCTTGTAGGGCGAGACCGCATAGCCATCGACGCCGTAAGCCGACACATCCACCGACCCATGGCTGGCGTGCTGGATGCCGTCCACCACGATGAAGCACTCCGGCGCCACGGCGCGGATCGCGGCGGCAACCCCTGCCACATCCGTCGCCATGCCGGTCACCGGCGAGGTGTGGATGATGCTGGCCACGCGGGTCTCCGGCGTCACCGCCTCGGCATAGGCGGCCACATCCAGCGCCCCGGTCGCATCGTCATGCGCCACGCGCACATGGCGCCGGCCCGTCACCGCCGCCCAGCGCGCCATGGCCGAGGTGGAGGCCGGATGCTCCAGCGTCGAGCCGAGCATGATGCCGCCTTCGGGTGCGTTCAGCGCCGCCGTGCGGATCAGGCGGAACAGGATCTCCGTGCCGCTCTCGCCCACCATCACCTCGCCATCCGGCGCGTTGAGGAAAGTGCGCATATCCTCCCGCCCCTGCTGCACGGCGGCGGTCATGGCGCGCGAGGCGGCGTTGTCCCGCCCCTCGTTATCCGGGTAGCTCGCATAGGCCGCCGAGGTCTCGACCACGCTCTTGAGGTGCAGCGCCCCACCCGCATTCTCGAAGAAGACGCGAGGCCCCTCGAACGGGCAGGCTTCCACATGGGCGAAGCGGCTGCGGACGGCGTCCAGCAGCCCGGGCGTCTCGGCGATCATCGGGGTCTCCTTCGCTTGAGCACAGCCCTGCCCTGCCACAGCGCCCACCGGTTGGCCAGCGGTCAGGCAGCGCTCAGCCCATCTCGGCCGCCACCTGCCCGAGCGCGCCGAAATCCGCCACCACCGTGACGCCGGGCGAAAGCGGGAAGACCCCGGTGAGCGTGCCGGTCATCACCAGATCCCCCGCCTTCAGCCCACGATCCGCCAGCGGCGGCTGAGCGAGCAGCCAGCGCAGAAGCGTGGCCGGCGGCATGAGACCCGCACCCGCCGCGGTCCCGCTGGCGATCTCGGCACCATCCACCGTCAGCGTCGCCTTGACATCGGGCCAGCCCTCGGCGGCACGCCACGGAACGGGCGCGCCCATCACCGCCTCGACGTTGATCCCGCCATCGGCCACGAGGCGAAGGCCCTGCCCCTCCGGATCGCCCTCGAAGCGCCGGCCGATAACCTCGAGCGAGGGCACGATCGCATCGATCGCGGCGAGGAGGGTCGCCTCATCGGCCGCCGCATCGTGTTCTAGGTCGCGCCCCAGCCGGATGGTGAGTTCGCATTCGAGCGCGGCGCCCGGCATCGGCGCCAGCGTCGCGCCGCTCTCATGCACCAGCCCATCGAGGAGGGGGCCGACGAAGGGCCCCGGCAGGTCGAAGCGCTTCTGCAACGCAGGGTCCCCGGCGCCGATTTTCCAGCCCAGCATACGCGCCCCCGAGGCGGCGGTGACCGCCTCTTGCATCGCATAGGCCGCCTCCAGACTTGCCGGCGCCGGATAGGCTGCCATCGGGATCAGCCGCCGCGCCGCACGGGCCTGCCATAGGGCCACGGCCAGTGCCGCTTCGTCCGTATCCGCCATGCTCACCCTCCCTGAACCTGCAGCAGCAGTCCTGCGCGGTTGAGCGGCAAGGGCAAGCCCTGCATCGCAACCGGGCAATTGCTGCTCGCCGTGGCAGCAGCATCGCTCCCCTGCTGCCCATTCGATGTTCGCGGCCCCGTGAGTGCGCCTTTTTTCACTTCCAATCCGCGCCCCGGCCCGACAGGCTAGGCACGCTGGCGCCAAGCCGGCCGCAAGACGAACAAGATCACACAGGGATCGGCACCATGACCTCACGACGACTATTGCTCAGCGCGACCGCGATCACCGCGGCGATGGCCGCCCTTGCCGCTCCGGCGCATGCCGAGCGCGGTGCGGACGGACAGCTCAACATCATCTACTGGCAGGCTCCCTCCACGCTGAACCCGTATCTCTCGGGCGGCACGAAGGAGGTGGAGAGCGCTTCGATGATCCTCGAGCCCCTGGTTTCGTTCAACGAGAAGGGCGAGTTCACGCCGCGCCTCGTGGACGAGATCCCCACGGTCGAGAACGGCGGCATCTCCGAGGACCTGACCACCATCACCTGGACGCTGAAGGACGGCGTGCAGTGGTCCGACGGCACGCCCCTCACCGCGGCCGACGCGGTCTTCACCTGGCAGTACTGCACCCATCCCGAGGGCGGCTGCGCCCAGGCTTCGTATTTCGAGGGCGTGACGAACGTCGAGGCAGTCGATGACGCCACGATCAAGATCACCTTCAGCGAGCCGAAGCCCTTCCCCTACACGGCCTTCGTCGGCTCCGAGAGCCCGATCCTGCAGGCCGCCCAGTTCGCCGACTGCATGGGCGCCAAGGCGCCGGAATGCACCGAGGAGAACTTCGGCCCCATCGGCACCGGCCCATTCGTGGTGACCGAGTTCAAGCCGAACGACGTGATCACGCTCGAGGCGAACGCCAACTATCGCGAGCCCGACAAGCCGGCCTTCGGCAGCGTGCTCTTCAAGGGCGGCGGCGACGCGGCCTCGGCAGCCCGCTCGGTGCTGGAGACGGGCGAGTTCGACTACGCCTGGAACCTGCAGATCGAGCCCGAAATCCTGAAGCAGATGGAAGCGGCCGGTAAGGGCAAGGTCGTGGTGGCCTTCGCAACCTCGGTCGAGCGTCTGCACCTCAACATGACCAACCCCGACCCCGCGCTCGGCGACCAGCGCTCCACGGTCGAGGGCGGCCCGCACCCGTTCCTCACCAACCCGGTAATCGGCCAGGCGCTCTCCATGGCGATCGACCGGCAGCTGCTGGTGGATGTGGGCTACGGCCAGGCCGGCAAGGTGACCTGCAACGTGCTGCCGGCGCCGGAGGCGTACGCCTCGACCGCCAACGACGCCTGCAAGGTGCAGGACATCCCGGGCGCCAACGCGCTCCTCGACGAGGCCGGTATCGTCGATACGGAC
>JBCBEP010000164.1:0-6362 GCA_038528605.1 Pseudomonadota bacterium
CAGCGCGCCGGCGATCAGCCCAGCACCGCCGGTGCTCGAGATATCGCCACCGAGGAGGGAGTTGAGACCGGGCTGGAAATCCAGCTCGGAATAGAAGCTGCCGCTGATGCGGAGCACGTCCCCCTCGACCAACACCTCATCCACGCGCAGGAACGTCGCGCTCTCCCGCTGCGCCGTGTAGGGGTTGGCCAGGTTCTCCGGCGTGTAGCGCATGTCGATACCGTTGGCGACGAGTTGGCCTTCCACCAGCATCACGTTGAACTCGAGCCGCAGGCTATCCTTCACGTTGCCGAAGCCTTCCGGGGTCGCGTTGCCGAACAGCATCACGCGGCTTGTATCCTCGGCCCCGGTAAAGCCGCTGCGGCTCTCCTCGCCACGCGCGGTGATGTACCAGGTGCGTTGGCGGTAATCGAGCTCAGCCTTCAACGTGCCGATGACACGGAGCGGCGGCTTTTGGACCTCGCTCGCGGTCCCCTGCGGCGCGGGCATCAATAGGAAAGCTGCCGTGAAGGCGCAGATCTTCGCCAAAGCCCGATGCATTTCGGTCCCCCCCGAATTCTTCGGCCCCACGCCAACGGGGCTCCTCCCCAAGTAAGGATGCACTGCAGCAAGAATGTGTGCGGGACGCGAAGCAAATCGGGCGCGGAGGTGTTCCCCCGCGCCCGCAAAATACCCTGCTGCCGGAGCAGGGCAAGCTTTGTGTCGCCTCAGCGCTTCGAGAACTGGAAGCTCCGGCGGGCCTTGCGCTTACCGTACTTCTTGCGCTCGACGACGCGGCTGTCGCGCGTCAGGAAGCCGGCGGCCTTGAGGGCGCCGCGCAATTCCGGGTCGTAGAGGCTGAGAGCCTTCGAGATGCCGTGCTTCACCGCACCGGCCTGGCCCGAAAGCCCGCCGCCCTTGACCGTGCACTTCACGTCGAACTGGCCTGCAACATTGGCCACGCGGAAAGGCTGGTTGATCACCATCTGCAGCACCGGGCGCGCAAAATAAGTGTCGATTTCGCGGCCGTTCACCTCGATGCGGCCGGAGCCCGGCTTGACCCAGACGCGGGCGACCGCGTCCTTCCGCTTGCCCGTGGCATAGGAGCGGCCGAGCGCGTCACGCACCGGCTCGCGGGGCGCCGTCACCTCGATCATGCCCTCGGCGTCCTCGGGCGCGCCGGTGGTGGCGGCCTGGCCGGCAACGGCGTCCTTCAGCTGGTCGAGCGACCGGATTTCCTCGCTCATGCGCTGGTCCCCCTCGGGCTCTGCGTGTTCTTCGGGTTCATCGCACCCACGTTCACCGTCTCAGGCGCCTGCGCCTCATGCGGATGCTCGGCACCAGCATAGACGCGGAGATGGGTGAGCTGGCGGCGCGTGAGCGGGCCGCCCGGCATCATGCGCTTCACCGCCTGGGTGAGCACACGCTCCGGGAACTTGCCTTCCAGCAGCTGGTCCGCCGTCCGGCTCTTGATGCCGCCCGGATGACCGGTGTGCCAGTAGTAGGTCTTGTCGCGGCGCTTGTTGCCCGTCAGCTTCACCTTCTCGGCGTTGATGACGATGACGTTGTCGCCCATGTCCATATGCGGCGTGAAGGTCGCCTTGTGCTTCCCGCGCAGGCGCATGGCGATGAGCGAGGCAAGCCGGCCGAGAACGACGCCCTCGGCATCGATCACCACCCACTTCTTCTCGATCTCCGCCGGTTTGGCAGAATAGGTTTTCATGTCCGGTCCTCTCGGTCTCGGGATGCGGCCTTCTGCCGATGCGGCCATGTTCTGTCAAGCGCTGAATCGCCGGAAATTATAGCGCAAACACAGCCGCTTGCGTTTGGGGTATTGAAATACCGCTACTAACGCTTTGGTGGAATGGCGTAGGTGGCGGTGGCGTGGGCGACGGGGCCATCGATACCGTCCTGCGTGAGCGTGACATCCCCGACAGCAAGGCTGCGGCCGAGCTTGAGGATGCGGGCCTCACCGATCATCTCGCGCGCCTCGGGTTTGCGCATGAAGTTGATGCTCAGCGAGGTCGTGACCGTCAGCGCCTCCCGCCCGATCATCGCGAGGACCGCCACGTAGAACGCGCAGTCCGCCAGCATGAACATCGAGGGGCCCGAGACCGTGCCGCCGGGGCGGAGATGCTGCTCGGCCGTGAGAAGGCGGAGGGTCGCCGTCATCGGCCCCACGCGATCGATCGCCATCTGCCCGCGCACCTGCGGGAACACCTCGTCGAGAAAGGCGGTCAGCTCGGCCTCGTTCAGCACTGTCTCTCGCGTCCCGGCCATGCGTCCCTCCCTCTTCTATGCCGGCGCTTTTACACCGTGGCGTCGAACAGGCTAGATAGGGTCAACAAGCCCAGGGAGGACAAGCGATGGATGGCGGCACCACGGCGGGAACGGACGAAGCGCAGCTGATCATCGCGCTCGATGATGG
Source organism: Pseudomonadota bacterium (assembly GCA_038528605.1). Lineage (GTDB taxonomy): Bacteria > Pseudomonadota > Alphaproteobacteria > Rhodobacterales > Rhodobacteraceae > Thermohalobaculum. Next base: position 2,408 of record JBCBEP010000164.1, read on the forward strand.
CATCGCGACGCTCACCCTCAACCGGCCGAAGGCGCTGAACGCCCTCTCGAGCGGGCTGATGGCCGAGCTCCAGGGCGCATTCGACCGGATCGCGGCGGATGCAAGTGTTCGTGTCGTCGTCCTCCGCGGCGCCGGGCGCGCCTTTTGCGCCGGGCACGATCTTGCGGAGATGGAGGGGCTCCGGGACGCGCCGGATGGCGGTCGTCAGGCCTACCAGGCCATGTTCGCCCAGTGCTCCCGCCTGATGACCAGCATTCCCCGCCTGCCCCAGCCCGTGATCGCCGAGGTGCACGGCATCGCCACCGCAGCGGGCTGCCAGCTTGTCGCCTCCTGCGACCTGGCCGTGGCGGCTGAGGACACGCGGTTTGGCGTCAATGGCGTCAACATCGGCCTCTTCTGCTCCACGCCGATGGTCGCGCTCTCCCGCAATGTGGGGCGTAAGAAGGCGTTCGAAATGCTGTCGATGGGCAGTTTCCTCTCCGCCCCGCAAGCGGTCGAGGCAGGGCTCATTAATCGCTCCGTACCCGCAGACACGCTGGCCTCAGCTGTCGCGGAGATGGCCGGCACGCTGGCGAAGAAGCTGCCGGTCGCCATCCGTCACGGCAAGCGCGCGTTCTACGAGCAGGCGGAGATGCCGCTCGACCAGGCCTATGCCCACACCGCAAGGGTGATCGCCGAGAACATGCTCGACCCGGACACCGCGGAAGGCATCCAGGCCTTCCTCGAAAAGCGCCCGCCAAGCTGGGAGCGCTAGGCGCTAGGCCGCGCCACGGGCGATGCGTGTCTCCGGCGGGTAGGCAAGGGTCACGAAGGCGGAGGCGAGGATCACGGTCAGCACAATGGCCCCGCCCTGGTGCCAGATCGCGATCTCTAGCGGGGCCGCGTTCACGACCGTGACAATGCCCAGCACGGTTTGGCCCAGCATCGCGACCGCAAGCAACGCGCCATGCGCGCGCGCCGCCCCCTCCGGCCGGCGCCAGAGCCGCCAGCCCGCCCAAAGGCCCGCGAGCAGCACGACATACCCCAGCATGCGATGGGTGAACTGCACCGTGCCCGCATTCTCGAAGAAGTTCCGCCAAAGGGGCTGCAGCCCGAGGGGATCGGGCGGCAGGAATGCCCCCTGCATCAGCGGCCAGTCCACATAGGAGCGCCCTGCATCGATGCCCGCCACGAGCGCGCCGACGAGGATTTGTAGCCCGAGGAGGACCCCGAGCCCTCTCAGCAGGCCAAGCCCGCCACGCCTGCGCCGCCGCGCCTGCATCGCTTCAGCCTCCGGCAGCCTGATACGCCGCGCGAGCCAGACAAGGAGCGCCAAAATCGCAAAGGCGAGCCCGAGATGGAGCGCCAGCCGGTAGCTCGCCACGTCGAGCCGGCCGACGAGCCCGGAGCTCACCATCCACCAGCCGATGGCGCCCTGCACACCCCCCAGAAGCCCCGGGACGAGAAGGCGCAAGGTCCAACCCCGTGGGATCTTCCGCGCCACCAGGAAGCCAAAAAAGCCCATGGCCCAGACGAGCCCGATGAAACGGCCAAGCTGGCGGTGCCCCCATTCCCACCAGAAGATCGGCTTGAAGTCCGCGAGCGTCATCCAGTTATTCTGTTCCTGGTACTCCGTGGTGGTCTTGTACATCTCGAAGGCCGCGTCCCAGTCCGCGGCGGAGAGGGGCGGGATCGCGCCCATGACAGGGTCCCACACCGTGATGGAGAGACCGCTATCGGTCAGCCGCGTGAGCCCGCCGACGAGGATCATGATCGAGACGAGGGCCGCGAGAAGCCAGAGCCACACGGCAATCGCGCCGCGGGCGCCCTGCCCCGGCCCCGAAATCTTCGGCTGCCTCGCGCGCGCCTTGGCAGCGGCGGCATCGGCTTCCGTTCGGGTTGTGGCGACTTCTTCGAAGACAGCGCCGCGCGCCATGGCATGCTCTCCCAGCTACTTGCGGGCGAGGTAAAGCCGGCGGGCGGGCGGCGCAAGGCGCCGAAGGGTCGCCCCCGCCGTGGTAAGGGCTCAGTCCTCCCGGCGCCGGCGCGGGCCTTCCGCGAGCGCACGGATCACCCCGCGGAGCGTGCGCACGTCCTGTGCGGTCAAGGGCTGGCGGTGGAAGAGGTTGCGGAGCGAGAGTTCCATCGCCGGTCGCTTGTGCTCGGGGAAGAAGAAATGCGCGGCCTCCAACTCCTCCACGAGATGGACGAGCATGCGTTCAACATCCGCCGCCTCCGCCAGTTCCGACCGCGCCATGGACAACCCGCCGGGCCCGAGATCCGCGGGCCCTTCGCCCCGACCGACCGCGCGCCGCCACTCATAGCTCAGAAGCAGCACGCATTGCGCGAGGTTCAGCGACGGGAATTCTGGGTTCACGGGCACGCTTACGATGGCGGAGGCACGCATGATGTCTTCGTTCTCGAGCCCGGTACGCTCGCGCCCGTAGAGGAAGGCGACGCGCGCGCCGGCGCGCGCATGGGAAACCGCCTCGGCCATGGCCTCGACCGGGGTCAGCACCCGCTTCGTCAGCTCCCGAGGGCGCGCGGTCGTGGCGTAGATCACGTGGCAGTCGGCAATTGCCTCCGCTGTCGTCTCGAAGAGCCGTGCCTCGTCGAGAAGCCGCCCCGCACCGGAGGCTGTGGCGACCGCCTTCGGGTTGGGCCAGCCATCGCGCGGGTTGACGATGCGCATGCGGTCGAGCCCGAAGTTCCAGAGGGCGCGCGCCGCCGAGCCGATATTCTCACCCATCTGCGGTTCGACGAGCACGGAGACGGGCGGCACGAGACCCTCCTCGGCTGCGGCCGCATCCTGGTTTGGCTGATCGGCGTTGGACGACACGGCTGTTCCCGGATTGCTTCGGCGCCGGGGCTAGCGGGAAGGATCGGTCAGCGCAATGGGCGTCCGGCGGCTCAGCGCAGCGGCCGGCGATGCACGGCGATCACCCCGGCGAGACCTGCGGCGAAGAGCAGGAGAGAGGTGGGGATAGGAAACTCCGGCGCGCCGGCCGCCGCAATCCGCCCGAGCGTCCCGGTTTCCGCCAGCGCGGCCGTCTCGGGAAGAACGGCAAGCGGCTTCGGGTTCTCAAGCACAGGATCGTCGAGATGCGTGGCGTCCAGCGAGATCGCGAGCGCATGGCCACTTACCAGTCCAGCAATGAGAGCTACCGCGAGCAGTCGCATCAACCATCCCCCTCGCGACGAGAAATACGGCAGTCGTGCTGCGCTGCAAAACGAAAAATGCGCTGCGATATCGATATTTACCGCCTGTGACTACCACGACGTGCCGCGCAGGCAGCCGCCTCTACCGGCGGATGAGCCAGAGCGCCGTCTCAAGCGCGCCTTCGGCCAGCGGCAGCCCTTCGACGCCGGGCCAGCGATCGGCACCCGCGCGCGTCAGCGCATAGTGGCTGGACCAGATGATGTCCGCCCCGCCCCCAGAAAGCCAGCCGCCGAGGCCGAGCTGTTCCGTGTAGCCCCGCCACTCCCACTGGGGCGGATAGGGGTCCGGCAGGCAGATGTCGTGAACATGGATCAGCACGCCCGGGCGGAGCGCGGGAAGGATCGCGTTCAGGATCAGGTCCACGTCGCTCCCGGGCCAGAGGAGGTGAGAGCTGTCGAAGAAGGCAACATCGCCGGGTCCCAGCGCCTCGAAGAGCGGCAGGTCGTCCGCCGAGAGAAGACGGCGCTGCCAATCGATCTCCAGCGCGCCGCCCTCCAACCCGTCCAGCGCCGCCCTGGGGGCGGGGTCGATGCAGGTGATACGGGTCGCAGCGCCCGCATCGGCGACGGCGGCCGCCAAGAAGCGCGTCGAATGCCCGGAGCCGACCTCGACGACGCGCGCGGGAGGCGCCGTTCGCAAAATCGCGTAGGCCGCCGCACCGTCGAGCCGGGGATACCAGCTCTGCGCCCAGCGGGGGCGCGGCGGCGGCCCCTTGAGGCCCGCGAGAGCCACCGCATGCTCGGCGATCGCAGCCGC
>JBCBEP010000165.1:0-6252 GCA_038528605.1 Pseudomonadota bacterium
CCGGGTGAGGCTGCGGAATGAGCGGCTACCGGTTGCGTGAGGGCGGGGTTGTCGACCGGACCCGGCCCGTGAGCTTCACCTGGGACGGGACGCGGTACACGGGGCTTGCCGGGGACACGCTGGGCTCTGCCATGCTGGCCAACGGGCTTGGCCCCGTGGCGCGCGGCTTCAAGTACCACCGCCCGCGCGGGGTGATGACGGCGGGGCCGGAGGAGACGGGGGCGCTGGTAACCCTCGGCCGCGGGGCGCGGCGGGAGCCGAACGCCAAGGCGCCCGCGGTGGAGCTTTTCGAGGGGCTGGAGGCGTGCGGGCAGAATGCCTGGCCCTCGGTGCGCTTCGACCTTGGCCGGGTGAACGACCTGATGGGCCGGTTCTTCGCCGCCGGGTTCTACTACAAGACCTTCTTCGGCATCACCGGGCGCGGCACCTGGGAGTGGATGCAGTTCGAGAAGCTGATCCGCAGGGCCGCCGGCATGGGCCGGGCCGCGGCGCCCGAGGACATGAAGGCGGACGAGGACGCCTACGATGTCGTCCACGATTTCTGCGACGTGCTGGTGATCGGCGCCGGTCCTGCGGGGCTGGCGGCGGCGGCGGAAGCGGCGGGGCGGGGCCTCGATGTCATGCTTGTGGAGCAGGACTTCGCGCTCGGCGGCCGGCTGATCGGCACGGGCGAGACGGTGGAGGGCCTTGACGCCGATGCCTGGATCGCGGCGCAGGCAGCGGCGCTTTCGGGCGTTCGGGTGCTGACGCGGGCAACCGCCTTCGGGCTCTACGACACCAATGTGGTGGGCATCTACGAGCGGCTGACGGAGCATGTTGCTTCGGCTGATCCGGGCCTGCCGCGCGCGGCCTTCCGCATTGTGCGGCCCGGGCGGGTGATCCTGGCCACGGGCGCGATCGAGCGGCCCATCGCCTTCGGGAACAACGACCGGCCGGGCGTGATGCTGGCGGGCGCCATGGAGCGCTATGCGGCGCGCTGGGGCGTGGGCGCGGGCAGCCGCGCGGTGATTGCGACGGCGAATGACAGCGGCTACGGCGCGGCGGCGCGGCTGGCGGCGGCGGGCATCGAGACGCTGATCACGGATGCGCGGGACCTGCCGGGCCCGGCTGCCGAGGCTGCCATCGCGATGGCGGAGGCGGCGGGGGCCGAGGTGCGCCTCGGCGCCGTGCCGGTCGAGGTCGAGGGCGGCTCGATGGTCGAGGGCCTTGCCATCGGTCGCGCGGTGGCGGGCGGCGAGGCGGGGACCATGGTGACGCCCCGCGAGCGTGTGATCCGATGCGACTGTGTGGGCACCAGCGGCGGGTGGTCCCCGGTCATCCATCTTGTGGCGCATCGGGGCGTGAAGCCCGTGTGGGATGCGGCGGAGGGCTGCTTCCTCGCCGCGCGCACGCCCGAGGGGCTGGCCATGGCCGGTAGCGCGCGGGGGCTGTGGGACACGGCGGCGGCGGTGGAGGACGGCCGGGCGGCGGCGGCCGAGGCGGCGTCGGCGCTTGGTGCTGGCGGCGCCGCTCGTGCCCGGCCGGAGCGCGTGGCCTCGGCGGCCGTGGCGCTGCACGAGGTGCGCCGGCCGGCCGCGAAGATGAAGAGCTTTCTCGATCCTCAGCACGACGTGACGACCGACGATGTGCGCCAGGCGGCGGCGGAGGGGTACCGCTCGGTCGAGCACATGAAGCGGTACACCACGCTCGGCATGGCGACGGACCAGGGCAAGACGGGCAATGTGCCGGGCCTCGCCCTGCTCGCCGAGGCGCTCGGCCAGTCCATCCCCCAGACGGGCATCACCACGTTCCGCCCGCCCTATACCCCTGTGCCCATCGGCGTGATGGCGGGGCGAAGCCGGGGGGCGCATTGGCAGGTGGTTCGGCGCACGCCCATGCATGGCTGCCACGAGGCTGCCGGCGCGCCCTTCACCGATGCGGGCCCTTGGAAGCGCGCCTGGTACTATCCGAAGGCGGGCGAGGGGATCGAGGCGGCCTATCTGCGCGAGGCGCGGACGGTGCGGGAGACCTGCGGGATCGTGGATGTCTCGACGCTGGGCAAGATCGACGTGCAGGGGCCGGATGCAGCGGAGTTCCTCAACCGCGTCTACGTGAACGGCTTTGCCAAGTTGCCGGTGATGAAGTGCCGCTACGGCGTGATGCTGCGCGACGACGGCATTGTGCTCGACGATGGCGTGAGCTGGCGGCTGGCCGAGGACCGGTTCCTGATGACCTGCACCACCGCGCAGGCGGGGCATGTGATGGTCTGGCTCGAGGAGCTGCTCGCCTGGCGCTGGCCGGAGTTGCGCGTGCATGTGGCGAGCGTTTCGGACCAGTGGGCGGGCACGGCGGTGGCCGGGCCGCGGGCGCGCGCGGTGCTCGAGCGCGTGGTGGCGTCCGGCGATGTGAGCGGCGCCGCGCTGCCGTTCATGGGCATTGCGCGGGTGATGCTGGACGTGCCGGGCGGCACGGTGCCCGCGCTGGTGGCGCGCATCAGCTTCTCGGGCGAGCTTGCCTTCGAGGTGTATGTGCCCGCCGGTTGGGGCGCCGCTTCCTGGGACGCGCTGGCCGGGGCCTGCGCGGCGGAGGGCGGTGTACCCTACGGGCTCGAGGCGCTGGGCACGCTACGCATCGAGAAGGGCCATGTGACCGGCGCGGAGCTCGACGGGCGGACGACGCTGGAGGATGCGGGCCTTGGCCGGATGGCCTCGACCAAGAAGCCCTTCATCGGCGCCGTGATGCGGGAGCGGCCGCGGCTGGCCGAGGAGGGCCGGCCGCAGCTCGTCCATGTGGTCCCGGTGGAGGCGGGCGCGCGCTTCTCCGGCGGGGCGCTGCTGGCGGATCCTAACGCGCCCATGGGCGGGAACGGGGGCCATGGTGTCGGCTGGGTGACGGGCGTGACCGAGAGCCCGGCGCTGGGCGGCTGGCTCGGCATCGGATTCGTGGCCGGCGGCGCGGCGGCCTGGGAGGGGCGCGAGGTCGAGGTGGCCGAGCCGGTGGCTGGCCGGCGCTGCCGGGCGCGCGTGCTCTCGCCCCATCGCTACGACCCTGAAGGAGCCCGGATGCATGCCTGAGCTCACGATTTCCGATCCCCTTGCGGCGCCGGCCGGCGCTGTTGGCGGTGCGCCGGCGCCTGAGAGCGCGCTTGCAGGGCGGCTCGCGGCGCGGCGTGTGTTGCCGGGGGGTCTCGAGGCGCCGGGTATCTCGCTTTCGGAGCTGCCGATCGGCGCGCTCTGGCAGGTGACCGCCTGGGCCCCGCGCCTTGCGGCGGCGGCCGAGGCGGTGGCGGTTGCCTCGGGGGCGGGCGCGCCCGGGCCGGGCGAGGCTGCGCGCGGCGGGGGCGTTACCGCGCTGCGCGTCGAGCCCCTGCGCTGGCTGCTTCTTGTCGAGCCGGGGGCTGATGCGGGCGCGCCCGCCCTCGATCCGGGCGATGGCACGCTGCTCGACCTTGGCCATGCGCGCACGCGCCTTAGCGTCGCGGGGACCGCGCGGCTCGACCTGATGGCGCGGCTGGCGCCGGTGGACTGGCGGGCGCCGGCCTTCGGCCCCGGCCGGGTGGCGAGCACGGTGCTTGGCCGCGTGGGCGTGACGGTGCTGGGCCGCGAGGAGCACCTGGAGCTGCTTCTGCCGCGAAGCTATGCGGCGAGCCTTTTCGATCTCGTGGCCGAGACGGCTGTGGGCTTCGGGCTGGAGATCGCGCCTTAGGGCCAGGGACGCATTGTGCGCCGTGCTGGCGTTGCCCTAGCGCCAGCGGACGAGGCCGAGGCTGCCGAGCGTGTCCTGCCCCAGCGAGAGCGCGCGGCGGAAGGCGCCACCCCGCGCCGCCGGCCGGCCCTCTGCTAGGCGTCGGAGCACAAGCTCCGGCGGGGCGGCGAGCCTCGTATGGGGGTCGAGATAGCGCGGATAGGCGATGAGCGCCGCCCAGGCGAGCGCGGCGAGGCCCGGCCGCGCCGTGCGCCGCGCCGGTGTGGGGCCGACATCCCGCGTCAGGCCCCAGCCGGCATAGAACGGGGCGCCGAGGCAGGTGACGGGCACGCCGCGGATCAGCGCCTCGAAGCCCATGAGCGAGGTGAGGGTCCAGAGACCGTCGGCCCGCGCGAGGAGCGGCGCTGCCGGACAGTCCGCCGCGACGAGGTCGGCATAGCGCGCGGTCTCAGCCGCGGGCAGGGCGCCTGCGCGCAGACCCGCCTCCACATCCGGATGGGGCTTGTAGACAACGAATGCTTCGGGTGCGGCTGCCCTCGCCGCCGCGAGCAGGCCCAGATTGTCCCGCGCCGGGGCGCTTGCTGCGCCGAGGCGGACGGAGGCATCATCCGCCACCTGCCCGGGGACGAGCAGAACGGGGCGGTTCCCGGGCAGACGGGCTAGTGTTGCCTCAGCGGCCCGACGGGCGCTGGCGCTGTGATCGAGATTGTATTTCGTAACGCCGCTCGCCCGGATCGTGGCGAGCAGCGCCTCTGCCCGCGCGAGCCTCGGGTCGTCCGCCGCAAAGCCGGCGGCTTCCTCGATCAGCGCTTCGAGACGTGAGGGGCGGGCAGGGTCGTAATGCATCCCGAGATCGTCGAAGACCAGCGAGGCCGCATCGGTCAGCCGTGCGCCGAGGCCGACGGAGCGGAGGAAGCCGTCCTCCACCAGCCCGGTGGGCACGCCCTTCTGCCGCGCGGCCGCGCAGAGAGCTTCGTCCGCATGGCTCGCCCAGACCCAGAGCCTGGCGGGGGCTTCGCCGGTGGCAGCGCGGTCTGCCGCGCCCCTGGCTGCGCGGCGGTGGAAGCGCGCCCCGTGGGGATAGGCCGGGCCGAAGCGTGCGGCGTGGCGCTGCTTCCAGGGCGCGAAGCCCGCATAGACGGCGCGGGTTAGCGGTTTGCCCGCCGCACTGTCCCGCTGCTCCGCCCCGGCGAGTGCTTCGAGCGTGTCCAGCGTCTCCTCGAAGGAGGCGAGCCGTTGGTCGTAGGGGCACCAGTAGAGCGGGCCGAGGAGGTGGGTTGCGGCAAAAAGCGTGTGCCGGCAGGGGCGCGCGGCACGGGCGGCGGCGAAGCGCGGGAGGGCCAGCCGGTCCCGCGAGAGGCCCCAGCCGGCATAGAAGGGCAGGCCGAAGACATGCGTCTCCCGCCCGGCGAGGATGGCCTCGTAGCCGAGCAGGGAGCTTACGGCATAGACCCGGGCGGCGCCTTCCACGAGTTCCACCGGGTTGACCGGCATGTCGAGCAGCGTGTCCCCGGGGGCGAGGTCCGCAGCGCTCAGATGGCCGGCCCGCCGGCCGTTCGCGGTGGCCGGATGGGTCTTCACCACGATGCGGGCGCCGGGGTTTTCGGCGCGTGCGGCGGCGAGCATGGCGCGGAAGGTGCCGGGGCCGGCGCCGCCGAGATGCACCGCGGCGTCCCCGGCGGTCTGGTCGATCACGAGCACATATCCCGCGGGCGGCAGGGCGAGGGCGCCGCGGGCGACCGGGGTGAACTTCGAGAGGCCGAGCGCCTGGAGCCGCGAGAGCCCTGCTGCCGCCCGCGCCATGAGCGACGGGGGCAGGGGCTTCGCCGAGAGAGCCGCGATGAGGCCCTCGAGGCGGGAGGGGCGGGAGGCATCGATATGGATGCCCCGATCATCGAGCAGCAGGCTGAGGGGTGGCGGCTGCAGCGGGCCGCGGCGGTGGCGGGCGCCCGGTGGCATCGGGGGCCTGATGCCGTGCAGGAACCCGTCCTCCAGGGTGAGCAGCGGGATGCCGAAGCCGTTGGCGAATTGCCTTGCGGGGGCGCCGGCGGATTTTCTGCCCCAGATCGCGAGATGGGTGCGCGCGGTGGGGGTGCCGCTCGCGCCGCCGGCGCCCAGGCGCCAGCCGGCGGCGCGCAGCACGCGGAGCGCGTGGGCGTTGGCGAGCAGCCCGGGTTGGGCGATCAGCGCGCGGCCGCCGCCAAGCGTGGGATCGGCGACAGGATCGAGGGCATCGTGCGTTTCGGGCGGCCATGCGGCCGGTTCGCCTGAGGCACCCCGGAGCGGCGTCTCCGAGGGCGCCTCCGTGTGAGCCTCCCGTTCGCTGGCGGATCGGTGAGCGACGGTGGCTGGCGGCGGGTTCATGCGGCGCTCCTCCGCGGGCGGGGGGCGGGCTCGCCTGCTGGGGGCTGCCGGCTGCTGGGGCCTGTCTCCGGCAGCAGGATCCCGAGCGCGTCGAGCCGCGCGGCAAGCCGGGTTGCGTGCGCCTCCAGCCCATAGGTGTCGCGCATGAGGGTGGCGCCGGCGAGGGCGCGCGTGCGGCGGGCGGCCGTGTCCGCCGCGGCGTGG
>JBCBEP010000166.1:0-6197 GCA_038528605.1 Pseudomonadota bacterium
CGCCAGCCGGAAGCTCCTCGCCCGAAGCGGCGGTGAGCGTGCCGGGACGGCGAAGAAGCTGGTAATGGAGATCGGCGAACTCCGCCCGCCGCGCGTCGTACGCGGTTGTTCCCATATTGGCGATGTTGTTGGAGGTGACGTCGACGCGCAGCTGCTGTGCCGCCATCCCCGTCGCCGCAATCTTGAGCGCCTGCATTCTGTCCTCCGCGAAGACCTGCTCTCGGCAGTCGCGCACGGGCCCAATCACGAGCCGGGCCGCTTCTCGACCGCGCCCCTAGCTTGCCCTGGCAAAGGTTTCGATGACGTTTCTGATCCGCTGATCTTCCCGCTCCAAGAGGTCCTGCACGCGTTCATAGGCGCGCGAGGTTTCGATCATCGCGGCAAGTTCGTGTACGGGGCGCACATTCGAGCGCTCGAGCATCCCTTGCGTCACCCGTCCCCCGGGCAGGGCGGCGGCATCCTCCGGCGCTTTGAAGAGCGCAGCGCCGCGGCGCGCGGGAGCGCCGGGCGTATCCCAGATGCCGAGGGCGCCGAGCACATCCTCGCCCCGGCTGAGCGTGCCGTCGCTTGCGGCGGCCACGGGGCCGTCGCCCGGCGGCAAGACGACAGGTGCCCCGCCCGCATCGAGAACCACCGCTCCCTCTGAGCTCACGAGGCGGCCGGCCGCATCGATGCTGAAGGCGCCGTTGCGGGTCAGAAAGCGGGCACCTGTCTCGTCCTGCAACAGGAAGAAGCCGGGGCCATCGATCGCGAAATCCAGCGTACCGCCGGTAGGCGTCACTTCACCCGAAGCCGTGTTCGTGAGAGCGCTCGCCATACGCGGCAGTGAGACCGAGGCGCCACCGGACCACGTGACGTTCTCCGACGTCACCATGGCCTGTGAGCGATATCCCCCGGTGCCGAGATTGGCGATGTTGTTCGCGACAACATCCATCCGCCGCTGGAGAACACGCTGCGCCGCGACGAGGACGGGAGAAGCAGATTTATCCATCGTTCAAGAGTTCCTCTATACGAAAGAGATCGCCCTCGGTGATCGAGAGGAAACGTTCCACATCGTCGAGAAGCGCGTCGCGCGAAGGGTCTGCGGGCGCGTAAGCCGTCGGGAGGCTGGTTCGCACCGCCGGTGGCGACCCAGGGGGAACGCCAGAGGTGGGGCCGATCTCGCCGCTACCCGCTGCTACACCGCCTTCCTCACGTTGTATCGGCGGATCACGCAGTGCACCGGTACCGGCCGCAGAGACGAGAGCGCGCCAATCGGGCAGGCTGCCCCCGCCCTCGCGGGTGCGCTCAGCCGCGTCTGGTGCTCTCTCCGGCGTGGCCTCAGCTGCGCCATAGACTGGCACCTGCGCGGCTGATTGGGCGCCTCGATCGGTCTGGCGCGCCTCGACGCTCGCGAAGCTACCGGGGTCATAGGCCTGCAGGACGGCGAGAGGGATCGGCTCCTCCAGCCTGCCACCGCTCTCGATCAGGGCCGCGACACGTTCCAGAGACGGTGTGCTGACCAACCCGCGCTGATGGGCGAGGGATAAGCGGCGCAGCCCTTCGGCGGGGCCCAGCACAGCCTCCGCAAGCCTGACTTCCGCAAGCGCGGCTCGTTCGCCAAGCGCGCCACCCGCCGCCTCGAGGGCGATGGAGCCCACAAGGTCGAGATGGGCGAGCCAGCCAGCGGGGATCGGCGTATCGCCGTCGGGCTGAAGACGCTCGGCCAGGAGGATCGCGGCTGCCTGACGGGCACTGTGTTGTGGCCCGGCTAGGTCGCGCAGGGCACCGAGCGCCTCCGCGCGATCACCCCTGGCATAGGCAAGCTCGGCCTCGATGAGCGCTCGGCGCGGCCGGCGCGACGCGGCACCGTCGGCGGAGACTGCATGGGGCTCGATGAGCGCCAAGGCCTCTGCAGCACCAAGCTCGATAAAGGCGCCGGCAAGGCGGAAGGCCAGCTCTTCGCGAAGGCTCTCCGGTGCGGCAAGGAATGCCGTCGACATGCGATCCCAAGCGCCCCCCGCCGCGAGTCCCTCAGCCGCGTCGGGCAGACCGGATCGCCTCTCACCCGCAGCGATGGCCGCAGCGATGAAGCCTGCCGTAGCGTCGGCGAGCGGACAATCGGGCAGCATGCCTGCGAAGACTGCTGCGCTGACCGGATCCGCCGGCCGCTCCACGAGGGCTTCCGCAGCATCGGCCAGCCGGCGCAGTTCGGCCGCACCCTCAGGGCCATCCCTGGGAGCCTCCGCATCGTCCGACAGGGTGGCCAAAGCTGCAGCCTTCACGATGTCCCGCCAGAGGCCGCCGGGGAGGGCATCCGTGGAAAGGCATGTCAACACAGAACCTTCCGTTGACATCCCTACACCCTCAAGGACGCGCGTGTCAGGACGCATGACGGTCCGGAGAGCTTCACTGCGTGAGGCCGGCGTACCCAGCGAATTGTTGGCCGAAAGAGGCCCATTCTCAGAGAGGATTGCAGGTGGCCCATCCAATCTGGGCTCAGGGTCAGGTTCGCCGGCATCGGTGGGGACAAGGACGCGTCTCGCAACGGGAGACCGAAGCATTTCCGCAAGGCGCTTCAGCGCTGAAGCACGGTCGTCGAGGGCCGGCGATTGCGGGCGCTCATCGACTGCCGCAGCGGACGCTTCACCCACCGTGGGAGGGGCCGTGGGCGCGGGGCGGAGGACCGGCGAGGCGCGCGGTATTGGGGCCGCTGCCGGCGCAGCGCTCTCATTGACAGGCTGGGCGGCCCCCGATTGCGGCCAGCCTGTAACGAAGAGCACGACCAGGGCGGCGTACATCAAGAGGCGCCATCCCCCCACGACAACCAGCGGAACCGAGGGACCGTTCATGCCGCTTCCCCTGCGGATTTCAGGGCCGCATCGAGCTGATCGAAGCTGGGCTTGAGGTGCACAGGCAGGTGTTGTCTGGCCACCTCGACACAAAGCTGCGGACTGTGCTTGTGCATGCTCGCAACCATCGTGTCGCGGATCAGCTCATAGAATTTCTGGTCTTCCTCGATGCTCGACCGGACACGCGCGCCCATGGGCGCCACGAAACCGTAGGCGAGGAAGACCCCCAGGAACGTCCCCACAAGCGCCGCGCCGATCATCTTCCCCAGCACCTCGGGCGGCTGATCGATCGATGCCATGGTTTTGATGATGCCAAGGACCGCGGCGACGATACCCAGCGCGGGCAGGCCGTCCGCCACCGCCTGGAGGGCGTGGGTGCTGTGGAGCGCGTGCTTCAGCCGGCCATCCAGCTGCTTTTCCAGGACCGGCTCGAGCTGATGCGGATCGTCGTAATTCATCATGCTGATCCGCAGCGTGTCGCAGATGATCCCGGTCGTCTCCGTGTCCGCCAGAATGCGGGGATAGGCCTGGAAGATCGGGGAGGACTGCGGGTCTTCCACATGCGTGTCGAGCGCCACGGCGTCGCGCCGGCCGATCTTGATCAGCGAGAACAGGAGGCAGAGCAGGTCCTCATAGTCCGACGGCTTCCATTGCGGGCCCTTCACCACCCGCTTCAGGTCCTTCAGCGTGTGCTTGATGGTCGGCATGTCGTTGGCGATGCAGAAGGCGCCGACAGCCGCCCCGCCGATCATCGTCAGCTCGAAGGGCAGCGCTTGCAGGATGATGCCGATCTTGCCCCCGGCGGCGAGATAGCCACCGAAGACCAGCGCGACGACCAGGACCATCCCGACTATGGCGATCATCGGGCGTTCTCCCCCGGCTGCGCACCGGCATGACGGCTCGCGAGGAGGATGCTGAGCGCATAGGCACGCTCAGGCTCCATGGCAGCGAGGATGCCGGCCGCCGCGTCGGGCGGCATCTCTGCGAGGAAGCCGGCGGCGAAGGTTGGCTCCATCGTGTTGAAGACCGCGCCTGCCTGCTTGGGCTTCATCCGGGCGTAGGCGGCCGCAAGATGCGCCACGTCCTTCGCGGCGGCACCGCGGGCCTCGGCCAATGTGTCGGAGAGGTCGGTGCGCAGGGCCTTGAGCTGCTCGAGCCGTTCGGCGAGCTGACGCTCCGCCTCAGCGAGGGCGGCCTGCCGCTCCGCAAGCGCTGCCTCCTCTGCCGCAATTGCCGCTTCGCGCTGATCGAGCGCCCGGGAAACCGCCCCAGCCTCCACCAGTCCCGGCTCCAGCCGATCGAGGTATCCCTCCCGGGCGGCCGCCAGATCGGGGCGCTGCGCAAGCTCAGCCACCACGTCGCTCGCCCGCAAGCCTGCTGAAAGCATGAAGCATGTCGCCAGGACCGCCAGGGCACCTGTCCGCATCTGTCGGCCCCGCATCAGAAGGCCATCCGCTGGAGGCGCAGGGCACGCCCGCCCGCGGCGGCTGCCGGAGCCGCGACAGGCATCCTACTCTCATCGGCTGGCGCTGCTGGCTCATCGTCATCGTCGAGCTCAGCGGCGCCGACGGCGATTTGCGGAACGCTGTCCGGCGCCGCCTGATCCTCCCCGCCCTGTTCCGGGAAACCATGGGCGTCAGGCTCGGCGCCGAAAGAGTAATTGGCCACGTCCACTTCCTCGAAAGCCGCATCGAGCGTCTCCTCCGGGGCCTGCGCACGGACGTCTCTCGCTGCGACCGGCTCACCGGCGGCGGGGGGCGGTGCTTCGTCCCCGCCGATCACGGCGAAGGGCTCGCCAGCGTCGTCCGGCATGGGCTCCGCGACATCCGGCAGATTGCCATCGGGCGGCAGCGGCGCCGCACTGCGTGCCCGGACCGGTGCCTCGGCCGTGTAGAGCTTGTCGAGGAGGGCACGTGCCTCCGTCGCCGCTTCTGCAAGTTCTTCGGAGAGCTTGCGCGCCTGGGCCATTTCCCGCCGCACCCGCTCGCTCGACTGGCCGGACTGGTTGCGGAGCGCCTCGATCTTTTCCTGCGCCGTGGTCAGCGCGACGCGCGTCTCTTCCACCGCGGCGTTCAGGGCAGTGATCTGGCCACCGATCCCCTCGTCAGTGCTGGCGAGGCGCCGCAAGCGCCGCGACAGCACCGCACAATAGATCGCGGCGGCCAGCGCCGTTGCGATCAGCAGCCCATCGGCCACCAGTTCCAGTCCGAAACCGTCCATCGCGCCCTCAGTTGAGCAGAAATTCCTGGAAGAGCACGGCGCGGAGCGCGCCGGGCGGTGCATTGAACTCGAGCCGGCGCAGCAGCTGTTCCTGCAAACGCGCCATCAGCGCGGGCTGCTCGAAATCCCGCTCATCGACCGCGCGGAGGAACCGCGTGAGCGCCGCAATCAGCCTCGGCGAGGCTTCGTTGACCGCTTCTTCGGTGCCCGGCTCTACCTCGAGCGTCACCGCCACGCGCAGATGCCGCGCCTCGGCCGTTGGGCCGAGCGAGATGGTGAGCCGTGGAAGGGGCACAAAGGCGGCCGGTGGCGCCTGCACCTGCGATGCGGCCGAGGCCGCGAGCATGCCCTCGACCGTCTCGATCGGTCCCGGCACATGCTCGCCCACCACAGCGAAGTAGGCGCCAGCCCCGAAAGCAGGTGCAAGCACCAACGGGAGGATGATGCCCAGCAAGCCGCCGCGACGGCGCGGACCCGCTTCAGTGCCGCCGCCCACGCCCTGCGCGCCCGCCTTGCCTGCCTTGCCCGCCGCCGGTTCTGCTGCTGCGTCCGCCACCTGGCTCCCGCCCTCACCTATTCGCGCCCGGCCTTCCTGCCGGCGACGCCTGCATAGCGCCGAAGCCCTTAACTCCGCCTAAAGCCCGAACGGCGAAGAAGGGGTCACACCGGAGAACCGGATTCGCGAAGGATGGGCCAATAGGCTGATGGACGGTCTTCTCGCCACATGGCGCGCGCTTGATATGCGCCGACGCATCATGCTTATCGGGGCCACCGTTCTGGCGCTCGGGGGCGTGCTCCTCATCGGCCAGCAGGCGTCGCGCCCCGGCATGGCGCTGCTCTATTCGGGCCTTGAGCCTGCCGCGGCGGGCGAGGTGGTGGGCGCCCTCGAACAAATGGGCGTTCCCTACGAGCTGGCGGGCGATGCCATCCGTGTGGCCGAGGCGGAGCGCGATCGCGCACGGCTGGCGCTGGCGCGGGACGGGCTGCCCCAGCAGGGCCAGGCGGGGTACGAGCTGCTCGACAGCATCTCGGGCTTTTCGACGACGACGGACATGTTCAACGCCGCGTTCTGGCGGGCAAAGGAAGGGGAACTCGCGCGCACCATTGCCGCAAGCCCCGCCGTGCGCTCGGCGCGCGTGCATATCG
>JBCBEP010000167.1:0-6165 GCA_038528605.1 Pseudomonadota bacterium
TCGACGCGCTCTTCTACGTGCTGATGCTCTGTGCGGCAGTGATCCTTACCGGCAGCCGCATCTTGCTCGCGCGATCCAGCGAGCGGGGCGGGCAGCCCGCCTCGGCTGCCTGAAGGCTGCCCCCTCCTGAGTGTTCACGGCACGAAGTTTCGGCCGAGATAGCCCGCCCCTTCGATCTCGATATCGTAGAGCCACCCGCCGGGCTGGACCGCGCCCACCTGCGGGCCGAAGGCCGCGCAGTCGGGCAGCACGGCCCCTGGCGTCACCCGCACCCGGCAGCCCGCCATGGGCGCTAGCAACCGCGGCACCTCGCGCGCCGCCGTCTCGATCGCCTCTGGCTCAAACACCGGCGCGCAGCGATCCTCACCATAGGGCAGGCCCGCGAAGGAGCGGTTGAAGAGATCGCGGCAGAAGACATGCGAGACATCGGCGGTGAAGGCCGCGCGATCATCCGGCTGCGCGGGGCCCGGCACCATGCTCACGCAATCCGCCACCAAGGCCTCGCCGTCATCCGTCCAGTACTGCGCCATGGCCACGCGGCCGCGCGTGCGCTTGTTGCCCTCCCCGCAATACTGTGCCGGCACGGGGATCTGCTTGCAGTCCCACGGCCCGTCGAGCCCGCAGCCCGTGAAGGCGATGAGGTTGTTGAAGTGCGAGAGCGGCGAGGCGTGCTTGCTGGAGAAGAGGGGCGAGCGTGTCCGCCACGTATTGTTGAAGATCGAGATGCGGTCGAGATAGGGGAACTTGGATTTGCGCTTGTCCCCCGTCTTCAGCACCGTGCCACGGTAGTGCCCGCGGCAGTCGACCGAGGTGGGGTCGTAGGACACGTCGAGCACCACATAGCGCCCGTCATCCCCCGCCATGGCCTCGAAACGGGGCGAGCGCTCCCAGGCGATATCGTCGCTGCAGCCCGTGCCGGGCATATTGTCCGGGTCGTAGGTCGCCGTGTTGCCGAAGATGTAGAAGCCGCTGCCCTTCACGCCGTCGGTGCTCAGCCAGGCATGCACGTTCTCGAAGCGGTTGTGCTTCACCACCCAGCCATAGGCCTGCGTCTCCGGCTCCACCGCGTTGTCCCGCATGAAGCGAAAGGTGTTGCCGCGCACCTCCACATTGCGGCCCGTGCCCGGCAGCTCAGAGATGATGCGGACGCCGTTATAGGCGCGCTCGAGCGTGTTGTTCTCGATCAGCACATTGCCCGCGATGTCGAGCGCCGCGAAGAGCGCGCCGTTCAGCGGGCGCCAGAGGTGATGGTGCGCCACGCCCCAGGGAATGTCGTCCCACACATCGAGGGCGCAGGTGAGGTCCTGATGCGGCCGGTCACAGGGCTCGGTTCCCTCCCGATACGCGCCTGGGCTCTGGATCCAATGGCTGTTTGAGACCACGAAGCTATGCGAGGCGGGTGAGAGGCCCTCGGTCGCCAGCGCGAACATCCCGAAGGTCGAGCCATGGATGCGCGCGCCCCGCACCGTGACATGCTGGGAGTTCACGGCGCCGATGGCGGTGATCCAGCAGTCCTCGTAGCCGATGTCCTGCAGCGTGATCCCGCGCACCCAGCGCAGCACGGTACAGTAGGCGCGTGGCCCGAAGGCGGTGACGCCCTCATGGTCCCGCCGATACGCCTCGCGGATCCGGGCGCTGCGCGCGTCTTCCACGAGACCGAGGCTCGTCATCTCGTAGCGCCGCGCCCAGGGCACCTCCTCGTCGGCTTCGCTGGGCAACCCGTTGCGGCAGGCTTCGAGGTCGTTGACCCGGCGCGGATCACAGACGGTGTCGACGAGATCGAGGCCCTTCAGCCAGACGAGATGTGTGCCGTCCGATGCGCGCTGCCCGCGAATGGTGAGCGGCCGGTCGAGCGGGCGTGCGAGATATTCGAGCGGCATGATCGGCTCGCGCCCCGCCGTTGCGCGATAGAGCGTCTTCTCGAGCGGCCGGCTGGTCAGCAGCACCACCTGGTCGACGATGCCGTCGAGCAGCCCCTCTGCCTCGCGCAGCTCGTCGATCACGATATCCGCGCAAACACGCTCGGTCCCCACATAGCCGACGAAGCCACCGCCCTCGCCGCACTCCGCATCGCGTTCGAAGGCGGGCTCCGCATTCCCGTAAGCTGCATGCAGCACATCGCCAGCCGCGGCGCCCGGAAGGAGCGGCAAAGCGATGCCAAAGGCGAGAAGAATGTGCTTGAAACCCATTTGATACCTCGTCGAACGTTAGTGCAGCGCCTTGGGCGCCGGATCAGGCTGACCGCTACGGAGGACCCGATGCCCGTTCAGAGCGCTTCGTCCACCACCGCAGAGCGTACCCCCAAGAGCCGCGCTTTCGGTAGCCTGATCGCGCTCTGTCTGGTCTTCGCCTGGCTCGCGCCCGCGCCGGCCCCGGCCGAGCAGATCGAGATCCGGCTGAACCGCGTCGAGAGCTTCATCCCGCATTTCTCGATCAAGCGGGAGATGAACGCGGCCTATCGGCCAGTCCTCAGCCAAATCCTGGCGGACGCGCATAAGCGCATGGGCAACGGCGAGGGCCTCAACTGCTCTGCGCAGATCTTCGACGAAGTGCACTGGCTGGTGAACTACACCGATCGGAGGGCGGATATCGAAGCGCGGATCGAGGACCTTAAGGCGAGCCTCGAGCAGACGGACCAGTCCTTCGCCGCGCAGCAGGACCCGCGGGACGGCTCCTTCGCCCCCTGTATCGACGACTGGCTCTGGCGCTTCTTCCGCAGCGTCGACCCGCTCAAGGAACTGGCCAAGCGCGGCGAGAAGCCGGCCGTGCCGCTCAAGATCTGGGAGCCCGTGGACACGCCGGAGGAGCTCACGGCCTATATGCGCAGCCTGCTCGTCTCGGAGCTCGACAGTGGGCACAACAAGCGCAAGGAGCTGAACCTTGCGGTAACGGCCCTCGGCCAGCTCCTCTGGCTCGATTACACCGCCGCCGTCTTCCCCGAGCATCTCGACCGCGATGCCCTCGCCGAGGCTCTGCGTGCCTTTGTCGACGAGGAGTGGCAGGACCCGGAGACCGGCTACTGGGGCGCCTGGTTCGACGATGGCGAGACGGTGCGGAAGACCCAGGATCTGAGCATGACGTTCCACATCATCTCCTACCGCGGCGGCGATGTTCGGCATCTCGACGAGATCGGGCGCACCACCATGGCCATTCGGAACGTGAAATACCCCTTCGGCTGGGACACGGGCGGCACCCAGAACAACCACCACGCCTACGATATCGCCCGCATCGTGAACCTTACTTGGAGCGAGCTGGACACATCGAGCCGCGCGCAGGCCTCGGCCAACCTCTTCATCCTGATGTCCCGCTCGCTTTCGATGTCGATCGACTCGAAGGGCGCCTTCGACCCGTCGCCCTACACCACGGTTGGGGAGGGGTACTATTTCGGCATCTCGTTCTTCGAGGAGATGGGCCTCTTCGGAAACCCGGTGCAGCGGGAGCCGCTCTTCCGCATGACCAACACCGAAAGGCTCTACGACCAGGTCAGCACGAACCTCGCCAAGCTTGACCAGTCCGACCCCTGGGTCGCGGCTGCGCGCCGAAAGCTCATGGAGATGGATCGTTAGCCGGGTGCTATGGCTGCGCCGTCTCGGCGATTTCTTCGAGCTTAGCTTGTAGCGCGTCCACCTGCTCCTCGAGGGCGACGATGCGCGCGGAATTGATCTCGATATCCGTGGCCAGCTCGGCCAACGTGAAGATAACTTTCTGGATGAGATCCGCAGTCTGGCCGAACGCCGTGCCTCCGGAGCCGATGGCGAGGCCTGCTACCACGCCCACCACAGCACCTGCCGCAAAGCGCCGTGTCCGCATCCAACGGCCCTCCGGGAACCGCCTACCGTACCGTGCCATTTCACCTGTCCTCCCGCTTGCCCTCGGATGACGTGGATAGGGGAACGAGGCGCCTTGAGCGAGATGGATGTTGGGGTCTGGTCACGGTGTGGGCGGCAGTGGCGGCGCAGAGAGCGTAAGCGTGTTGAACGGTTTGGTATGCCATGCCTCGGACAGCGCACGCCGATACCTGAAGGCCGTTCGTCATCCTGTCACTGCCACGCCACTACCCTGCGCGCTCTTTCAGAGTGTTTGCCTATTGGGCCGACCGTCGGCTGAGGGCCGGCGTGAGACTGAACGCGCATGGATGCGGGTGGAGGCATAAAAGGGCCCGGCGCGGTGGCCGGGCCCTTCGAGGACGCCCTAGGTGAGGGATCGGGCGCCTGTTCTGTTCGGTCAGATCGCTGCGCCGCCGATCTCCGTCACCAGTGGCGCGCGCTGACCCCGCAGCCGGTCCTCGATCCCCCGCACGATCACGTAGAAGACCGGGGTGAGGAGGAGGCCGAAGAGCGTGACGCCGAGCATGCCGGAGAAGACCGAGACACCGAGGGACTGGCGCATCTCGGCGCCCGCGCCCGTCGCGATCATCAGCGGCACGACACCAAGGATGAAGGCGAGCGAGGTCATCACGATGGGCCGAAGGCGGGTGCGTGCGGCCTGCACCGCCGCGTCCCAGCGGCTGAGGCCCTGCTCCGTCTCGGCCTGCTTTGCGAACTCCACGATCAGGATCGCGTTCTTCGACGCTAGCGCCACGAGGACCACGAACCCGATCTGCACGAGGATGTTGTTGTCGAGCCCGGCGAGCCACACACCGGTGATGGCCGACAGCAGCACCATGGGCACGATCAGGATTACCGCGGCCGGCAGCGCCCAGCTTTCGTACTGTGCCGCGAGCACCAGGAAGACGAAGAGCACCGCGAAGCCGAAGACAAGCGCCGCCGTGTCGTCGGTGGTCTTCTCCTGATAGGCCAGCTCCGTCCATTCGTAGCTGATGCCCTCGGGCAGTACGCGCTCGGCAATCGCCTCCATCTTGGCCAGCGCCTCGGCAGAGGAGACGCCCGGCATGGCCTGCCCCTGCACGGCGGCTGCGGGGAACAGGTTGTAACGCGGCTGGCGGAGCGGGCCGGTTGTGTCGTGGAACGTGGCCACGGCCCCCAGCGGCACCATGGCGCCATCGTCCGACCGTGTTCGGAGGCGGGCCACGTCGTCGGCAGTGGCGCGGTAGGGCGCATCCGCCTGCGCCACCACGCGGTAGGTACGGCCGAAGAGGTTGAAGTCGTTCACATAGGCGGAGCCGAGATAGACCTCGAGCGCCTCGGTTACGCGGGCCACGGGGACGTTGAGCATCTCCGCCCGCTCCCGGTCGATCTCGGCCCATACCCGCGGCGTGGCCGTCGAGTAGAGCGAGAAGACGGCGACGAGTTCCGGGTCCGCATTCGCTTCGGCCGCGAGCGCCTGCGCCGCTTGCTCGAGCGCTGCGGGGCCCAGATCGCCCGTATCCTGCAGCATCATCTTGAAGCCGCCGCCGGTGCCGATACCGCGTACAGGCGGAGGAGCGATGACGAAGATCGCCGCTTCGTCGAGGGCGGCCATCCGGCCCCGCGCCTCAGCCAGCACGGCCGCGGCATCGACACCCTTCTCCGCCCGCTCGGCGAAGGCCGTGGTGGTGAAGAAGATGACGCCAGTGTTCGACTCGGTGGTGAGCGTCGCGCCGTTGAGCCCCGTGAAGACCGCCGCGTTTTCGACGCCGTGGATGTCCAGAAGCTCAGCCGTCGCCTCGCGGATCACGGCATCCGTCCGCTCGATAGAGGCGCCCGGGGGCAGCTGCACGACGGTGATGTAGTACCCCTGGTCCTGTGCCGGGATGAAGCCGGCGGGCACCTTGCCGAACTGGTGGTCGGTGGCGAGAAGCAGCCCACCGAAGAGCGCGAGCATGATCATCGGCGCACGCACGAGCCGCGTGGTGGCCCAGGCATAGCCATCGGACGCACGGTCGAAGCCACGGTCGAACCTGCCAAGCGCCCACATCACGGGCCGCATGATGAGCCCCGGCTTCTTCTCCCCATGCGGGCGGAGCAGCATGGCGGCAAGCGCCGGCGAGAGGGTGAGCGAGACCATGAGAGAGATCGCGGTCGCCGCCGTGATGGTCACCGCGAACTGGCGGTAGAACTGGCCGGAGATGCCGGCCACAGCGGCGGTCGGAATGAACACGGCCGCCAGCACCAGCGAGGTGGCGATGAGCGCGCCCGAAACCTCGCGCATGGTGCGCTTGGCCGCGTCGCGGGGGGAGAGGCCGTCGCGGATGTGCTTCTCGATGCCCTCGACCACGATGATCGC
>JBCBEP010000168.1:0-6044 GCA_038528605.1 Pseudomonadota bacterium
TTGGCCGCGATCAGGCCCGAGGCGGCGGCGAGGATATGGGAGGTGGAGCGGTAGTTCTGCTCGAGCCGGATTACCTTGGCGCCCGGGAAGTCCTTCTCGAAGCGGAGGATGTTCCCCACCTCCGCGCCGCGCCAACCGTAAATCGACTGGTCGTCATCGCCCACGCAGCAGATGTTCCGGTGTTCGGCCGCCAGCAGGCGCAGCCAGAGATACTGGGCGACGTTCGTGTCCTGGTACTCATCGACCAGGATGTAGCGGAAGCGGCGCTGGTACTCGGCCAGGATATCGGCGTGCTCCTGGAAGATCTTCACCACATGGCAGAGCAGGTCGCCGAAATCCGCCGCGTTCAGCACCTTCAGCCGCTCCTGATAGAGCGTGTAGAGTTCCTGGCCGCGGTTGTTGGCGAAGCCGCGCTCGTCCGCCGGCACCTTCTCGGGCGCGATGGCGCGGTTCTTCCAGCGGTCGAGCATGCCGGCGAACATGCGGGCAGGCCAGCGCTTGTCGTCGATCCCCTCGGCCTGGAGAAGCTGCTTGATGAGGCGCAGCTGGTCGTCCGTGTCGAGGATGGTGAAGCTCGATTTGAGGCCCACGAGTTCTGCGTGCCGGCGCAGGATCTTGACGCTGATCGAGTGGAAGGTGCCGAGCCACGGCATCCCCTCCGCCGCGTGGCCGAGCAGCGCGCCCGTGCGGTTCCGCATCTCCCGCGCCGCCTTGTTGGTGAAGGTGACGGCGAGGACCTGCGAGGGCCAGGCCCTGCGGGTGTTGATGATGTGCGCCAGCCGCGTGGTCAGCGCCCGCGTCTTGCCCGTGCCCGCACCCGCCAGCATCAGCACCGGACCCTCCAGCGTTTCGACAGCCTCGCGCTGCGGCGCGTTCAGCCCCTCGAGGTAGGGTGCTGGCGCTGGCGCCCCGGCGGGCGCAGCCGCGGCCGCCCGCTGGGAAAGCGGCACGCGCGCGGCTTCCCCCTCGAAGGCCTCGAAGTCGTCCATATCGTCATGCATCGAACGGTTCATGCCGCGGACAATAGACTGAAGTCGATCAAACGGAAACTCTTCGTTCGCCTCTTGTTCGCATGTCGCATGGAAAGCTGCCGGCGCGCTACATCTGCCCGCCGTCGACCCGTCGTTCGGCGGACCGGCAGCACCAGTTTCTTCTGAGACGATGTGAACGTTTCTCACCCTTGCCATCGGCGTCTTGCAGCGCACGTATCACCCTGCAACCAACTGAAGAGGACGACGCCGATGTTCTTCGGGTTCAGGAAGGCCGAGATGGTCGCGCCCGAAAAAGCGCTGCCGGGGCGGGCCGATGCGGTGCCAACGGCCGACACGCATTTTGTAAAAGGCGTTCCGCTCAAGGGACCTTACCCGGATGGGGCGGAGCATGTGGTTTTCGCCATGGGCTGTTTCTGGGGTGCCGAGCGCATGTTCTGGAAGCTGCCGGGCGTGATCGTGACCTATGTGGGTTACGCGGGCGGCTTCACGCCGAACCCCACTTATCGCGAGGTCTGCTCGGGCCAGACGGGGCATACCGAGATCGTGGGCGTGGTGTTCGACCCCGAACGCATCTCCTTCGACGCACTGCTGAAGGTGTTCTGGGAGGGGCACGACCCCACGCAGGGCATGCGTCAGGGCAACGATGTGGGCACCCAGTACCGCAGCGCGATCTACACCTTCACCGATGCTCAGGCCGAGGCGGTCGCGGCATCGAAGGCGGCGTTCGAGGCCGCCCTCAAGGCTCGCGGCTTCGGCGAGATCACGACGGAGATCGCCCCGGCCGGCGATATCTTCTTCGCCGAGGACTACCACCAGCAATACCTCGCCAAGAACCCCGGCGGGTATTGCGGCATCGGCGGCACGGGCGTGACCTGCCCGGTGGGCGTGGGCGCCTGATCGCCCCGTGAGCATCAGCGCTGCGCGGGCCGGGGATCACGAAGTTTCGTGCCCCGGCTCCGCCGCGCTCGGGTAGCCTGCCGCCGGTAGTTTCGGGAGGCAGGCATGACACAGGCAGAGCAAGCGGCGGGCTTCGCCGCGCTGCATGAGCGGGGCAACCCGCTCGTTCTCTTCAACATCTGGGATGCGGGCAGCGCTCAGGCCGTGGTGAAGGCCGGTGCGCAGGCGGTGGCAACGGGCTCGTGGTCCGTCGCCGGGGCCATGGGCTATGCGGACGGGCAGGGCCTGCCGCTCGATTTCCTCCTCCGCATCGCCGAGCGCATTGCGGAGACCGCCGGGGTGCCGCTCACCGTCGATTTCGAGGGCGGCTATGCCGTGGAGCCCGAGCCGCTGGCGGACAATATCCGCGCGCTTGTCGCGACAGGTGCTGTAGGCCTGAACTTCGAGGATCAGGTCATCGGTGGCGAGGGCCTGCACGGGATCGAGACGCAGGTCGCCCGGATCCGCGCCATCCGCGCGGCGGGGGAGGCTGCGGGTGTGCCGCTCTTCATCAACGCCCGCACCGATCTCTTCCTGAAGGACCGGGAGCCCGCGAACCACCCTGGGTTGATGGCCGCGGCGATCGAACGGGCCGAGGCCTATGCCGAGGCCGGGGCAAGCGGCTTCTTCGCGCCCGCTCTGATAACGCCCGACCTGATCGGGCAGCTCTGCGAGACCACGCCGCTGCCCGTCAACGTCATGGCGCTGCCAGGAGCACCGGATCGCGCGACGCTCGCCGGCCTTGGCGTCTCCCGCATCAGCCACGGCCCGGGCCCCTGGCGCGCGATGCAGAAATGGCTCGCCGAAGCGGCGACCGCGGCGATGACTGGCTGACGCCCGGGCCAAAGCCGTCCCGCTCCTTGCACGCGCCCGCGCACAGGGCGATGGAGGGCGGCGAGGAGGATGGCCGAATGACCACATGGACGGCGCTGACGACATTGGCCGCGGAGGCGCCTGCCCGGGCGCTTGCTGCGCAGATGGACGAGCTGCTTGACCCGGCGCCCACGGGCATCGGCTGTTTCGAGATCGAGGACGGTTCGGGGCGGTGGGAGGTTGGCGGCTATTTCACCGAGATGCCGGACGAAGCCGGGCTCGCGCTGCTCGCGGTCATGCATGGCGCGCGGCCCTTCGCGGTCTCGAAGCTCGCGGATCGGGACTGGGTGGCGCAGGTGCGGCGCGAACTGCACCCGATCGAGACCGGGCGCTTCGTCGTCCACGGCGCGCATGACGCGCATCGCGTGGGCCCCAACGTCCACGCCCTCGCCATCGAGGCGGCGATGGCTTTCGGTACCGGGCATCACGCCACCACCCAGGGCTGCCTCTGGTTGATCGACCGGCTTGCCCGGGCTGGCTGGCGGCCCCGGCGGGTGGCGGATATCGGCTGTGGTACCGGCGTGCTGGCGATGGCGGCGGCGAGCGTATGGCGCGTGCCCGCCATGGCCTCCGATATCGACCCCGTGGCGAGCGCCACCGCCCGGGCGAACGCTGCCGCGAACGGCCTCAGCGGTTTCGTCCGCGCGCTGACGGCGCCGGGCTTCCGGCATGAGCGCCTGCGGCGTGAGGCGGCCTACGACCTGGTGCTCGCGAATATCCTGGCAGCGCCGTTGAAGCGCCTCGCGCCGGATATCCATCGTCATCTGGCGCCGGGCGGCCGGGCGATCCTGTCGGGCCTTCTCACCACCCAGGCGCCGGGGGTGCTGGCTGTCTACCAGTCGCACGGGTTCCGGCGGGTGGACCGGCGGCGGATCGGGGAGTGGACGAGCCTGCTTCTCGAGAAGGCCTGAACCTCAAGAAGCCCTGAGCTGCAAACGAAAATCGCCGCCCCCCGGAGGAGGCGGCGTTGGTTGATGCCGCGCCTGCCGCCTTCGAGGCGGCGGATGCGGGGGTCAGAAGCGGCCGGTGGCGATGTCCTCGACATCGCCGGGCGTCAGGCCGATATCGTCCAGCTGCGCGTGCGACAGCTGGCGCAGCGCCGCGGCGGTCCGCTGGCGGGCATAGTAGTCGGCGACCTGTTCGCGCAGGGTCTCGTAAGCCGAGACGAGACGGTGCAGCGTGATGGCGCCGAGGGGCAGGGTGTTGGTTGCGTTCATCGTGGTCATAGCGTGTCTCCTAGAGTGTAGCTGCGGCATCGGGGCGGCGCGTCGGCCGCCGCGTTGAATGCTATCTGGAGTGCACAATGCTTGAGCACAAATGCTCTAAGCGCATGCCTCCGTTGACCTTTTCGCATGTCCCGCCCGGCTGCCCGAAGCGACGCCTCGTGGTCTGTTTGCGACATGCATGTCGCATTTCGCCGTTGTGTTGTTCCTGTTTCGTGCTAATGCTCAACATCAGGTGAAAGCGGCCGGCAAGCGGCCCGTACCGGAAGGGGACAGGATGCGCGTGATCGGGTTCGACCCAGGGCTCGCCCGCACCGGCTGGGGGGTGGTCGAGATCCATGGTTCGCGCCTCGTCCATGTGGCCAACGGCACCTGCGGTTCAGGCGCAGGGACGCTGGCGGAGCGGCTTTGCCGGCTCTACCGGGCGCTGACGGTGGTGGTGGCGGAGATGCGGCCCGACACGGCAGCGGTGGAACACACCTTCGTCAACAAGGACGCGGCGGGCACGCTGAAGCTCGGCCAGGCCCGCGCCATGGCGCTGCTGGCGCCGGCGGAGGCGGGGCTTGCGGTGGCGGAGTATGCGCCAAACGCGGTGAAGAAGGCGGTCGTCGGCGTCGGCCACGCGCAGAAGGACCAGATCGGCCATATGGTCCGCCGGCTGCTGCCCGGCGCGGCGATCGACGGGCCGGACGCGGCGGACGCGCTCGCCGTCGCCATCTGCCATGCCTGGAGTGCGGGGGCAGAGGCGCGCCGCACCGCCGCCCTCGCCCGCGCGCGATGATCGGGAAGCTCACGGGCCGGGTCGACTACGTTGCCGACGATCACGCGCTGATCGAGGCGGGTGGCGTGGGCTATGTCGTCCACTGCGCGCCGGCCACGCTCGCGCGCCTGGCACCCGGTGAGGCGGCGGCGCTCTACACCGATCTCGTGGTGCGCGAGGACCTGATGCAGCTTTTCGGTTTCGCGAGCCTGGCGGAGCGCGATTGGCACAAGCTGCTCTGCTCGGTGCAGGGCGTGGGGGCGCGCGTTTCGCTGGCGATCCTGGGCGCCCTTGGGCCAGATGGCGTCGCCCGGGCGCTGGCGCTGGAGGATGCGGCAGCGGTGAAGCGCGCGCCGGGCGTTGGCCCTAAGCTCGCCGCCCGCATCGTCAACGAACTGAAGGGCAAGGCGCCCGAGCCCATGCTGCGGCGCGCGGCGGGCGCTGCCCCCCCTCAGCCGCCCGCCGACGGCACGGCGCAGCCCCTTGAAGAGCCGCCGGCGCCGGCGGGGAACGGCGCGGCCGAGGCGGATGCCGTCTCCGCCCTGGTCAATCTCGGTTATGAGAAGAGCGAGGCGTTGCGCGCCGTCATGGGCGCGAGCGACCGGGAGGCGCCCGCCGAGGCGCCTGAGCTGATCCGACGGGCGCTGAAGGCGCTCGCCCCGCAGGCTTGAGGAGCGCGCCGTGGCAGACCCTCTCCCGGACGCCGAACCTGCCCTTCGCGAGCCCGCGCGGGACGAGGACGCCGCTGGTCGCGCCCTCCGTCCCGAGCGGCTGGAGGATTTCACCGGCCAGCCCGCGGCACGCGCCAACCTGGCGGTCTTCATCGAGGCAGCCCGCCGGCGCGGCACGGCGATGGACCATCTCCTCCTCTACGGCCCCCCCGGCCTCGGCAAGACGACGCTGGCCCAGATCGTCGCGCGCGAGCTTGGGGTGAACTTCCGCATGACCTCCGGCCCGGTGCTCGCGAAGCCGGGGGACCTTGCGGCGGTACTCACCAATCTTGAAGCGCGGGACGTACTTTTCATCGACGAGATCCATCGCCTCTCGCCGGTCGTCGAAGAAATCCTCTACCCCGCGCTCGAGGATTTCGAGCTCGACCTCGTGATCGGCGAAGGGCCGGCGGCGCGCACCGTGAGGATCGACCTGCAGCCCTTCACCCTCATAGGTGCCACCACCCGGCTCGGTCTCCTCACCACCCCGCTGCGGGACCGGTTCGGCATCCCGACGCGCCTCGAGTTCTACAGCCACGCGGACCTTGCC
>JBCBEP010000169.1:0-5981 GCA_038528605.1 Pseudomonadota bacterium
GCGCCGACGGTGCCACCCATGCCGGCAGCTTCGACATCGCCTATCTCGGCGTGCTCCCCCACATCGTGGTCATGGCCGCGGGCGACGAGGCGGAGCTCGTGCACATGATCGCCACCTGCCGCGACATCGACGACCGCCCCTCCGCCGTCCGCTACCCGCGCGGTGAGGGCATCGGCGTGGAACTGCCGGTCGAGGGCATGCCGCTCGAGATCGGCAAGGGCCGCATCGTGAAGGAAGGCTCCAAGATCTGCCTCCTCAACTTCGGCGCCCGGCTCAAGGAGTGCTATGTGGCAGCCGAGGAACTCGATGCCCGCGGCCTCTCCACCACCATCGCGGATGCCCGCTTCGCCAAGCCGCTCGACCGTGACCTGATCCTGCGCGTTGTGCGCGAGCACGAGGCGGTCGTGATCCTCGAGGAAGGCTCCGTCGGCGGCTTCTCCAGCGCGGTCTTCCACATGCTGGCGCATGAAGGCGCGCTCGACCAGGGCGCCCGCATTCGCCCGATGGTGCTGCCGGACATCTTCATCGACCAGGACAGCCCGGCCAAGATGTACGACGTGGCGGCCATGAACGCGCCCCACATCGTCGCCCAGGCCCTCGCCGCCCTCGGCCACGACGAAGAAGCCGCCGCCGTCCGCGCCTGAAGCCCGCGCCTGAGCAGTGGGCCGATGGCCAATTGGCGCACGCTGTCCGAGCTGGAATGGCGCGCGCACCCGCTCAACCGGGTGGGCGGCCTCATCGCGGTCGGCGTGGGCCTCTTGATCGTGTTCGAGGTCGTGGTGGCGGCGCTCTCGGCGCTGGTGATGCAGGACTTTCTCATCCACGGCGGCGCGCCCGACCCCGACTTTGCGGAGGCGACCGTCTGGGCGTTTCCCCTCTACGCGGCCCTCGGCTCCTGCGGAACCTTCGCGCTTCTCTGGGCGATCTGGACCCGGTGGCGCTACCTCCCGGAACTGAATGCGGGGATCGTCGCCATCATGGCGCTCGCGGATCGGGCCCAGGTGTTGATCGACGGGCTGCCGTTCTTCGGGAACAGCACAATCGAGGCCGCAATGCTGCTCGGCTTTTATGCGCTCACCATCGCCTACGCCGCCTACCTCTTCATCGGCCGCCGGCCCAACGTGATGTTTCGCCGTCGCGAAAGGGTGGCCTGACGCGCACGCAGCGCCGTTGATCGCCGGCCTGCCTGGGCTTAAGAGAAGCGCGCGCGGGATTGCCGGTATAGCTCAGCTGGTAGAGCACCTGATTTGTAATCAGGGGGTCGGGGGTTCGAGCCCCTCTGCCGGCACCGCGCGTCGCCTCGTCGCAGGCCGTCATATCCCTCCGTGCGCCCTATCTGGGGCGGTGGGTGGCGACAGGCCGCCAGCATGACTTCGACGAAAGGGCGCTTCATGGACATCCTCGTTATCGGCGGTTCGCGCGGCATCGGGCTCGAGACGGTGAAGGCGGGGCTCGCGGCCGGGCACGGCATGCGGGCCTTCGCCCGGAGCGCCAGCAAGATCGGCATTACCGATCCAAACCTGCAGACCATCGATGGCGACGCCCTCGACGAGGGGACGCTGGTCGAGGCGATGAAGGGCTGCGACGCGGTGGTCCAGACCATCGGGCTGCCGGTGAACCGCGACACGGTCTTCTCGCCCGTCGATTTCGCCTCGCGCGCCACGGCAACCATGATCGCCGCCATGGAGACCGCCGGTCTCCGCCGCCTCATTACCGTAACCGGGTTCGGCGCGGGGCGGAGCCGCGAGGCCATGAGCGCCCTCGAGCGCCTCGGCCACGGCGCCGTGCTCGGCCGGATCTACGACGACAAGACGCGCCAGGAGCAGGTCATCATGGAGAGCGCCCTCGACTGGACGATCGTGCGCCCCGTGATCCTGACCAACGGCAAGGCGAAGGAGCGCTACGCCATCCTCATGACGCCGGACGAGTGGCGGAACGGCCTGATCTCCCGCGCGGACGTGGCGGACTTCCTGATCAAGGCCGCCGGGGACGACGCCTATATCCGCACGGACCCCGTGCTTTCGAGCGCCCTCGCGCGTTGACCCGCCGCGCCTGCGGGGTCTAGGTCTCCGCCACGGCCCGCGCCGGGGCCGCAGCGAGCGGAGGCCGCGCATGGCACAGGCAAAACCACGGTCCTTCCAGGAGATCCTGCTCCGGCTCTCGCAGTACTGGGCGGCGAACGGCTGCGCCGTGATGCAGCCCTACGACATGGAGGTGGGGGCAGGCACCTTCCACCCGGCCACCACCCTGCGTGCCCTCGGCCCGCTCTTCTGGGCGGCGGCCTACGTCCAGCCCTCCCGCCGGCCGACCGACGGGCGCTATGGCGACAACCCCAACCGCCTGCAGCACTATTATCAGTACCAGGTCATCATCAAACCCTCGCCGCCGAACCTGCAGGAGCTCTATCTCGGCAGCCTCGAGGCCATCGGCATCGATATGGGCCTGCACGACATCCGCTTTGTGGAGGACGACTGGGAGAGCCCGACACTCGGCGCCTGGGGCCTCGGTTGGGAGGTGTGGTGCGACGGGATGGAGGTCTCCCAGTTCACCTATTTCCAGCAGGTCGGCGGGTACGATTGTCGCCCCGTTTCAGGCGAGCTCACCTACGGGCTCGAGCGCCTGGCGATGTATGTGCTGGGGATCGACCATGTGATGGACATGCCGTTCAACGACCCCGACGCCCCCATCCCGCTGAAATATGGCGACGTGTTCCGTCAGACCGAGCGGGAATACAGCCGCTGGAACTTCGACGTGGCCGATACCGAGGCGCTCTTCCGCCACTTCCGCGATGCCGAGGCGGAGTGTCAGCGCATTCTTGCGGAGCCGGAGACCGATCCGAAGACCGGGCGCACAATCCTGATGCCCCACCCGGCCTATGACCAGTGCATCAAGGCCAGCCACCTCTTCAACCTGCTCGACGCCCGCGGCGTGATCAGCCCGACGGAGCGGCAGGCCTACATCGCCCGGGTGCGAGCGCTGGCAAAGGCCTGCGCCGATGCCTTCGTGGCGACGGAGGCGGGCGGTGCGCGCGCCGCCGGCGGCGAGGCCGCCGCCTGATGGCAACGCCTGGGGAGGCACCCAAAGGCGGCGGGCGCCCCTCGAGCAGAACCCATCGGGGGCTGCTCGGCGCCGCCACCATCCTCGCGGTCGTGGTCCTCGGCTACATCGCGCTCGAGGAGGGCGCCCCGCCCGGGCCAGAGGCGATCGACACCAAGGACGCCGACGCCATCGCCGAACTCGTGGCAGAAGGCGTTCTGCCCCCCGGCCTGCCGCAGGGCGCGCGCGTGCGCGCCGTCTGGCGCGGGCAGGAGCCGGTCATGGAGGTGTGGTTCCACGTGTCGGGCGCGTCGGCAGACGGCCTGCGCGCCTTTCAGGACGAGCTTCGCGGCTTCAATGGCAACCTCGTGGCCCTCGGCCGGCTCGGCACGCCGCCCTGGTGGGAGAGCTTCACCGAGCCTGCGGAGCAGAGCGGGATCATCCTGCGCCGCGCGGAGGGGGAGGGGGGCTTCGTCGTCTGGCGCGTGGAGACCGACCGGCTCCTCCGCATCCGCGGCCGGCGCATGACGGCAACAGCCCGCAGCCTCGGCCTCACGCAGTAAGCGCTTCGCAGCGCGCGCGCCGGCACCCTCGCCAACACCCGCTCTGCGGTTTAGATCCCCGCAGAGAGCTGGGGCAGGAGACATCGATGAACGGCAAATGGCTCATGGGCGGCTTGATCGGCTTCACCGCCGTCTTCGCCGTCGGCCTCTGGTATGCCCAGTTCTACGCCTTCTACGACAGCTTCGAGGCCGAGGCGGTCGAGATTGGCGGCCGCAGCTACGCCGTCACCGCCTTCGAAGGGATCGACGCCACCACATCGCCCCTCAAGCTCCGTGCCTGCTTCCAGATGGCCGAGGCGCCCGAGGCCCCCGCCTATGCGCGCGCCGTGCCGCTGGTGGCGCCGAGCTGGTTCGACTGCTTCGACGCCGAGAGCCTCTCCCGCGCGCTCGAGAGCGGCGAGGCCGTGGCCTTCCTCGCGGCCGAGGAGGAGTTCGACGGTACGGAACGCGTGGTGATGCGCTACCCTGACGGCCGCGCCTTCATGTGGCGCCAGCTGGATGAGCGGTTCGCGGAGCAGTAGACGAGATGGAACCCGCAGAGGGCCTGGGGCCGATCGAGATCAATGCGTTCGCCGCGCTCACCCTCGGCATCGTCGTCTATTTCGCCGGTGAGCGGCTGACCAACCGCTTCCCCGCCCTCGCGCGCTACAGCATTCCCGAGCCTGTGAGCGGCGGCCTCGCGGCGGCGCTCATCGCCCTCGCCGTGGTCCTGATCACGGATCGGCAGGTCTCCTACGACCTGACGGCGCGCGATGCCCTCCTCGTCTACTTCTTCACCACCGTGGGCCTCAACGCGCGGCTGGCGGATCTGCTGAAGGGCGGCCCCGTGCTCGGCATCCTCCTCGCCCTCACCCTCGGCTTCATGGTGGTCCAGACGCTCGTGGGCGCCATGGGTGCCACGCTCTTCGGCCTGCCCATGGCCGGCGGCGTGATGCTGGGCACAGCCTCCCTCATCGGCGGGCACGGCACGGCCATCGCCTGGGGGCCCGTGGTGCAAGGCACCTACGGCGTGGCGGGCGCGGCGGAGCTCGGCATCGCCGCGGCCACCGTCGGCCTGATCCTCGCCAGCGTCCTCGGCGGTCCCGTCGCGGGCTTTCTCATCAAGCGCCACGGCCTCGCCCGGCCCCTGACCGAGACCAAAACATCCCTCGAAGCGCCGCCGCCGGTGGCCGATGGCGCCGAGAGCGGCGCCGTCACGCATGGGGACCTCATGTCCGCCGTGCTCTGGATCCATGTGGCCATGATGCTCGGCATCGCGCTGCATGAAGCGCTCGAACAGATCGGGTTCATGCTGCCCGTCTTCGTGCCCTGCCTCCTCTCCGGCATCCTGCTCACCAACACCGTCCCCGCCGCCTTCCCCCGGCTCGACTGGCCGTCCCACACCCCGGCCATGAGCCTTGTCGCGGGCTTCAGCCTCTCGGTGTTCCTCTCCATGTCGCTGATGAGCATGGAGCTCTGGACGCTCGCCTCGAGCGCCGGGGTGCTCGCCTTCACCATGGCGTTGCAGACCGCCGCGGCCGCCGCCTTCGTGATCCTGGTGGTCTTCCGCGCGATGGGGCGGGACTATACGGCCGCCGTCCTCTCGGCCGGGTTCGCGGGCTTCGCCCTCGGCGCCACGCCTACCGCCATCGCCAACATGAACGCGGTCACCCAGCGCTACGGGCCGGCCCCCCTCGCCTTCATCGTGCTGCCCCTCGTCTCCGCCTTCTTCGTCGATCTCGCCAACGCCTTCCTGATCCAGACCTTCCTCTCGCTCTGAGGCGGCCTTTCGAGGTTTGAACTGGCGCGCGGCGGGGGCTAAGGAGTGCGCGCGGCACCCCGGCGGCGCCGCATCGAAGCCCTCCATCCCAGTCAGGCCGCGCCCCATGCCCGATCTTCTGCTCGAACTCTTCTCCGAGGAGATCCCCGCCCGCATGCAGGCCCGCGCGGCGGAGGACCTGAAGAAGCTCGTGACCAACCGGCTGGTGGAGGAGGGGCTGACCTATTCGGCCGCTGCCGCCTTCGCCACGCCCCGCCGCCTCACCCTCTCCCTCACCGGCCTGCCCGAGGAGACGCGCGCCACGCGGGAGGAACGCAAGGGTCCGCGGACCGACGCGCCGGAAAAGGCCCTCGAAGGCTTCCTCCGCTCCACCGGCCTCACCCGCGAAGCGCTCGAGGTGCGGGACGACAAGAAGGGCCAGGTGTACTTCGCGGTCATCGAGCGCCCGGGCCGCCCCGCTGCCGATGTGGTCGCGGAGGCCGTGACCGCCACGATCAACGACTTCCCCTGGCCCAAATCCATGCGCTGGGGCACCGGCAGCCTCCGCTGGGTCCGGCCCCTCCGCCGTATCCTCTGCCTCCTCACCACCGACGCGGGCGCTGAGATCGTGCCGGTCGAGGCCG
>JBCBEP010000170.1:0-351 GCA_038528605.1 Pseudomonadota bacterium
CCGTTGTCTGACTGAAGCACAGGTTCAGAAGGGTTCTCCATGCGCCTTGTCACCCTCACCGCCGCCGGTCTCACGATGTTTGCCGTCTTCGCGATCGGCATCAATCCGGAAGGACATCTGTATGTGGCGCCGCCCGCCATAGCAGACGATGGCGGGGACGGCGGCGATGGGGGCGATGGTGGCGACGGCGGTGGCGACGGCGATGGCGGCGGTGGTGATGGCGACGGTGGCGGAGACGGTGACGGCGGCGGGGACGGCGGCGAGGGCGGTGGTGACGGCGGCGGCGACGGCGACGGCGGCGGTGGCGACGGCGATGGCGGCGGTGGTGATGGCGACGGTGGCGGAGACGGT
>JBCBEP010000170.1:451-5935 GCA_038528605.1 Pseudomonadota bacterium
GACGGCGGCGGTGACGGCGGCGACGGCGGTGGTGATGGCGACGGTGGCGGAGACGGTGACGGCGGCGGAGACGGTGACGGCGGCGGGGACGGCGGCGACGGCGGCGGAGACGGTGACGGCGGCGGTGGTGACGGCGGCGGTGGTGGTGACGGCGGCGGCGACGGCGGTGGTGACGGCGGTAGTGACGGTGACGGCGGTGGCGATGGCGATGGCGGCGATGGTGGTGGCGACGGCGGTGGTGATGGCGACGGCGGCGGAGACGGTGATGGCGGCGGGGACGGCGGCGACAGCGGTGGTGACGGCGACGGCGGTGGTGACGGTGACGGCGGGGACGGCGGCGGTGGTGACGGCGGTGGTGACGGTGACGGCGGGGACGGCGGCGGTGGTGACGGTGGGGGTGACGGTGACGGTGGGGACGGCGATGGTGGGGACGGAGATGGCGGCGACGGCGGGGACGGCGATGGCGGGGACGGCGGGGACGGCGATGGCGGGGACGGCGATGGGGGAGACGGCGATGGGGGAGACGCTGAGGGCGACTCCGACAGCGCTGATGGCGATGATGGCCGCGATGATGACGACCGCGGCGCGAGCGATGACGACGATGATGGTTTCGGGCGCGTCTCGGGCCGGACGGGCAGCGCTTTCGGTCGCTTCGGCGGCCCCGAGGACGACGATACCGATGACGACGAGAGCGTAGGCGGCCTCTTTGGCGGCAGGCCTGCCGCGCGCGACGATGACGATGACGATGATGATGATGATGACGACGATGATGATGACGACGAGGACACTGAAGAGAGCTTCGGCCTGATCGACGCCATTTCCGACCTCTTTGGCGTGGACGACGATACCGGCAATGGCCGCGAGACGCTGGACGATGAGATCGTGGGGCTTGCGCTGCCCGCGCTCGGCGCGGCGGATCGCGGGGTGCTCGCCGATGCGGGCTTCCGGGTCATTGCGGAGGATCCGCTCCCGGGCCTGGGCGGGGAGGTGCTGCGGCTCGCGCTTCCCTTGGGCATCGGGCCGGCGGAGGGCGCGCGGATCGCCTCGGGGCTCGTCCCCGGCGCGATCTTCGACGAGAACAGCCTCTACAGCCCGAACGAGGGGAACTGCGCGGGCATTGGCTGCTGGGCGGCGACGGCGGTGGGCTTCGTGCGCCCGCCCGCGCCGAGCTGCGATCGCGGTGCGCCGATCGCGATCATCGACACGGCGATCGACCCCACCCACCCGGCGCTGCGGGACGCGCCGATCACGCGCCGGAGCTTCCTGCCGGCGGGGGCGACGGCGAGCGGTACCGACCATGGCACCGCGATCGCGGCGATCCTGGTGGGCGAGTTCGGCGCGGATGCGCCGCCGCTGGCGCCCGGGGCACGGTTGCTCGCCGCTGAGGCGGTGCAGGAGATCGACGGTCGGTCGAGGGCCGATACGGTCGCGGTGATCAGGGCGCTCGACTGGTCGGTGGCGAGCCGGGCGCGGATCGTCACGCTCAGCCTGGCGGGGGGTGAGAACCGGGCGCTGGCGCGCGCCATCCGGGCGGTTGCCGCGCGGATCAACATCGTGGCCGCCGCCGGAAATGGCGGGCCGCGTTCGGCGCCTGTCTATCCCGCCGCCTACCCGGAGGTGCTGGCCGTGGCTGCGGTGGACCGACGGTTGCGGCCCTATCGGCGGGGCAATCGGGGTGGGTATGTGGACCTCGCGGCCCCGGGTGTCGACGTCATCTCCGCCGGGGGCGGGGGCACGCGCAGCTGGTCGGGCACGAGCTTTGCTGTGCCTTTCGTGGCGGCTGCCCTTCTGCGCGCCCGTGCGGTGACCGGCGGGGACGCTGACGCCGCCCGGGCGCTCCTCGAGGCCGGCGCCCGGGACCTTGGCGCGCCCGGGCATGACGATGTGTTCGGCCACGGGCTCGTCCAATCGCCGGGCGACCGCTGCTGGTAAGGGCCGCGCCAAGCCCGACCGCTTTTTTTGCGCCTGGCCGGGAATAACCTGCCGGGCGCGTCGTTTTCCGGGTGTGACAGCCATGCGGCCCTGGCCGCCCAACCCGGAGACGACAGCGATGCAGACCATCGACACAGCCCGCCGAGCGCGCCTGAAGCCTTCCTTCGCCACCCGCCGCGTGGCGCATGACGATCTCCGCCTGCTCGACACCGCCGCAACGGACCTTGCTGCCGGCGATGTGCTGCTGGCGCGGGTGGAGAAGCCGGGCCATCACAAGAACATCGAGCGGCCGGACGGGCGGAAGGCGCTGCTGCTGCCGGGAGACGAGATCCTCATCGCGGCGGGCGCGCGCTATGCCCCGGACCAGTTCGAGGCCCTGGCGCCGACCGCCGTGGGGCCCGCACATCTGGTCGCGGCCGGTGGCATTGGTGGCGTTGTCGTGGCCGCCCATAGTGCCACACGGGCGCCGACAGAGATTACCGTTCTGGGGGCGGCCTGCCGGGAGAGCGGTGAGCGGATCCGGCTCGCGGACTATGCAGTTGCCGCCGAGCCGCTTGCGGGGGCGCCCGAGGTTCCTGTCATCGCGGTCTGCGGCACGGCGATGAATGCTGGCAAGACCACCACGGTCGCCTCGCTCGTGCGCGGCATGACGCTGGCCGGCAAGCGGGTCGCGGCGATCAAGGTGACCGGCACGGGCGCCGGCGGCGATCTCTGGTCGTTCCATGATGCGGGCGCGCATATGGTGCGCGATTTCACCGATGCGGGCTTTGCCACGACCTATCGCGCGCCCGTGGGCCGGGTGCTGGAGGGCGCGCGCCGCCTCATCGCCGAAGCGGTCGCGGCGGGGGCGGAGGTGATTGTGCTCGAGATCGCGGATGGCCTCCATCAGCAGGAGACGGCGGCGCTGATGCGGCGCGAGGACCTGCGCGCGATGCTCACGGGCGTGCTCTTCGCGGCGAGCGATGCCATGGGGGCCGAGGCGGGGGCCGACTGGCTGCACCGCGCGGGCCAGCGGGTTCTGGCGCTTTCGGGCAGGATGACGGCGTCGCCGCTTGCGGTGCGGGAGGCGGAGGTGGCAACCGCGCTGCCGGTGCTCACGACGGAGGATCTGATCAGCCCCGAGATCGCGCGGCTGCTCGCGCCGGAGAACGCGGGCCTTCCGCTCCCGGCGGCGGCATGATCGCGGAGATGGCAACAACCGGGGCCGGCACCTGCGCTGCTTCCGGTTTGCCTGCCTTCCACGGGGCGGCTCCGGGCGCGGGCGAGGCAGGATCCGTCTGGATCCTGCAGCGCCAGAAAACGCAGAGACGAGCGATGCAGAACCCGAACACGGCGCGCCTCGCCGCGGCGCTGCGAGACCGGGGGGTGGCGGTGCGTGCGGTCAACCCCGAGCGGGTGGACCTCGCCCGGGGGACGGCGGCGCTGACCCTCGGCGGCAGGCCCGTGGGGGCCCCTCTGGCTCTTGTGGGACGGTCCGGCTCGAACACCGGCGCCCATGCACGGGCACTGAGCGCGATGCTCGAGGCGACGGGCCTGCCGGCCTTTCCCACCGCGCGCGCCCTGGCACTGGCGGGGGACAAGCTTTCGGCCGGCCGGCTTCTGCGGGCGGCCGGGCTGCCTGTGCCGGACTTCGTTGAGATCGGACCGGGCATCGACGCCCATGCCGTGGGCGCCCGCCTCGGCTGGCCGCTCGTGGTGAAGGCTGCGCGGGGCTCGAAGGGCCGTGCCGTGCGGCTGGTGACGGGGCCGGAGGCGCTGCGCTCGGCGATGGCCGAGATGCTTGGCCAGGGCCCGCTTCTGGCGCAGCGCTTCGTCGCGGAAAGCCGGGGGCGCGATATCCGCGTGATGGTCGTCGGCGGGAAGGCGCTGGGGGCCATGGCGCGGGAGGCGCAGGGATCCGAGGCTTTTCGCTCCAACATCGCGAGCGGCGGGATCGGGCGCGCGGTGGCGCTGCCGGTCGAGACGCGCCGCCTCGCCGAGGCCGCGAGCCGGACTGCGGGGCTGGAGATTGCCGGGATCGACCTGCTTTACGCGGGCGGCGGGCACCTCGTCTGCGAGGTGAACTCGGCGCCCGGCTTCATCGCGTTCGAGGCGGTGACGGGGCTGGATGTGGCCGGCGCGATGGCGGGCCATGTGGCCGCGCGAGTTGCTGCTCTCTGAGGGGAGATCGACGATGCTGATGGAACGCTTCCAGCCATGGCCCGAGCGGCGACAGGTGATCGTGCCGCTCCGTGGTCTGGCGCGTGTCTCGACTGGTGTCTCGGCGCGGGAGCGGGCGCGGGGTTTCCCGAGGATCCTGGCGGGCCAGCGCCGGGGGCTGTTTGCCCGGCTCCTCGCCAACGGGGCATGCCAGGCGGGCGGAGCCCTCGCGCTACCGCTGCTGCTGTCGGGGTCGGGCGGGCTTGGCGCTATCGAACTGGCGGGCGGCCTTGCCCTGCTGGCGGGCCTGCAGATCGCACTGCGGGTGCAGGAGCTGCGCGATGCCGAACGGCTCGGGCTCGACTATGTGGCAGAGGTTCGCCTGCGGCTCTTCGATGGCCTCGTCGAGGGGCGCGGCACGGCGCACGGCGTGGCGATGAGCCGGCTGATGAACGACCTCTCCGCGCTGCGCCAATGGGTGGGGCTCGGGCTTGCGCGAAGTGTGAGCGGGGTGCTGGCCTTTGCCGGATGCGCGGGTGCCGCGGCGCTGATGTCGCCCGCCCATCTGGGGGTGATATTGCTGCCGGCCGTCTTCGTGCTGGGGGCCGGTGCCGTTGTCCTGCTGACCCTCGCCGCGAAGGTACGGGAGGTGCGGCGCCGGCGGGGCAAGCTCGCGCGGCTGCTGGGTGAGAACCTGCTTTCGCTACCGGATCTGGGCCAGCCGCGCGAGGCGCGTGCCGCGCGGCGGCGTGTGGCGCGGGCGTCCGGCAGGCTGAACGATGCGCTCTCCGCGCGCATCCGCGCGGCCTCCGTCCTGCGTGTGCTGCCGGATGCCGTATTGCCGCTTTCGCTGATCGGCGCGGTTGCATGGGGGCTGGGAGCAGGGGGCGGCCAGCTCGGCGTGGTGCTGCTTGCTGGGCTGGCCGCGGGCCCGCTCACGCAGCTGCTGCGGGCGGCGGAATACCGCATCGCCTACACCGTCGCCCGCGAGCGGCTGTGCCCGGGGCTGGGGCGGGGACAGGAGGGCCCCTGACACCCGCCCCCGGTCGGAGCCTTCGTCGGGGCCCGCGTGGATGTTTCACGCATCAAAAGATCAGGATCACCGCCTCGTCGTCCTGCTTCGCCCGCCTGCACGGCCTTCTGGGCGGGCCCGCCTTCAGGGTGTCATTCCCGTGATGATCGGCCCCGGCTACCGCGTCCGTCATCTGGTCGGCGACGACGATGCGGGGGCTGCGTGTTTCGGGCTGTTCGATGGAGGTGCCCGCTGAGGGAAACCGGTCAACGCCGTCGCTGGCGCGCTCGGCCGCCGATGCCGGGCGGTTCAGGTGCCGCAGAACGTTCGGAAGACGGCCTGTTCCGCGTTCGGGGGGAGCGCCATTTGCGCATTGCCCGGCTGGTCGTCGAAAGGACGCG
>JBCBEP010000171.1:0-5929 GCA_038528605.1 Pseudomonadota bacterium
GGACGAGGATGCCGGAGGTGTCCTTGTCGAGCCGGTGGACGAGGCGCGGGTCGTCGTCCCGCTCGAAATGCAGCGCGGCGAGCGCCGCGCCCAGGTGCCGGGTCTGGCCCGTGCCCCCCTGCACCGCCAGCCCGGCCGGCTTATTCAGCACGATCATCTGCGGGTCCCGGAAGATGACCGCCGCGCGCACCGTCTCCGCCAACGCATGATCCACCGGCTTCGGCGCCGCGGGCCTCGCGGGCGCGCCCGCGCCCCCCTCTCTCCCCGGGCCCGCCGGCGGCAGCGGGGGCACGCGCACGCTCTGCCCCGGGCCGATGCGCGTCGACGCCTTTACGCGGCCGCCATCGACGCGGATGGCGCCCTTGCGGCACAGCTTCTCGACCTGGCCCTGGCTGACTGCCGGGAAGCGCTTCCGAAACCACCGGTCGAGCCGCTGCTCCGCCTCGTCCGCGGCCACGGTGAGGTGCTGCACCCCGCTCACGCCAGCACCCGCCGCGCGAGCCATAGCCCGAGCGCCAGCGCGCCGATGGAGAGCATTACCGAGCCTGCGACATAGCCGAGCGCGAGCCCCGTCCACCCCCGTTCGAAGAGGTAAAGCGCATCGAGCGAGAAGGCGGAAAATGTGGTGAAGCCTCCCAAAACGCCGGTCATCAGCAGCGGCGCGAGATGGACCCAGGCGCCGGGCCGCTCCATGAGCCACACCGCGAGCACGCCCATGGCAAAGCCCCCGATCACGTTCACGAGAAAGGTGCCGAGCGGCAGGCCGGGTGCCGCCTGCATGGCCCAGTGGCCTACAAGAAACCGCAGCACGGCCCCCACAGCGCCGCCGACCGCAACCAGGGCGAGCTTCGTGATCACGCCTTTCCCTCGCTGTCCCCGGCCGCCAGTGCCTCCCGCCGCTCGCCAAGCCAGGCCAGGCGGCGCGCCAGCTCCCGCTCATGGCCGCGGTCCGTCGGGCTGAAATAGCGCGGGCGCTCGCGGAACGCCTCCGGGAAGTAGTTCTGTCCCGAGAACCCGTCCTCCGCATCATGGTCGTACGCATACCCCGCGCCGAAGCCCTGCTCCTTCATGAGCCGGGTGGGCGCGTTCAGAATATGCGGCGGCGGCTGGAGATGCCCGCTCCGCGCCGCATCCGCCTGCGCCGCCTTCCAGGCGGTGTAGACCGCATTCGATTTCGGCGCGAGGGCGAGATGGACCACCGCTTCGGCCAGCGCGAGTTCGCCCTCGGGGCTGCCGAGCCGTTCGTAGCAGGCCCAGGCCGCGATACAGTGCGCCACGGCCCCGGGCTCCGCCAGGCCGATATCCTCCGCCGCCATGCGGGTGATGCGGCGCGCGAGGTAGCGCGGATCCTCCCCGCCCTCCAGCATGCGGGCGAGCCAGTAGAGCGCTGCGTCGGGGTCCGAGCCGCGTACCGATTTATGGAGCGCCGAGATCAGCCCGTAATGCCCGTCGCCGGATTTGTCGTAGACCGGTGCGCGCCTGGTCAGCCGCGCGGCGAGCGCCTTGGCGGTGACCGGCCCCGGCCCGAGGCCCGCCGCCTCCTCCGCCAGGGTGAGGAGCGCGCGGCCGTCCCCCTCCGCCATGTCGATCAGCGCCTCCCGCGCTGCAGGCTCCAAGGGCAGAGGCCCGAGCGCCCCCTCGGCGCGCGCGAGAATGCCCGCGAGATCGTCCCGCGAGAGCGCCTTCAGGCGGAGCACCTGCGCGCGGGAGAGAAGGGCGGCGTTCAGCTCGAAGGAGGGGTTCTCGGTGGTCGCGCCCACCAGCGTGATCACCCCGCTTTCCATCTGCGGCAGAAACGCGTCCTGCTGCGCCTTGTTGAAGCGGTGGATCTCGTCGACGAAAAGCAGCGTGCCGCGGCCCTGCGCATGCCGAAGCCGCGCCGCCTCGAACACCTTCCGGAGCTCGGCGACACCGGTGAAGATCGCGCTGATCTGCTCGAAGCCGAGATCGGTGGCCCCGGCGAGGAGGCGGGCGATCGTGGTCTTGCCGCAACCGGGCGGGCCCCAGAGGATGATCGAGGCGAGCCGGCCCTCGCCCAGCATCGCGCCAAGCGGCCCCTCCGGCCCAAGCAGATGCGCCTGGCCCGCCACGTCCGAGAGCGATGTCGGGCGCAGGCGCTCGGCAAGCGGGGCCGGGCCCTGGCGCGACGCGGCAGGCGCCGCCGAGGGGCGGGGCGGCGGGTCCTCCAGCCCCTCGAAGAGATCGCTCATCCGTTCACGATCCGCACGCTGCCGCGCTGCCCCCGGCGAAGGACGCCAAGGTCGAGATTGCGCACACGAATGGCCCGCTCCAGCTCGGCCGTATTGTTCACCGCCTCGCCGTTCACGCTGAAGATCACGTCCCCCCGGCGGAGCGCCGAGCGCCGCGCAGGCCCCGCAAGGCCGGTGACCAGCACGCCGCTCGCCTCCGCCGGGAGCCGCGCCTCCACCTGCACGGCGGGGTTCACGGAAACCACCGCGAGCCCGCTCAGCCGGCCGGCATCGGAGAACTGGCGCGGGTCCCGCGCCGGGGTTTCGGGCGGGGGCGCAAGGGCCACCTCGGCGCTCATCGGCTGGCCCCGGCGCACGAAGTCCACATCCGCCGTGCCGCCGATGCCGAGGGTGGCGGAGCGGAACGCAAGCTCGGCGGGGCTGTCCACGGGCGCATCGCCCAGCCCCAGCACCAGGTCGCCGCGCTTCAGGCCCGCCGCGGCGAGCGGGCTCATCGGATGGATCCCCTCCAGCAGCACGCCCTCCGGCCGGTCGAGCCCCAGGGCCTCGGCCAGCTCCCCGTCCACGGGCTTCGCCTGCACGCCCAGCCAGGGCCGCTCGAGCCGCATCTCGCCGGAGCGCGCAGCCTCCACCACGCGCGCCACAAGGTCGGAGGGCACCGCG
Source organism: Pseudomonadota bacterium (assembly GCA_038528605.1). Lineage (GTDB taxonomy): Bacteria > Pseudomonadota > Alphaproteobacteria > Rhodobacterales > Rhodobacteraceae > Thermohalobaculum. The sequence goes on from JBCBEP010000171.1 coordinate 2,874, forward strand.
AAGCCGATGCCGTTGGAGCCGCCCGACCGGGTCAGGATCGCGGTGTTCACGCCGACGAGCGCGCCGCTCATATCCACCAGCGCCCCGCCGGAGTTGCCCGGGTTAATGGCCGCATCGGTCTGGATGAAGTAGCCCGCGCCGTTCTGCCCGCGCTGGCGCGAGCCGTTGCCACCGCGCGCGAGGCCCGAGACGATGCCGCTTGTCACCGTCTGGCCCACACCGAAAGGGTTGCCGATGGCGAGGACGAGATCGCCCACCTCGAGACTGTCGCTATCCCGGAAGGGGAGCACCGGCAGGTCCGCTGCATCGTCGAGCTGCAGGACCGCGAGGTCCGATGCCTGATCGGTGAAGATCACCTCGGCCTCGAACTCCCGCCGGTCCGCCAGCACCACGGTGATCTCGTCGGCCTCGCCCACCACATGGTAGTTGCTGACCACCAACCCGTCCTCCCCGACGATCACGCCGGAGCCGAGCGAGTTCTCGATCCGCCGCCGCCCCTGGCGCGACTGGCCGAAGAAATCGCCGAAGAACCGCTCGAAGAAGGGGTCGCCCCGGAAGCGGACACCGCGCTGCGCCCGTACGGTGCGGGTGTAGATGTTGACCACCGCCGGCGCCGCGCGCTTCACCACCGGCGCGAAGCTGAGCGTGATCTCCGCCCGGCTCTGCGGCACCGACTGGGCCGCGGCCAGGGCCGGCGTGACGAGAAGGGCGATAACGAGAAGAGTGCGGCGCATGAAGCCTCCGGGCAGCTGAGACCAGAAGCTATGCGAGCGCCGGCGGGGCGCCAAGGGGGCCGCGCACGCCGCGGCCGTCACGAACCGGGCACCAGGGGCGCCCGGTTCGCGGCATCAGCCTCAGTCGTCGTAGGTGGCGAGGGCCTCGCTGGCGGCCTCGCGCGCACGGTCGCCCGCGCCCTTCGCGTCCTCGTCGCGGTCCACGAGCTCGATGATTGCCATCGGCGCCATGTCGCCATAGCGGAAGCCCGCCTTCAGCACGCGGGCATAGCCGCCGGGGCGCTCCTTGTAGCGGGGGCCGAGCGTGTCGAAGAGCTTCTTCACCGCGCCGGCCTGCTTGATCTTGGAGGTGGCGAGGCGGCGGGCATGCACCCCGTCCTGCTTCGCCAGCGTGATCAGCTTCTCGACGATGGGCCGAAGCTCCTTCGCCTTGGGCAGCGTGGTCTTGATCTGCTCATGCTCGATGAGCGCGCAGGCCATGTTCGCGAACATCGCCTTGCGGTGCTCATGGGTGCGGTTGAGCTTACGGTAGCCATTTCCGTGGCGCATCTGTCAGGTCTCCGTCTACGGGTTTTATGCTTTGTCTACCGGGGCCTCTCGGGCTCCCATTGTTGGGGCGGGGCGTTGCCGCCCGGCCCGATGGCGGGTCCGAAGCCCACCTTGCCGCTAGCCGGTAGGGTGGGGTTTCACCCCACCGTCCCTCAGAAGTCCTCGAACTTCTTCGCCAGGTCCTCGATGTTCTCTGGCGGCCACTGGGGCACGTCCATGCCGAGGTGGAGGCCCATCGTGGTCAGGACCTCCTTGATCTCGTTGAGCGACTTACGGCCGAAGTTCGGGGTGCGCAGCATCTCCGCCTCGGTCTTCTGGATGAGGTCGCCGATATAGACGATATTGTCGTTCTTCAGGCAGTTCGCCGAGCGCACCGAAAGCTCCAGCTCGTCGACCTTCTTGAGCAGGAGCGGGTTGAACTCGAGCTCCTCCTCAGCGTCGTAGCGGCCGGCTTCCTTCGGCTCCTCGAAGTTGATGAAGGTCTGGAGCTGGTCCTGGAGGATGCGCGCGGCATAGGCCAGGCTGTCCTCGGGGCTCAGCGTCCCGTCCGTCTCAACCGTGATCGAGAGCTTGTCGTAATCGAGCACCTGGCCCTCGCGGGTCGGCTCGACCTTGTAGCTCGCACGGCGCACCGGAGAGTAGATCGCGTCGACGGGGATGAGGCCGATGGGCGCATCCTCCGGCCGGTTCTTGTCCGCGGCCACGTAGCCCTTCCCGGTGTCGACCGTGAGCTCCATGTTCAGCGACGCGCCGTCATCGAGATGGCAGATCACATGCTCGCGGTTGATGATCTCGACGCCCGCGCTCTCGGAGATGCTGGCGGCGGTCACCACGCCCGGGCCCGTGGCGGAGAGATGCAGGCGCTTCGGCCCGTCCCCTTCCATCTTCACGGCGAGGCCCTTGAGGTTGAGGACGATATCGGTCACGTCCTCGCGCACGCCGGCGACCGAGGAAAACTCGTGGAGCACGCCGTCGATCTGCACCGCCGTCACGGCCGCGCCCTGGAGCGAGGAGAGTAGGACCCGGCGAAGCGCGTTGCCGAGCGTGAGCCCGAAGCCCCGCTCCAGCGGCTCGGCCACAGCCGTGGCGATCCGCTCGGGGTCGTTCCCCGGCGCGGTCTCCAGCTTCTGCGGCTTGATCAGGTCCTGCCAGTTCTTGTGGATCATGGGTGTCTCCTCTATTCCCGCGGCGCCCCGATCCGGCTGGGCGACGCACCCGAGGAAAAACGAACGGACCCGGAGCCTTTTGGCCCGAGCCCGCCCGTCAGACATGCTCTCGGGCAGCGCAGCGGCCGCCTAGGCGCCGCACGCTGCCTTATGAATCAGACGCGCCGGCGCTTCGGCGGGCGGCAACCGTTGTGGGCGATCGGCGTGACATCCCGGATCGCGGTGATCTGGAAGCCGACCGACTGCAGCGCGCGCAGCGCCGACTCGCGGCCCGAGCCGGGGCCCTGCACCAGCACCTCGAGGGTGCGCATGCCGTGCTCCTGCGCCTTTTTGCCCGCATCCTCAGCCGCAACCTGCGCGGCGTAAGGCGTGGACTTGCGCGAGCCCTTGAAGCCCATCATGCCGGCCGAGGACCAGCTGATGGCGTTGCCCTGCGCGTCCGAGATCGTGATCATCGTGTTGTTGAACGACGAGTTCACGTGGGCGACGCCCGAGCTGATATTCTTGCGTTCCTTGCGGCGAGGGGCCGCGCGCTTTTCACGAGCCATGAGACCTTACTTCTTCTTGCCGGCGATCGGCTTCGCGGGACCCTTGCGGGTGCGGGCAT
>JBCBEP010000172.1:0-5882 GCA_038528605.1 Pseudomonadota bacterium
CCCTTTGCGCACCAGCGTGCGCGGTTTCGAGCGCGGCACCGGCGTGGTGTTCGCGGCGACGAGCGTCGCGACCGCCCAAAGGGCCAACAACACGCCGACACCCATGATCGCATAGCCCGGCAGCGCCAGCGCATCGCCGAAAGGCGCGTTGAAGCCAGCGATCTTCCAGGCGACCGCGCCGAACAGCAGCGTCCAGACAGGCGGAGAGTCGATTAGGCGCAGAAGCGACATCATGCTGCTTCTCCCGACCAGACTGCCAGATTATCGATCAACCGCGCTCGGCCGAGATGGGCCGCACCGAATACGCGCGCCGTGCTCTCACCCGCCACAAAATCGAGCGCCGCAAGCGAAACGCCGTCCCTGAAATCGATGTAATCCACTTTGCCAAATCCCGCTTCACGAAGCTCTATCACCGCTTCGGCCGACGCATCGGCCGTAGATCTCCCCTGCCGGGCTTTATCCGCCGCAGCCGTAAGCGCTGCGTGAAGTTTGCCCGCTATGGCTCTTTCCTCAGGCGCCAGATAGCGGTTCCTCGACGACATCGCCAGCCCGTCTTTCTCCCGCAGAATAGGCGCGCCCAGGATCTCCGTCGCTATGTCCAAATCGCGCGCCAGCCGGCGGATGACGGCGAGCTGCTGCCAGTCCTTCTCGCCGAAAATCGCGATGTCCGCCCAGGCCTGATTGAGGAGTTTTGTCACGACCTGCGCCACCCCGTCGAAATGCCCCGGGCGCGCCGCGCCGCAGAGCACATCGGTCAGCCCCCGCACCCGAACCTCCGTCGCAAAGCCGGGGGGATACATCTCCGCCGGGCTCGGCGCGAAGAGGAGATCGCAGCCCGCCGCCGCCAGCATCCCCGCATCCCGCGCCTCGTCCCGCGGATAACTTTCGAAATCCTCTCCCGGGCCGAACTGCGTGGGGTTCACGAAGATCGAGGCGACCACACGATCCGCCTTCGAACGCGCGAGGCTCACGAGGCTCAGATGCGCCTCATGCAGCGCCCCCATGGTCGGCGTCAGCGCAACGCGCTGCCCCGCACGTCGCCACGCCGTAACATGCTCGCGGAGCGCCGACACGGTGCGCACCGTCTCCATCACAGCAGCCTCCCGAAGGCCCATCCCATCGCGCCCGCGTCGCTATGCCTGCAGGTCTACAACCAGTGCGTTAGCGAGCCTCTGAGGCGAAAGAAAGGAGAAGCGGTCGAGACGCGCGACATTGCGATGCAACGTGAGCCGCGTTTCCAGGCACCGGACCCGGCCTTGCCCTTTGCCCCACGGCGGATAGGTCTAACCGCGCAACGCAATGTTGCCTGAACAGCGTGGAACACCCATGGCCCTTCTCCCTGTCGGACCGGAAGACGCGCTCTTCCATCTGCACACCCCGCCGAGCCGCGATGGCGCGCCAACCTTCGTGTTCGTCAACGCGCTCACCGGCAACACCGGCAGCTGGGAGGGAGCGGTGGCGCCCACCTTGCGCGACCAGGGCTTCGGCACGCTGAGCTACAATTTTCGCGGGCAGGACGCGTCGCCCTTCGCCGCTGGCACCCCGCTCACGCCGGCGCTCATCGTCGATGATCTCAAGCGCCTCATCGCCGACGTCGCCCCGGCCAGGCCTATCCTCTGCGGCCTCTCCATCGGGGGCTTGTTCGCGGCGCAAGCGGTGCTGGGCGGCGCGAAGGCCGAGGGTCTGGTGTTGCTGAACACGCTGCGCGAGATCGGGCCGCGGATTGCCTGGGTGAACGACGCCATGCCCAAGATCGTCGGTGCTGGCGGGGTGGGCCTCTTTCTCGATGCGCTCTACCCGCTCCTCGTGAATCAGGAACAGGCGGCGAAGGCCCGGCCGGGTTTCGTTACCGATGAACCCTATGCGCCGCTCGACCCCGAGCACGGGCACATGAACCTGATGCGCCACGCCGGCGCGGCGGATTGGGAGATCGACTACGCTGCTCTTGCGCTGCCCACCCTCGTGATCACCGGCCATGAGGACCGCGTGTTTCTCGAACCGGAGGTCGTGGACCGCCTCTATGCCCGCCTGCCCGACGCGCGGCGGGAAGACTGGCACGATACCGGACATCTTATTCCAGCCGAGCGTCCCGACCGGCTGGCCGAGAGCCTCGCGCGCTTCGGGGCGGAGATCGAGGCATGAGCGGCAAGGGGCCTGTCGGCATCCCCGAGAACCTCGCCTACGCCGCGGTGCTGGTGGGCGTTCTCGGTCATGCATCGTCCGAGTTCTTCGCGGTGCTCTCCGGCGTCGCGGGGGCGGAGGTCTCGGTCTGGCGTTACGTGCTGGGGGGCTTCGGGCTCATCACTGTGGGGCTGCTGCTGGCAGGCCCCACCGCGCTCATGGCGCCCCTGCGAAGCCATGCCTGGCCGATTACGCTCTACAGTCTCGTCGGCGTCTCGCTGGCCTATCTCGCCTTCCATCTCGCGCTCGACTACGCGACCGTGATCCAGGTGGCGACGCTCGTGACGACCATCCCCATCTTCATCGGCCTCGCCAATCTCTGGCTCAACGGCCAGCCCTTCACCCGGGTGAAGATCGCCGTGGGCGCCTGCGCCATGGCGGGGCTGGTGCTGCTCATCACCGATGGTGCGATCGACGCGCTGGTTGGGGATGCAAGCTCGCTCCTCGGCATCTTCCTAGGTCTCGTCTGCGCGGCGGCGGTTGGCTGGTACGCGCTTAAGATGAAGCCGATTATCGCGGAGCACGGCGCCGTGCCGGTGACCGCGGTCAGCATGATGATCGGGGGCGTCGCTCTCTGGGTCGGTGTCGGGCTCGGCTGGGGCATCTGGGTCGACCCCACCACCCTTTTCGATCGGCCGGCAGTTGAATGGGGCTCGCTCCTCGCCCTGGCGCTCTGGAACACGACGATCACGCAGATCCTCTGGATCGGCGGCCTCGCTGCCGCGCCGGACATTACGCGAGCCGGCTACCTATTCTTCCTGAAGCCGGTGATCGCGGCGATACTGGCGGTGGCGATCATCGGGGAGGAGATGACATTGCTGAAGGGCCTCGCCATTCTGGTGGTGACCGGCTCGGTCCTCGTCGAGGTCTTCTGGCCACGCATCGAGGCCACGCTCGGCGCCAAAGCCCCAGGGAGGGATGCATGACCGCTAAAGATCACCCCGAGTTCCACAGCCTCTCAGACCTGAGCGATGGCGTCGCCCGCACGCTCACCGATGGCATCGTCACCAGCGTCTTCGCGGGCGACCAGGCGATGCTCTCGGTGGTGAGCTTCGAGGCAGGCGCCGAGGGCACGATCCATCACCATCCGGAAGAACAGTGGGGCGTCTGCCTCGAAGGCGGCGGCGTGCGGATCCAGGACGGCGTGGAGGTATCGGTCTCGGTCGGGGACTTCTGGCGGACCCCCGGCAACGTGCATCACGGCTTCCGTGCAGGGCCCGAGGGCGCTCGGGTCCTCGACATTTTCGCCCCGCCGCGGGAGGCCTACAAGAAGGCTGGAAGCGGTTTTGCCACAACCGGGAGTTGAGTTCCGCCGCCCCAAGACCTTAGCCCTCAGCGCCGTGCAGAGACTGCGCTCATACCACATATAGTATGCTGCAATCGGCAAGACACGGGGACTTGGCGACTCGGCCCCAACGCGCTAGCCTCGCGTTCAATGACATCCCGGCGCAAAGCCGGAGAACCGAGGCAGGCCGATCGTGCGATCATCGAGTGCTCAAAAGGGCGCGGCGGAGCTATGCACGCCGAACCCGACCACCGCTCAGCCGCTCCAGATCCGGGGGCGCTTCCTCACCGCGGTGGTGCTACCCGTACCCGCAGTGCTGGATGAAGCCTTCGAGGCTGGGCTCGACGCAGCCCTTCAGCAGTCCCCCCGCTTCTTTGCGGATGCACCGCTGGTCGTGGATCTCGTTGAGGCCACGGCGCTCGAGACTGAGGATGCGTTCGCGGCCCTGCTCGAGGTCTTGAAGGCGCGCCGCCTCTCGCCCATCGGTATCCAGAACGCCACCGCGCATCAAACCGTCGCTGCAGCCACCCACGGCCTGATCACGCTCAAGCCTGGGCGTGACGCGCCCTTCGAGCAGGAGCGGGCCCGCCCAGCCGCCGCGCGCCCAGCCGCCGCCCGCCCCGTCGCCGTGCCGGACCCCGAACCCGCGCCCCCGCCCGTTGCCGCACCGCGGCCCGCCGGCCCGGGGCTGCTCGTGACCGACCCTGTCCGCTCTGGCCAGTGCATCGTGGCCGAGGAAGGGGATCTCGTCGTCCTCGCCTCCGTCAGCTCCGGCGCCGAGCTCATCGCGCCCGGGCACATCCATGTCTACGGCGCGCTCCGCGGCCGCGCCCTCGCTGGCGTCGGGGGCGACACCTCGGCCCGCATCTTCTGCCAGAGCCTCGAGGCCGAACTCATCGCCATCGCGGGGCTCTACAAGACCTCCGAAGCCTTCGAACCCGCCGTGGCCAAGCAGCGCGTGCACGCCTTCCTCGAGGCCGACACGCTCCGCCTCCAGCCGCTCCGATAAACAAGCAACCAACGGGGAACCATCGTGGCCAAGATCATCGTAGTGACGTCCGGCAAGGGCGGCGTCGGCAAGACCACCTCGACCGCCGCCCTCGGTGCAGGACTTGCCATGAAGGGACACAAGACCGTCGTCATCGACTTCGATGTGGGCCTGCGCAATCTCGACGTCATCATGGGCTGCGAGCGGCGCGTGGTCTTCGACCTGATCAACGTGATCCAGGGCGAGGCCAAGCTGAAGCAGGCGCTGATCAAGGATCGCCGGCTCGAGAACCTCTACGTCCTCGCCGCCTCCCAGACGCGCGACAAGGACGCGCTGACCCAGGAGGGCGTGGAGAAGGTGCTCGAGGAGCTCGGCGAGCAGTTCGACTACATCCTCTGCGACAGCCCGGCCGGTATCGAACGCGGCGCCCATCTCGCCATGTATTTCGCCGATGAGGCAGTGGTGGTGACCAACCCCGAGGTCTCCTCGGTGCGGGACAGCGACCGGGTGCTCGGCCTCCTCTCGAGCAAGACCCGCAAGGCGGAGAAGGGCGAGGGCGGCGTGAAGCCCCATCTCCTCCTCACCCGCTACGACGAGGCGCGCGTTCAGAAGGGTGAGATGATGCGGATCGAGGACGTGGAGGAGATCCTCTCCATCCCCCTGCTCGGCATCATTCCCGAGAGCCCCGCGGTCCTTCGCGCCTCCAATATCGGCGCGCCCGTGGTGTTCGACGACAAGACGCCGGCTGCGCGCGCCTACCAGGACGCGATCCGACGGCTCGAGGGCGAGCAGATCGAGATGCGTGTGGAAGCGCAGAAGGTCGGTCTCTTCTCCCGCCTCCTCGGACGGACGGCTTGACCGATGTTCAGCTTCTTCCGCAAACCCCGCCCCGCCACCACGGCCGAAACGGCGAAGGACCGGCTGCAGATCCTGCTCGCCCATGAGCGGACGGGCACGACGAGCCCGGAGGTCCTGCCGCTCCTCCAGCGCGACATCATGGCCGCGATCGAGAAGCACATGAAAGTCGCGAGCGACAAGGTCGACATCAAGATCGAACGCGCCGACGATCTCTCGACCCTGGAGATCAACATCGAACTCCCCGGCAACGACCACATCCGCGCCCTCGCCAGCTAACCTCGGAGCGGCCACCAAGAAGCCAACGGTGGCCCTCTGAAAGCCCAACCGAATGCAGCACCGAGCGCAACCTCATCACCATGGCGCTGGGTAAGGCGTAAGCATCCAAATTCAAGCGCATAGTTGACATCGCGAGCACAGTCGGGCTCTGGAGCCTCTCATGCTGAGGTTCTTATTTTGGATGGCTTCCACGTCTGCTCCAGGAAGGCTTTTTCTGGAATGGGGCGTGTATGTATGCTATCCATGTTTCGAGAAGTGAGCGGATTGTTTCGGCTGTTGGATTAGAGAATGAGG
>JBCBEP010000173.1:0-5853 GCA_038528605.1 Pseudomonadota bacterium
GTCTCCCCGATCGGATCCACGATCTCGTCAACTTCGCTGACGGGAACGGCGAAGGCCTCTCCCGCGATACGAAAGACCAGCATTGTCTCACTGTGCTCGCCTACCGGGAGCGCGCCTCTGGCCGAAGCTGTGGTGTCGGAATCTGCCGTGCTCACGGCACTTTGATCCGTGCTCATCATGGCCTCCAGGATCGGGGTTACGCCGCGAGACCGGCTGTTCGAGGCGCCTCTCCGGGCCCCGAATGCGGTAGGGAACCGAGTGGCGGCGGGCCGCCTGCGGACACGGCAATACCGGCGACGTCGAGGATCAGCGCGACCGCACCGTCCCCAAGAATGGTCGCCCCTGCGATCCCCTCGATGTTCTTGTGATAGACGCTCAGCGGCTTGATGACGGTCTGGTTCTGACCAAGGATGTCGTCGACAACGAGGCCGAGGCGACGCCCGCCTGCCCTCACGATCACCACCCGTCTCGCCTCTTCCGAACCGGCGGCGGTGCCGAAGAGTTCTGCAAGGTCTAGGTATGCCACGAGATGCTCGCGCAGCTCGATCATCCGACGCCCGCTCTCATGCGCCACCGGGGCAAACTCGGTGCACTCTTCGACTGCCGCCAGTGGAAGGACGAAGACCGAGCTGCCGACGCGCACCAGGAAACCATCGATGATTGCGAGCGTCACGGGCATGTGCAGCGTGATGCGCGTGCCCTGCCCCATCTTTGTGTCGACGGCAATCTTGCCCCGGAGCCCCTCGACGGCGGTGCGGACGGCATCCATCCCGACCCCCCGGCCTGAGACGTTGCTGAGGGTCGAGGCGGTCGAGAATCCGGGCGCGAAGATGAGCTCGTTGATCGCCGCATCGTTCGGCCGCTCCTCCGGGGCGAGAAGGCCGCGTTCGACCGCCTTCAGGCGGATTGCCTCGGTGTCGAGACCACGGCCGTCATCGGACACGGTGATCAGCACTTCGCCGCCCTGCTGCGATGCTTCCAGCGTGACGGTCGCGGCCGTGGGCTTCCCGGCCTCCCGCCGTTCCTCGGCCGTTTCGACGCCGTGGTCCATCGCGTTCCGGATCATGTGCACCAACGGCTCTGAGAGCCGGTCGATCACGTTCTTGTCGATCTCCGTCTCACCCCCGCGGGTGACAAGGCGGACGTCCTTGCCAAGCGTCGTCGACAGATCGCGCACCACGCGCCGGAACTTGCCGAAGACAACCTCGATGGGCAGCATCCGCAGCGAAAGCGTCGTATCCCGGAGCCCGGTGATGAACCGCTCGACCTCCTCCACAACGCTGATAAGTGCCGGATCGGCCAGCCGGTCGCAGACCTGGCGAAGCCTGGACTGTGCGATAACCAACTCTCCGAGCTGGTCCATCATCTCATCGAGCCGCAATGCGGGCACCCGCACGCTTTCGGCCGCCTCGGCGCGCTGTGGCGCGCGTGCGCCTGCCGCGGCCGCGGTCGCGTCTGCCTCTGCTGGCGGAGCATCATCTGTTCTCGCTTCCGCGGCGGGCACACCGGGTGCATCCTCCTTCGATGCCGTGTTGTCGGTGGCCTCCTTGGCCCTGGCCTCGATCGAGAGTTCGGCATCATCGGCGAAGATGAAGACCGCCTCGATGGTCGCCCGTGGCTCGGCCGTCGTCAGCACCGCATGCCAGCCGATATGACAAAGCGTCGGGTCCATCACGTCGAGCGGAGGCAGCGACTCGGCCTCGACCTCGATCGTCACATCGCCGAGCTCGCGCAACTCGTTCAGGAGCAGCTCAGGCCTCATGCCCTGCCGGAGCGACCCTTCAGCGGGCTTAAAGTGGATGTCGTACGTCACGGGCGTCAGGGGACCGGTAGACGCCCCGCCACCAGCCTCCGTTGGCGCCGGCGCCGCCAGCGAAGCGGCACCACCCGTGAGTGCTGCGAGCTCGGCACTCAGCGACCGCGCCGTTGGCCCGGGATCAGCCTCCGCTCCCGTACCGTCTGGGCCCGAGGCGAGGAGAGCCAGCATCTCGTCGCGCGCTTTGAGCGACAGGTCCACGAGGGCGCTGTTGACCATGAGACGCCCTTCGCGCACCGCGTCGAACGCGGTCTCGAAGTCGTGGGTGAACCGCGCCAGCCGGTCGAACCCGAACATCGAGCCGGAACCCTTCACGGTGTGAAGCGCGCGGAAGACGGCGTCTACCTGCTCGCCCGAGCCGGATGCCGTTGTCCCCTCAAGCTCAAGTAGCTGGCGCTCCAGGGCCTCCAGGAGTTCCTCCGCCTCAAGCACGAAGCTCTGCGCGGCCGGCGAAAGTCCCTTCGCGCTCATGGGGCCACCGCCTTTCCACTCTGAGCCACGGGCTTGCCCCGCTCGGACTTCACCTGTTGGGCGCCGTTCGAGCGACGGGCGGGCCGTGCGTCCCTGCTCTCGACGAAGCGCTGGCCCGCGAGCGATAGCTGCAGGGCGGGCACGCCGACCACACCGTCGGCGTCGCCGGGTTCGCTGACGACACGCACCGGGTGCCCCGCGGTAACTTCCGCCTTGAGTGCCTTCAGGAGCGCATGGCGAACGCTCTGGGCGTCTGTCACCTTCAATCCGGGCGCGACGCGGAACACGCAGCCATCCTTCTTTACTTCCCGGGTGAGGCCATCGGGCAGTCGGTCCGCAGCGCCTGCCTCAGCCGCCGCAGCCGTTCCGCCTGACCCTGCCGCCGCAGCTTCGTCCGCAATATCTGTGCCTGTTTCCGCCACGCTGGCCTCCCGCCTTGTTCGTCTCGTACGCGTCGCCGCCTTTCACCCTCAGGACTATGACGGCGGGTGATTAAGAGTGCGTGCAGCCTGGCAATTTCAGGACGCCGCGGCAGCAGCCGCTTCGCCCGCACGATCGGCCTTGAACGCCAGCGGGCTACGCTCGGCCGGCACGACATCGGCAAAGCTCAGCCAGGCCGCGAAGCTTTCCGACGGCTCCGGCCGGGCCACTGCAAAGCCCTGCAGCGCATCACAGCCTGCCGCCCGGAGGAGATCGAGCTGCGCGCGCGTTTCCACGCCCGTGGCAACCACCGTGAAGGAAAGCGAGCGGGCAAGCGTCACGAGCCCCTTCAGCAGCGTGATCCCCTCCGCATCTTCCCCAAGCTGGCCGACCAGCCCGCGATCCAGCTTCACAGCCGTGGCAGACATGGCCGATATCGTGCTGAGAGCCACCGCGTCGCGCCCGAAACGGTCCACGATCACCGGAGCGCCCGCAGCTCTCAGGGTCTCCAGCGTCTCCTGCGCCAGCACCGCGCCGCGGCCGGTGGCCGACGCTTCGGCCGCCTCCACCCCGATCTGCCCGGACGCGATCCCGGCCGCAGCCATGCTCGCCGCCAGGCGCTTCGGCAGGTCGCGGGATCGAAGCTCCATCGCACCGAGATTGAGGGTCACGAGCGGCACGGTGATCCCCGCCTTGCGCCAGGCGGAGACGGTGTCGATCACCTGCCGGGCAATCTCCGCGCTCAGGCGCTCGCCCACACCATTGCGCTCCGCGGCGGCCAGAAGGCGTTCCGGCGGCACGTCCCCAAGCTCCGCATGGCGCCAGCGCACCAGCGCCTCGGCTGCGACCACCTCGCCCGCCGGCATGGCGATACAGGGCTGGAACCAGATCTCGATCCGCCCCTCGCTCTCCGCGGCCTGGCCCGAAAGCGCGCGGATAAGCGCCCCCGCAAGCTGTGCTTCCGCCTCCTGCTCGGCCCGCAGGGCGGGGTCGAAGATCGCGAAGCGGCCGCGCCCCTCCTCCTTCGCGACATAGGTGGCAAGATCGGCGTCCGCCAACAGGCGCTCGGCGTTCCGGCTGCCCTCGGTGCCGCCACCGTACGCAATGCCGATGGACGCGCCGATCTGGCAGGCATTGCCCTCGAAATCGATCGTCTTTGCCGTCTCGGTCACGATCGCCCCGGCGACCTCTTCCGCCCGGCCGGCCGCATCGTCGGCGAGCACGACGCAGAACTCATCGCCCCCGGTCCGACACACGGCGGCATCCTCGTGCTCCGTGTGCCCGGCAGGCGGCGTTCCGAGGCAGGCCACCATCCGCTCCGCCGCTACCGCAAGGACATGGTCACCCGCATCGTGCCCCAGTGTATCGTTCACCGCCTTGAAGTGATCGAGATCGACATGCAGTACCGCGACAGTCCGCGCAGGCGCGGCACTCTCGCCCCCCGGCCGAAGCCAGCCTTCAAGCACGCGGGTCAGACCCCGCCGGTTCATCAGCCCGGTGAGCGAATCGCGGAATGCCAGCCGCTCCATATCGTCCCGCAGCCGCGCCAACCGTTCATTGCCGGTGCGGAAGAGCATGGAGGCCGCGCCGAACGTCGCGAGCGCATGGGCGATGAGAAAGATGCCGAGACCCGGCCAGGTGGGCGTGCCGCCGCGCGCGAGCGCGATCAGCGTGCTGATGCCGACCAGGCCCAGCAGCACCGAGCCGAGCGCGAGCCGGAACCCGGCCGGGCTTTCCGTCTTCGGCAGGCGGTTGGCGATTGCCGCGAGCGCGATGTCCCGCGCCGCGGGCCGCTGCGGCGTGCCCTCCGCTGCGCCTTCCGTGTCATCCACATCGCTCCGGGGTCCTTCCCCGGAAAGCTCCGCGAGGGCGGCGTCGTGCAGCCGGCGCTCCTCCTGCATGGTGTAGAGGGGCTCGAGCCAGTCCGGCAGCACGGAAGCATCCGCCTCGTGCTGCGGCGGCGCGGCCGCCTCCGCCGCCGCGAGGAGGGCGGCGACCGCCTCCTCCATCGGGGCCAGCGTGGCCTCCTCCATCGCACGTGCCGCCTTGCGCGCCTCCGCAACCGGAGCATCCGGCGCGGCTCTGGCAATCCGTTCCAGCGACGCATCGAGTTCAGCGAGCGTCGCCGCGTTTTCGTCGCGACGGTCCCGAATATCCTCCGAGACACCGAGAAGCTGCCGCGCGAGCACGTGGCGCACAATGCCGCGGACCGGGGCGTCCGACGCCTCGATCCGCTCCTCGGCGATACGCACATGGTCGAGACGCTGCGCCACCTCATCCGCCATCTGCATCACGCCGCTCAGACGCTGGCGGGCCTTGCTGGCAACACCGGTGGCCTCCGTCACCTCCGCCACAGCGTCCTGTTCCTTGAGGGTCTCGGCCACGCCACCGAGAGCAGCCACCGCGCGGCGCAGCGCCCTCGCCGGCGCGTCCATCCCCGCAAACATCGCATCGACCTTGGCCGCCAGCGCCGCTGCCGCTGCCGCGCCAACCGCCTCGTTCTCACCTGCGACTGCGCCCTTCGCCTCGGTCATCGCTGCCCCCGCTCCTGAAAATCGAATCCCTCACGGCCCATCCGGCCGCCCCCCCTTCAGTAGAAAGAAAGGGTTGCTGAATTATCCGCATGGGGCGCGGCAGGCCGCCGTGGTGGGGATGAGGCTGACGAGAGCTCCGATGGCGAAGACGATTTTGACGGTGGACGACAGCCGCAGCATCCGCGCGGCGCTGCGGGAAACGCTCGAAGAGCTCGGTTTCGAGGTGCTCGAGGCCGAAGATGGCGTGGACGGCTACGAGACGTTGACGGCAAACGAGGTCGATCTCGTGATCACCGATCTCAACATGCCGCGAATGAACGGCATCGAACTGATTCGGAAAGTGCGGGCGGACGGGCGCTATGCGGGCCTGCCGCTCGTGATGCTGACTACGGAGAATCAGCCCGACAAAATGAAGGAGGGGCGCGAGGCCGGCGCCTCTGGCTGGATCGTGAAGCCCTTCAACGAGCTTCAGATCGAGATGATCGTGAAGAAGTTTGCCGTCGCCTGAGTCTGGAGCTGGGGCGCGGCCTTCTGCATGCGTAGGCCCGGAGGGACTCGAACCCCCAACCAAACCGTTATGAGCGGTCTGCTCTGACCAATTGAGCTACAGGC
>JBCBEP010000174.1:0-5840 GCA_038528605.1 Pseudomonadota bacterium
TCTTCTACGCCTGGCGGATGAACGCGCTCGACCGTGAACATGGCGTAGACGAGGAGTAGTATCATGGATCAATTCACGCTGAACCTGCTCTTCGTTGGCGGGTCTTTCGCGCTTTATATCGGTATCGCGATCTGGGCGCGCGCGGGTTCGACATCGGAGTTCTACGCGGCTGGCCGGGGCGTTCATCCGGTTACGAACGGCATGGCCACGGCGGCGGACTGGATGTCCGCGGCGTCCTTCATCTCGATGGCCGGTCTTATCGCCTTCACGGGGTACGACAACTCGTCGTTCCTGATGGGCTGGACGGGTGGCTATGTGCTGCTTGCCCTGCTTCTGGCGCCTTACCTGCGGAAGTTCGGGAAGTTCACGGTCTCGGAGTTCATCGGCGACCGGTTCTATAGCGGCACGGCGCGGCTGGTGGCGGTGATCTGTCTTCTGATCGCGTCGATCACCTATGTGATCGGGCAGATGCAGGGCGTGGGCATCGCTTTCGGGCGGTTCCTCGAGATCGACGCGACCACGGGCCTGCTGATCGGCGCCTGCGTGGTGTTCGCCTATGCCGTGTTCGGCGGCATGAAGGGCGTTACCTACACGCAGGTGGCGCAATACTGCGTGCTGATCACCGCCTACACGATCCCGGCGGTGTTCATCTCGCTGCAGCTCACCGGGAACCCGATCCCGGCGCTCGGCCTCTTCGGGGACCATGCGGCCTCGGGCGAGCCGCTGCTCGCGAAGCTCGACCAGATCGTGCGGGACCTTGGCTTCGCCGAGTACACGGCGGCGCATGGCTCCACGATCAACATGGTGCTCTTCACCCTGTCGCTCATGATCGGCACCGCGGGCCTGCCCCACGTGATCATGCGCTTCTTCACGGTGCCGCGCGTGTCGGACGCCCGCTGGTCCGCCGGCTGGACGCTGGTCTTCATCGCCCTCCTCTACCTCACGGCCCCCGCCGTGGGCGCGATGGCGCGGCTGAACATCTCCGAGCTGATGTGGCCGAACGGCACGGACGGCGCGGCGGTGTCGGTCGAGCAGATCCAGAACGACCCGGAATATGCCTGGATGGCCACCTGGCAGAAGACCGGCCTCCTCGACTGGGAGGACAAGAACGGCGACGGCATGATCCAGTACTACAACGACAAGAGCGAGGCGTTGCAGGAGAAGGCCGAAGCGAACGGTTGGCAGGGCAATGAGCTGACCAACTTCAACCGCGACATCCTGGTGCTGGCCAACCCGGAGATTGCGAGCCTGCCTGGATGGGTCATCGGCCTCGTTGCAGCAGGCGGCCTCGCGGCTGCGTTGTCGACAGCGGCGGGGCTTCTGCTGGCGATTTCCTCGGCGGTGTCTCACGACCTTCTGAAGGGTCAGCTGACACCCAACATGTCGGAGAAATCGGAGCTGATGGCTGCCCGAATATCGATGGCCGTGGCGATCGTCGTCGCCGTCTTGCTCGGGCTCAATCCACCAGGCTTCGCGGCACAAACGGTGGCCTTGGCCTTCGGTCTCGCGGCAGCCTCGATCTTCCCGGCGCTGATGATGGGGATCTTCTCGACCCGCATCAACAACACCGGGGCGGTGGCCGGCATGCTCGCGGGCCTCGTGGTGACGCTCCTCTACATCTTCCTGCACAAGGGCTGGTTCTTCATCCCGGACACCAACATGTTCACGGATGCGGACCCGCTGCTCGGCCCGGTCAAGTCCACCTCCTTCGGCGCGATCGGTGCGGCGGTGAACTTCGCGGTGGCCTACTTCGTCTCCGGTGCGACCAAGGAGACGCCGCAGGAGATCAAGGACCTGGTGGCCAGTGTCCGCGTGCCCCGTGGCGCGGCGGCTGCGGCGGCCGATCACTAAAGAACCCCGGCATCGGCGCTCAGGCGCCGGTGCCCTCCCCCGGTGGCGCGGCAGAGCCCGCCATCGCGTGCCGGACCAGCGAGCGAAAGGTGGTGGGACATGCCACTCTCGGCCGAGCTGACGCAGTTTCTGGCTTCCGTTCACCCCTATGACAGTCTCCCCGAGGAGGAGCTGGCCGCGCTTTCAGCGCGCTGCACCACCGCGGAGGTTCCCGCCGGCCACCGGATTTTCGCGCTGGGGGACGAGATAAGCAGCCTCTACGTCGTCATCGCCGGAGAGATCGAGATCAGGGACGAGGCCGATGTCCAGCTCTCGATCCTCGGCCCCCGCAATTCCTTCGGCGAGCGCGCGCTGCAGCGCGGCGGCACCGCCCAGCGCTCGGCGACCGCGACGGCGGAGGCGACGCTGATCGAGCTGCCGGCGGATGCGTTCTTCGAATTGATGGACAAGAGCCCGGCCGCGGCCCGCTTCTTCCACCGGCGCCGACCGCAGCGGGCGGACAAGAAGGACCTGACCACGCTGCCGGTCGAGAAGCTGATGTCGCGCAATCCGGTGAACTGCACGCCGGAGACGACGATCCGCGAGGCGGCGAAGCGCATGCATGAGGCGAAGATCTCCTCGGTTTGCGTGACCGATGCGGCGGGCTTCCAGGGCATCGTCACCGTGCGGGACATGACCGGCCGGGTCGTCGCGCAGGGCCGGGACCCGTCGGAGCCCGTCTCCACGATCATGACCGCCGCGCCGATGGCGCTTGGCCCCGCGGCGCTCGGCACGGATGTGCTGCATATGATGGTGGAGCGCGGGATCGGGCATGTGCCGATCGTCGATGACGGGCGGCTTGTCGGCATCGTCACGCAGACCGATCTCACCCGCGCGCAAACGGTCACCTCAGCCGATATCGTCGGCCGTATCTCGAAGGCGCCCGATGCCGCCACGATGGCGCGGGGTGTCGCGGAGATCCCGCAGTTCCTGGCGCAGCTTGTGGGCGGGGGGAACCGGCACGAGGTGGTCACGCGCCTGATCTCCGACATCGCGGATGCGGCGACACGGCGGCTGCTGAAGCTCGCGGAGGCCGAGCTTGGCCCGCCACCGGTGCCGTATCTTTAGCTGGCCTGCGGCTCGCAGGGCCGGCAGGAACAGACCGGCGTTTCCGACCAGGATAACTGCCTGATGCTCTCGGACGAGGTGACGGCGGGCCAAATGGCGTATTTCGCGAGCCTCGCCAAGATCGTCTGCGACGGTCTCAACACCTGCGGCTATGTCTATTGCCCGGGCGACATGATGGCGACGAACCCGCGCTGGTGTCAGCCCCTGCATGTCTGGCGGAGTTACTTCGAGGGCTGGATCGCGAAGCCGGACCCTGAGGCGCAGATGCTCGCCTCGGTGATGTTCGACCTGCGCCCGATCGGTGGGGACGCGCGGCTCTTCGGGGACCTGCAGCGGGAGACGCTGCAGAAAGCCTCGAAGAACTCGATCTTTACGGCGCACATGATCTCGAACTCGCTGAAGCACCACCCGCCGCTCGGCCTTCTCCGCGGGCTGGCGACCATCCGCTCCGGCGAGCACCGCAACCGGATCGACCTCAAGCATAACGGGGTGGTGCCCATCGTCGATCTCGGCCGGCTCTACGCGCTCCGTGGCAGGCTGGAGGCGGTGAACACCCGCGCGCGGATCGAGGCGGCGCGCAAGGGCGGCGTGCTTTCCGCGACGGGGGGCGCCGATCTGCTCGACGCCTACGACCTGATCGCGACCATGCGCCTCGAGCATCAGGCGCGCCAGGTGAACGCGGGCGAGGCGCCGGACAACTATCTCGACCCCTCGAACCTCTCCGACTTCGAGCGTAGCCATTTGCGCGATGGCTTCGTGGTGGTGAGAACGATGCAGTCCGCCATCGGGTCGGGCACAGGCGCGCTGGGGTAGTTTCTCATGTTCATCGAACTCATCGCCACCGTGGTTGCCGGCATCGCCTGCGCAGGGGTTGTCATGCTGGTGAACCCGCTCGTCGGGCGCCGCCTGCCGAAATGGGTGACGCCGGTGGCCGCGGGGCTCGGCATGCTGGGGATGACCATCAGCAATGAATACTCCTGGTTCGAGCGCACCGCGGCCGAGCTTCCCGAGGGGCTGGAGATCGCCACGACCGTGGAGGAGCGGAGCTGGTTGCGGCCCTGGACACAGATCCAGCCCTACACCAAGCGCTTCGTTGCGGTTGACCGGGTGAACGCCCAGACAAACGAGAACCTGCCGGAGCAGCGCCTGGTGAGCCTCTATTTCTTCGGCCGCTGGTCCCCGGTGAACACGGCGCCCGTGCTGTTCGACTGTGCGGCCGGGCGCTCCGCCATCCTCATCGACGGCGCGGAGTTCGATGAGGAGGGCCGCGTGATCGATGCGACATGGGAGGCGATGGCGCCCGAAGACCCTGTTCTGAAGATGGCCTGCGAGACCTGACATGCTCGCCCGCCTCAGCCTCCGTCTCCGCATCTTCCTGTTCTTCGGCCTGCTGGCCCTGGGGGGCGCGGCGCTGGCGGGCGGAGCGATGTATTTCGGCTGGTCCCGCATGGAGCCGCCCTTGCCGACCGGCCCCTTCGTTACCGCCTTCCTGATCTTTGCCTTCCTCAATCTCGGCTTCGTCGCCCTTGTCTGGATGCTGTTCGACGAGAACGTGGCGCGGCCGATCGACAAGCTGGCGGCGGATCTGCGCCTTTGCGCCCATTCCAACGTGGCGAAGGCCGTGGACACCGAGGGCGCTAAGTATCTGGGGGACCTTGCCCCGGCCGTCAGCGCCGTCTCCACCACCCTGAGCGCCGGGGTGATGGACAGCGCCGCCCATGTCGCGCGCGAGACGGGCCGGCTGCAGGCCGAAGCAGCGCGGCTGACGGCGCTGCTGACCGAGATCCCGGTCGCCACGATGCTGGTGAACGAAGCCGGCGAGATCGTGCTTTATGACGGGCAGGCGGCGGATATCCTGTCGCTGATCGCGCCGCCCCGCCTGAAGGCGCCGCTTACGGAGTATTTCGAGGCAGAGTGCCTGGCGGCCGCACGGGCGCAGCTCTCGGAAGCCGAGCCGGAGGTATCCTTCGCGTTGCGGGCCTCGATGGGCGGGCACGCCTTCGACGCGCGGCTGAAACGGCTGGACGAGACCGGCTTCATGCTGGTCGTCGATGTGGACCGCGCGCCGATGTCACCCGTCAGCGCCCGTCCGCTGGTCTACGACTTCGACCTTCTCAACACGGAACCGGCCGCGGAGCTGACGGAAACGGCGCTGCGCGATCTTTGCTTTGTGGTCTTCGATACCGAGACGACCGGTCTCTCGACCAGCACGGACGACGTGGTGCAGATCGGCGCGGTGCGGGTTCTGAACGGGCGGATCGTGCCGGGCGAGGTATTCGACAGCTATGTGGACCCCGGAAGGCCGATCCCGCCGGCCTCAACGAAAATCCACCATGTCTCCGACGCCGATGTGGCCGGCGCACCGGATTTCGCCGCCGCCGGGCGCGCCTTCCACGCCTTCGCGCGCGGTTCGGTCCTCGTGGCGCATAACGCCCCGTTCGATCTCGCCTTCTTCCGCCGCTACGAGGAGGCGATGGGCGTGGAATGGGCCCATCCCGTGCTCGACACGGTCCTCATCTCCGCAATGACCTTCGGCATCACGGAGGAGCATTCGCTCGACGCGCTTTGCGAGCGGTTGGAGGTGCCGATCCCGCCGGAGGCGCGGCACAGCGCCCTCGGGGACGCGCTGGTGACCGCGGAGGTTCTGGTCCGCCTGCTGCCGCTGCTGGAGGCCAAGTCCCTCGTCACCCTCGGCGATGTGATCGCGGAGGCGAAGCAGTACGGCCGCCTGCTGAAGGACCTGAACTGACCGGACCCACCGCTTCAGCCCACGCGCTAAGCCGGCGCCGCGCAGCCCACGAGGGCTATTCCGGTAGCTGATGAGGGAATGGTGGGCGGTACTGGGCTCGAACCAGTGACCCCAGCGATGTGAACACTGTGCT
>JBCBEP010000175.1:0-5793 GCA_038528605.1 Pseudomonadota bacterium
TCGGCCAGCGCGCCTTCGTCCAGCGGCTCGCCCGCCCCGGCCAGGCCTGCGGCCAACAGCGCCGTGAGATCCGCGGCCCTGACCGCCCCGGTCTCGAAGCGTTCGGCGAGCGCCAGCAGGCTGCCCGCCTCCAGCCGCGCCTCGAGGGCGGCCAGCGCGCCGAGGGTGAGCCGCAGCCGCCGGGGCACCCCGTCGACCACCAGCCCGACCTCGCCGCGCGCCGGGTTTACGGCCACCATCAGACGGCCGCGAAGGTCAGCTGCCCGGCGGAGGCGAGGCTCAGCTCGAAGGTCGCCTCGCCGTCATGGCTGCCCGCATATTCGAGCGACGTCACCTGGAAGGGCCCCGTCACGGTCCCGAAATCGGGGATCGTCAGCTCGATCACCGGCGTCATGCCGTCCCAGAACACCTGGCGCATCGCCGCGTCCGAGGCTTCATCCTTGAAGATGCCCGAGCCCGAGACGGCGCATTGCTTCAGCGAGGCCATGGCCAGCAGCTCCCGCCACTGCCCCGCGCTCTCGGCGGTGGTCACATCCACCTGGTCGGCATTGAACGACAGCCGCGTGGCGCGCAGCCCCGCGACGGTCACGAAAGTCCCGTTCCCCTGCTCGTCGATCTTGATGAGCAGGTCCTTGCCCTTCTGCGCACCCATGGCGGCAACTCCTCAGTGTTGGAATTCTGAATGGCCCTCAGGCCGTGTCCTCGATCAGCACCCGGAAGCGCAGGTCGATGCGGCGGAGCCGGTCCCGTTCCTCGCGCCGCGTGCGGGCGGAGAAGAAGCTGACGCAGACCACCCGGCCGCGGCTGAGCGGCAGCGGCGCCGTCACCATCACGTCGCCGATTGCCCCCGCCAGCGCCTTGGCCTGGGCGAAGCTGCGCTCAGCGGCGAAAACCGTGATGCCGAAGAGGTGCTGGCTGCCCATATCGGTGCCCGTGCCCCACTCCTGCACCGTGTCATCCCCGATCACGGCATAGACGGGAATGTCCTCCGCCTCGCCCGAAGCGGGCGGCACCGCATCGTAGACCCGTCCGGGCGCCAGGGCCTGGACCGCGGGATCGACGGTAAGCGCTGCGTAGACCGCTTCCTGAAGCGGCCAGCCGAGTGCGAGCGTCATGCGTAGGGCCCCTCTTCCACGAAGCAGGTCAGGTAGGCATCGGCCGGGTCCGCCTCGGCCACGCCGCGAATGTCGAAAACCCGGGCGCCGAGGCGGAAGCGCTGTGCCGCCTCCGGCCGCCTGGGCGAACCGATGGGGGCGGAGCGCACCGTCACCCGGTGGGTCACGCGGCTCCCGGGCCTGAGCCCGCTCAGAACCTCGCGGCCCGAGCTCGGCCTAAGCTCGGCCCAGATCGTGCCAAGCGGCGCCCAGACATGCCGCTCCCCCCCGCCGCCATCGGGCGTGTTCACCCGCGCCTCGAGCGTGAGGCGGCGGGTCAGCCTCGGTGTCACGGCCCGCATCAGAGCCGCCCCGGCCGCCAGGCCTGCGTCAGCGCGATCACCGCCTGCGGCAGCCCGGCCTCGCTGTCCCGCTCCGTGCCACGGCGGGCATGGAAGTCGGCGGCCAGCATCATCACCGCCTGGGCCAGCTCCGCGGGCACGCCCGCCCAGTCCGCCGCCACCCCCGCCTCGAAGCTCAGCACCATGCTGCGCCCCGCGGCGATCGCCGGCAGCGCGCCGCCGCTGGCCGTCACCTGCTGGCGCGTGCCGCAGGGCTCAACCGACCAGCCGCTCACATCGAGGCTGACCGGGGCGCCCCCGCCCTCGAGGCTCGCGCTCGTCACCGCCGTCACCGGCCCGATGGGCAGCACCAGGCAGCCATCGCGCTCCAGCCGCGCCACCGAGAGCGTGAAGCCCCGCCGCACCAGCGCCCGCGCCACCCGGCGCTCTACCACCGCCACGGCAGCCGAGAGGTAGCCCGCCAGAAGCGCATCCTCCGCGCCGTCATCGGCGAAGCCATGCGCCAGTCTCAGATGGTCCTTGAACGCATCAAGCGGCGGCACCGGCGCTTGCCCCGGCCCGTTCTCACTCAGGATCATATCGCTCTCCACCGCCACGCGCCCCCAAACGGGGGGCAAACAAAGCGGCCCCGGCGGACACCCGCCGGGGCCGGAACGCTACGCAAACAACGCCACGCAGTTTCTTTGCGAACTCCGCGCGGAAAGGTTTCAGCCCGCCTCAGGCGGTGCCGAACCGCAGAACCTTGATGGCCGAGAAGTCGGTCACGTCGCCGCCCACGCGCTTGGTGGCGAAGAAGGCCACGTTCGGCTTGGCGGAGTACGGGTCGCGCAGGATGCGCACATCCGGCCGCTCGGCGATCGTGTAGCCGCGCGAGAAGTCGCCGAAGGCCATGGCCGGGCTGTTCGGGCCGATATCCGGCATGTCCTCGGCCAGCAGCACCGGATAGCCCAGAAGGCGCGCCGGGTTGTCCTCGGAGATGCCTTCGACCCAGAGGAAACGGCCCTGGTTGTCCTTCATCTTGCGCACTTCGCCGGCGGTCTTCGAGTTCATCACGAAGGTGCCGTTGGCGCGGTACTCCGCACCGAGCGCGTAGACGAGGTCGACGATCGCATCGCCCGGGTCGTTGAGGTCGAAGCCGCCGGAGGTGCCGGTGACCACATAACCGAGCTCGCCCCAGACTTCCGAGCCGTTCGGCACCAGGTCCTTCGTGAGGAAGCCCTTGGGCTGGTTCGCGGCGGTGCCGAGCACGAAGGCCGCGGCCTCGGCGCGGCGGAACCGGTCGCCGATGCGCTCCGCAAGCCACGCTTCCAGATCGAAGGCGCTGTCCTCGAGGATACGCTGCGTCGCCCGCGGGTTGGCCGAGAGCTCATGCAGCGTGATCGAGATGCGCTCGATCACCGGGCCCGTCGTCTCGGTCGCCGGCGTCACTTCATCGAGCCAGCCGGCCTCGAGCTCGGCACGGTCCACGAGCACATCGTAAGCCGTCGCCTCGACCTGCACGACGCGGGAGATGGCGCGGAGCGAGCCGCTGCCGCGGAGGACGCTCGAGACCATTTCCGAGGTGCGCGGGTCGACGAGGTAGCCGCCCTCGCCGTTCACCTGGGTGTTGAGGCCCTTGGTGGAGAGATCGAGGGCGCGCAGCCCCTCTTCCTCGCCGCGGCGCAGGAAGGCGGCGAAGGCCTTCTGGTGCGGCGGCTCCACCTCGGCTGCGGTGCTGAGTGCGGGGCGGCGCATGGCGGCCTTCGTCTGCAGCTGGCCGATGCGCGTGTCGAGAGCGCCCAGGCGCTCCGACACATCGTCCTTGAAGCTCTCGAAGCTCGAGAGGAACTCGGTTGCGGCCGCCTCGGCCTTGGTCTCCACCGGCATCACGGGCTCGCAAAAGCCCTCGGTCTCCGGCATCCCGTCGAGATGATCGGTCATCGCTCTTCCTATGTCTGTCGTCTTCAGCGGTTGATCGAGACCCCGGGACGGGGCTCGGCAGGGGGCCTCAACGCGAAAGCGCCGAGGCCAGCGCCCCGGCCAGGGCGGCTTTCGGGGGCCTGGCCCCCGTCGCCACGCTGGCCCGGGCCGTGGGCAGCATCGGAAACGTCACCAGCGACACTTCCCACAATTCGATTTCGGTGAGCCGGCGCCCGCCCGTGCGGGGCTCAGGGCTCGCGCGGCGCACGCGGTAGCCGATGGAGAGGCCGTCGAGCGCGCCCGCCCGCATCAGCGCGAGCGCCTCGCGGCCAAGCGCAAGCTCCGTCAGCACCCGCCCCTCGACCCAGAGGCCGATGGTGTCCTCTGCCACGATGTCCCAGACGCCGATGGGCCGCTTCTGGTCGTGCTGCCACAGCATCGCCACCCGGCGGCCGCTGCGCTTGAGCTCGGCCAGCCCCTTCGCGAAGGCGCCGCGCTCCACGATGTCGCCCTTGCGGTCCGCCTCCCCGAAGCGCGAGGCATAGCCGCGGATCAGCCCCCGCCCCTCGGGCGCGGCGGGGCTGAGCGCGATCGGCGATCCCTCAGCCATCCGCGCCATCCTCGGCCGGGGCGAGGCCCAGCAGCGCCCGCTTCTCGGCAGCACTCAGGAAGTCCGCCTCGCCCACCCGCTTCCAGAGCGCATCGCGCTCCTCGGCCAGCGCCGGCACCCGGTCGAGATCCGGCTCCAGCGAGATATCGAGCCCCGAGTTGATCGAGAGCCAGCCCGCCATTCCCGCCGCGATCTTGCGCAGCACCGGCAGCACGGTGAGGCGGAAGAAGGCCCGGTGCGCTTCCTGGTAGTTCGAGTAGGTGTTGTCGCCCGGCAGGCCCAGCAGCATGGGCGGCACACCCACCGCCAGCGCAATCTCCCGCGCCGCGGCGTGCTTGGTCTCGAGGAAGTCCATGTCCTTCGGGCTGTGGCTCATGGGCTTCCAGTCCAGCCCGCCCTCCAGCAGCATCGGCCGCCCGGCGTTGCGCGCACCCTGATGGTTGCTGTCGAGCTCCTCCTTCAGCCGCCGGAACTGCTCCTCGCTCATCGAGGCACCGTCCTTCGCACCGAACACGATCGCGCCCGAAGGCCGCGCCGCATTGTCGAGCAGCGCCTTCGCCCAGCGGGAGGCCGCGTTGTGCACGTCCACGCTGGCCGAGGCCGCAGCCAGCGGGCTCATCCCGTAATGGTCGTCGAGCGGGTGGAAGCCGCGCACATGCAGCACGGGCTTCCAGTCGCCCGTATTGTCGAAGCGGTGCTTGCGCCCGCTCACCCGGTAGTCGTAGCCCGCCGGCCAGCCATCGGGCCCGGGCACCACATGCATCCGGTCGGGCCGCAGCACGTGCAGCTCCACCGGGAACTCGCCGAGCGCCGAGGGCACCCCCTCGAGATACGCGTTGCCCGAGATCAGCAGATGCCCGACCAGCGCCTCCATCAGCGTCCGCCCGTCCTGCCCGGGGTTCGGCCGCTCCAGCAGCGTCAGCAGCGGGTGGCTCGCCTGGCGCGCGCCCCCCTCGCAGCAGATGAGCGGGATCGCCCCCGCCGCTTCCGAGACCAGCCGCACCGCCCGGAAGGCGACGACATTGCCGCCATAGGCGTTCTCGGCGAGCGACTGGCCGTCCCGCGGGGACCAGACCACCTGGCCGAGACCCTGGAAGGCCATCGCGCTGCCGGCCCACATGCCGTCGGCGGTGCGCGTGAGCTTGCCCACGGCAGACGCCTTCACCTCGTCCGGGGCACGCCGCCCCGCCCGCAACCAGTCCAAAGCCATGTCGCTGTCTCCCATGGGCCTCAGGGCCCCTCGGGTGGGCATCGCCCACCAATCGCGGTGGGGTGAAACCCCACCCTACCGATGCGTCCGGCGCCGGCGCCTAGACCTGCCGCACCCGCGGCGCTGCCGCCGCCCGTTCCGGCGGCGGCGCCACGATCAGCTCCGTCATCGCCCAGACGAGGGCGTCGAGCCGGTCGGGGCTCTTGGAACCCGTCCCGTCGAAGCGGCACATCTGCCGTTCGAGATCCGGGAAGGCGCCCACATGATGCACCCGCCCCTGCTCGTAGAGCGCGGCAACCGGCTCGGCGCGGAGCGTCTTGCCCCGCGTCGCCCGCACCTCGCGCATCGGCACCGCGGGCGCCACCTGCGCCAGAACCTCGCGCACCATCTCGCCGCCCTGGTTGACCTCCGCCACCAGCCGGTCGGCCCCCCAGCGCTCGAGCGCCGCCACCGCGGCCCGCGCCCAGCCATGGGGCCCCTGGCCGGAGACTGTCGCGTCCTCCAGCACATAGGCCCGCCAGTCCGAGGGCCGGCCCGCCATCGTCACGCCGGCGACGACGATGCCGCAGTCATCCGCCTTCGCGCCGCTCGTCGCCGGCGGGTCCACCGCCACCACGA
>JBCBEP010000176.1:0-5739 GCA_038528605.1 Pseudomonadota bacterium
AGCTTCCCCTTCTCGAACGGGTAATTCAGCGTCGCCTTCGGCTTCAGCAGGTAGCGAAAGCCGATCTTCATGCCCGCCCACATATCGGCCAGCAGGAAGTACCTCAGCGCACGGTCGAACGGGATCTGGCTGA
Organism: Pseudomonadota bacterium; assembly: GCA_038528605.1. Lineage (GTDB taxonomy): Bacteria > Pseudomonadota > Alphaproteobacteria > Rhodobacterales > Rhodobacteraceae > Thermohalobaculum. The sequence continues at coordinate 134 of JBCBEP010000176.1, forward strand.
TCTGCATGAGCTCAGGCTCCGGTGGCGGCTTCGGCGAAGCGGGCATAGCCCACAACGTCGAGGCGGGTGAGGATGGCGGCGATCACCACCCAGGCGAGGGAAAGCGGAAGGAAGACCTTCCAGCCGAGGCGCATCAGCTGGTCGTAGCGGTAGCGCGGCACCACCGCCTTCACCATCGCAAAGAGGAAGAAGAAGAACACCATCTTGGCGAACATCCAGAGCGCGCCATCCGGCAGGAACGGGATGGGCGAGAGCCAGCCGCCGAAGAACAGGATACTGATGAGCGCGCACATCAGCAGGATATTCATGTACTCGCCGATCATGAACAGCAGGTACGGCGTGGAGGAGTACTCCACCTGATAGCCCGCCACGAGCTCCGACTCAGCCTCCGGCAGGTCGAAGGGCGGCCGGTTCGTCTCCGCCAGCGCCGAGATGAAGAAGAGCGCCACCATCGGCAGATGCGGCAGCCAGTACCAGCTCAGGAACCCGTAGGCCCCGTCCTGCGCCCGCACGATCTCCGAGAGGTTCAGCGAGCCCGTGGAAATCAGCACACCGATGATGATGAGGCCGATCGAGACCTCGTAGGACACCATCTGCGCCGCCGAGCGGAGGCTCCCGAGGAAGGGATACTTCGAGTTGGAGGCCCAGCCCCCCATGATGATCCCGTAAACCCCGAGGGACGAGATCGCGAAGATGTAGAGCACGCCCACATTCAGGTCCGAGATCACCCAGCCGTCGGCAAACGGGATCACCACCCAGGCAATGGCGGCGAGCACGAAGGTGATCAGCGGCGCGAGGAGGAACACCGTCTTGTCCGCACCCGCGGGGATGATGATCTCCTTCAGCACGAATTTGCCGAAATCCGCGAAGCTCTGCAGCAGGCCCCAGGGCCCGACCACGTTCGGCCCCCGCCGCAGCTGCACCGCGGCCCAAACCTTGCGATCCATGTAGAGCAGGAAGGCGAGGCTCACGAGAACGCCCGAGACCACCACGAGGCACTGCACCAGGATCAGCAGGAAAGTGAGGAAGTCGTCGCTGAACATCGGTGCCCCCTTCAGGCGCCGGCCAGGGAGGCCGGAATGGAAACGCGTCTCAGTTCGTTTCTTGGACTAAACGAGATGGCGGGGAAGGTAAACGCCTCGCGCTGCGACGCGGCAAAGTTATCGGCGCTGTCACATACCCCCGCGCCCGGCCGGGCGCTCGAGAACGATGACGTAAGCCTCGCGGGTGAAGAAGAGCAGCATCCGGCGCACATCCTTCTCCATCGAGACGACCCGCCAGCCATTGGCCGCGTAGTCGTTGAGAAAGTCCGTGAAGCGCTCCGGGTTGACCTTGGCCGCCCCGAGGAGGAGCGACGATAGAAGACCCTCGCGATAGAGGGCCACGCGATAGACGAAGGCGCCCCCATGGTCGGGCATGCGTCCGCGCGGGGCTGGCGGCAACGGCCCAGGGGACGGAGCCGAGGACGGGGCTGGCGTTGAGGCTGGCGCCGCGGGAGCGCCCTGCCCTTGCCCATCCCTTTGCCCGTGGCCCTGACCTGGCCGACGGACAACAGGCTCGCCGGGGCGACGCGCACCGGTTCCGTCACTCTGCGGCAAGCGGGCGCTCGTCACGCTCGGCAGCGAGCTTCGAGCACTCGGCCAGCACCGCGCTCGCCCGCGCCACGGGGTTCACGAGGAAATGCTCCGTCGGCGGCGCAAAGGGCGCGTCCGACAGGCTGCCCGCTGCGGCCACCGGCTGCCATTCCGCCTCGGCGATCCTGTCGAGCTTCGCGAGGTGTGGATGTGCCTCAAAAAGCTGGCGGCGCAGTGCCTCCAGCGTGTCGAAGGGCAGCGTCTGCCCCACCCGGGCCGAAAGCGCGCGCAGAATGGCCCAGTCCTCCCGCGCCTCGCCCGGCGGGAAGGCTGCACGCGCCGCCATCTGCACCCGGCCCTCGGTGTTCACGAAGATCCCCGGCTGCTCGGTGTAGGCCGCTCCCGGCAGGATTACATCCGCCCGGTGCGCGCCCCGGTCCCCATGGCTGCCCTGGTAGACGACGAAGGCCCCCTCAGGCATCTCCACCTCGTCCGCGCCGAGGTTGTAGACGAAGGCCGCATCCTTCAGCGCCGCCTTCACCCCGCCGCCCGTGGCGAAGTCCACATCCATCGCGCCCACACGGCCCGCCGCCTGATGCAGCACCAGCAGCTTCGCGCCAACGGCCGAGCAGAGGCCCATCACCGCGCCCAGCACCGCCTCGCCATCCTCCCGCGCCAGCGCCGCCTGGCCGAGGATAACGAGCGGGTTCGGCAGGCTGGACATCACGCCATTCAACCCCTCCAGCCCCTCGCCCAGCAGCGATTGCGGGCTGTCGCCCATCGGGCAGATCGGGAAGGTGAGGTCCGCCTCCGGCGCGATGCTCGCCACCTCGGCCCCGTTCATCCAGGCCTTGCGGATCCGGGCATTCAGCACCGGCGCCTCGACGCGCGGGTTGGTGCCGACCAGCAGGATCGCGCCCGCCTCGTCGATATCCTCGATCGTCGCGTTGCCCACATAACCCGAGCGATTGCCGATCGGCAGCTTCGCCCCGTCCTGACGGCAGTCGTAGCTGCCACCCACAGCATCCATCAGCTGCTTCAGCGCCCAGACGGGCTCGACCGGCGCGAGATCGCCCGCAACCGCCGCCTTCTTGCCGTCGATGGCGAATGCCTCGGCGATGGCCGCGAAAGCCTCGTCCCAGCTCGCCGCCTTCAGCTTGCCGTCCTTGCGCACATAGGGCTTGTCCAGCCGCTGCCGGCGCAGCCCGTCCCACACGTAGCGGGACCGGTCGGCCAGCCATTCCTCGTTCACCCCGTCATGGTTCCGCGGCAGGATGCGCATCACCTCACGCCCCTTCACATCGACCCGGATGTTCGAGCCGAGCGCATCCATCACGTCGATGCTCTGCGTCTTGCGCAGCTCCCACGGCCGCGCCGTGAAGGCATAGGGCTTCGATGTCAGCGCACCCACCGGGCATAGATCGACAATATTGCCCTGCATCTCGCTCGAAAGCCCGGCTCGGATTGTCTCGATCACCACATCCGTCGGGTCCGAATGCGCGCCCGTATCGTCCCCCGCCACGCCGGCGATGGCCGCCTCGTAGGAGATGATCTCGCTGTCCTCGCCACGCCCCGTCTGCCCCATCTCAGGGACGCCGGCCACCTCGGTCATGAACCGCACGCAGCGGGTGCAGGAGATGCAGCGCGTCATATGCGTCTCGACCAACGGGCCGAGCGGCGGATCCGTCACCGCCCGCTTCGGCTCGCGGAACCGGCTGAAATCCACGCCATAGGCCATGGCCTGGTCCTGCAGGTCGCACTCGCCCCCCTGGTCGCAGATCGGGCAGTCGAGCGGGTGGTTGATCAGGAGGAACTCCATCACCCCTTCCCGCGCCTTCTTCACCATGGGCGAGTTGGTCTTGATCTCCGGCGGCTCCCCGTTCCGGCCGGGGCGCATGTCCTTCACCTGCATAGCGCAGGACGCGGCAGGCTTCGGCGGCCCGCCGACCACCTCCACCAGGCACATCCGGCAGTTCCCCGCGATCGAGAGCCGCTCATGGTAGCAGAAGCGCGGGATCTCGATCCCCGCCTCCTCGCAAGCCTGGATCAGCGTCAGCCGAGGGTCGACCTCAATCTCCCGCCCGTCGATGATGATCGTCCGAAGTTCGCTCATCTCACGCCTCCATGGTCGCGCCGCAGCGCATCTCTTTCCACATCACAGCGTCACCCAGGCTCTCCCAGCCGAAAGCGTCGGGGGAGGGCCCTTTGCTGCGCAGAAGCTCAAGCCGTTCGAGCCCTTCTTCGAGGCTCGGACGGTGGCCCGCCGGTACCCACCACATCACGAAGTGGAGCGCCTCGAAGACCTCGAACCACTCGTGGCGGCGGTCGTAGAACTGCTTGTGCACGGTCTTCCAGACAAAGGCCTCGAGGCTCGGCGCGTCCTCCCAAACCGACAGGTTCGAGATGAACTGCGGGTCGCCTCCGAGGGCGACATCCGTGTTGCCCGGCCCGCCGGCGGCTCCCGGCTCGCCCGAGCCCTCCATCATCCACACGAACCCAGGCATCCGCTTGCCGAGCCCGTTCACCCGGTCGATCGCGTAGATGAAGGGCGCCACCTTCGGGTCTCCCACCGGGGCCAGCAGGCGCCCGATATTGAGCTCAGCCAGATGCATTGTCTCAGCCATGGGCACAGACCTCGGCACCTGGAACGCTCGGCCAGCTATAGGCCTCCGGTCCCGGCCCCACCGCCTCGAGGCGCTTCAGGCGGGCCAAGCCATCATCCGGGGTCGGACGCATTCCAACCTCCAGCGGCCAGAGCACATGAGCGGGGCCCTTGGGCGCTTCGAACCACTCGCCCCGCCGCCGGTAAAAGCCGCCATGCGCCCCTCTGAACGCGAACGTCGCCAGGGCCTCCGGCGCCTCCCAGACCGAGAGCGCTGAGGCCACGCGGGCATCGCCCGGAAAGCGCGCCTTCTGCCAGGCCTCCATCTCATCGTCGGCCAGGTGCCACACATAGCCGGCAGACTTCTCCGCCACTGCGTAGACGGCCCCCAGCGCGTCGGAGAACGGCGCCGTGCGCTCATCTTCCCAGCCGTAACGGAGCCAGCCGATGTTGAACGACGCGATATGCGCAGGCGCGCTCATCCGCTCACCTGTTCCGGGCACAGGGCGAACACCACCCAGACCTGGCGGTTGCGCCGGTAGGTCGTGCGCACATCGCCCTCGCGGTTGGTGGCCATCAGCACGTCCTGCCCTTCCTGGCAGATCCCGCCCACGGCTTGCACCGCCTTGGCCATCTCGATCACATAGGTCTCGTAGGTATCGTCCGCGAAGTTGGTGGTCTCCTTGAAGCCCGGGTTGGCGGGCAGGCTTACCCGCGTCCAGTCCTCCTCCACCGCCTTTCCGGGTCCCTTGCGCACGGCGATCACCGACTCGTCGATGAGCGTCACGTAGCGCACATCCACCCGGTAATAGTTCCCGCCATAGTCAACGAGGAACCGCGCGTTCGGGTGCTCCACCGCCTCCGGCTTCGGCGCCGGCGGCGGGGCGTTCTCAACCGCCCCATCCCCGCGACCGCAGGCGGCAAGCAGGCCCAGAAGCAGCAAGGCGGGGACGAAACGCACGTGGATTACTCCGCTGCCATCGCGCCGGTCCGGCCGGTTTTCGCGGCCTTGATCCGGTCCTCGATCTCCTCGCGGAAATGCCGGATGAGGCCCTGGATCGGCCAGGCCGCCGCATCGCCGAGCGCGCAGATCGTATGGCCCTCAACGCGCGTGGTGACGTCGAGCAGCACGTCGATCTCCTCGATCTCCGCCTCCCCCTTCACCAGCCGCTCCATCACGCGCATCATCCAGCCCGTGCCCTCGCGGCAGGGCGTGCACTGCCCGCAGCTCTCATGCTTGTAGAATTTCGAGAGCCGCCAGATCGCCTTCACGATGTCGGTCGACTGATCCATGACCATCACCGCCGCCGTGCCGAGGCCGGACTTGTTCTCCCGCAGCCAATCGAAATCCATGATGCAGTCATCTGCCGTGCTGGCGGGCAGACAGGGCACCGAGGAGCCGCCGGCGATATAAGCCTTGAGGTTGCCCC
>JBCBEP010000177.1:0-5687 GCA_038528605.1 Pseudomonadota bacterium
CTGCGCGCGCGTTTCGGGGCCGACAACCCGACGGTCGCCAACCTCAACGCCCGCATCGCGGCCTGGTGGGCGATGATCGCCATCATGGGCCTCGCTTTCCTGGCGGGGCGGGACGGTGTCGTGATCCTCTTCGCGCTCTGCTCCTTCGCCGCCCTGCGGGAGTTTCTGACGCTGACGCGCACCCGGCGCGCAGACCATCCGGCGCTGGTGGCCACCTTTTTTCTGATCCTGCCGTTCCAGTACTGGCTCGTGTGGACCGACTGGTACGCGTTCTACGCGATCTTCATCCCGGTCTACGGCTTTCTTATCCTGCCCATTCTCGCGATGATGCGGGGGGACAGCCGGCGCTATCTCGCCCGGATCGCGGAGATGCAGTGGGCGGTGATGATCGCGGTCTTCTGCATCAGCCACGTGCCCGCGCTGCTCTACTTGCAGATCCCGGGCTATGCCGGCGCAGAGGTGTTGCTGATCGCCTTCCTTGTCGGCGTGGTGCAGCTCTCCGACGTCATGCAGTACGTGTGGGGCAAGCTCGCGGGCCGGCGGCAGCTGGCGCCAGCGCTCTCTCCCTCCAAAACCGTCGAGGGGGCGATCGGCGGCGTGGCCACGGCCACGCTGGCCGGCGCGGCGCTGTTCTGGATCACGCCCTTCACGCCGGTCGCCGCCGGCCTCATGGCCTTCGTGATCTCGGTGATGGGGCTGCTCGGCGGGCTCGTGATGTCCGCCATCAAGCGCGACCGGGGCGTGAAGGACTGGGGGCACCTCATCCCGGGCCATGGTGGCTTTCTCGACCGGTTGGACAGCGTGATCTTCTCGGCGCCGATCTTCTTCCACCTCACCCGTTACTGGTACTCGGTCACATGACCCGCTTTTGGCCCCCTATCAGCGTGCTCGATCGCGCCGTGAAGGGCTGCGCCGCGCTCCACGGCTCTGCCCAGTGCTCATTGGGGCGGTCGGCGTGAGCGACACGCCTCCACCGGCGCCTCAGCGCAGGCCCCAGAAGGCGCGGGAGGGCGCGGCGATCCGCCGTCTCGCCGCGCGGCTCGCGGCGGCGGGGGTCCGGCCGAACCGTATCAGCCAGGCGGGCCTTGCGGCGGGCATTCTCGCGGGCGCCAGTCTTTGGGCGGGCGGCGTGTGGACCGATGCGCCGCTCCTGCTGTTAGGCGCGCTGCTGATCGGCCTGCGCCTGCTCGCCAACCTTCTCGACGGTCTCGTGGCGGTCGAAGGCGGGTGGGGCGAGGCGGATGGGGCCTTCTGGAACGAGGTGCCCGACCGTCTTTCGGACACGGCCATCCTCGTCGGTGCCGGCCTCGGCGTGGGGCTCGCGGCGCTGGGCTGGGCAGCGGCTTCCATGGCGATCCTCACCGCCTATCTGCGCGAGGCCGGCGCCGCCCAGGGCCTGCCGGCCGACTTCCGCGGGCCGTTCGCCAAACCCCAGCGCATGGCCGGTATCGCTGCAGGGGCCGTGATCGCCGCCATGCTCATGATCGCGCATGTCGACGGCGCCGAGCTCGCGCTGGTCCTCGCGCTCTCGGTCGTCGCCCTCGGCACCGCCGCCACGGCGCTGCGCCGGGCAGTCGCCCTTCGTGCAGCGCTCCGTTCCCGCTCGGGTGAGGTGCTGCGCGACTAGGGGGTTTTCTGCGTCGCGCGCCCGGGCCAAGCTCCGCGCAACGAGAGAAAAGGGAGGACGACGCCGATGGCCGCAATCACCCATTGCGTCTTCGATGCGTATGGCACGCTCTTCGATGTGGGGGCGGCCGCGCGCGATGCCGCCGCCGAAGAGGCGTTCGAGGTGATCAAGGACAGCTGGCAGCCCGTGGCCGAGACGTGGCGCGACAAGCAGCTCGCCTATACCTGGCTGCGCGCAACCTCCGGCTGCCACACGGATTTCTGGACCGTCACGAAACAGGCGCTGGACTGGACGCTCGAATACTATGAACTCACGGCAGTCGAGGGCCTGCGCGACCGGCTCCTCGCGCTCTACTGGGAGCTGGCGCCTTTCGAAGAGGTCCAGCGGACCCTGACGGCCCTTAAGGGTATGGAGCAGACGCTCGCCATCCTCTCGAACGGCGAGCCGGAGATGCTGGAAGCGGCCGTGACGAGCGCCAGGCTCGGCGGGCTCTTCGACGCGGTGCTCTCGGCCGAGCAGGTCGGCGTCTTCAAGCCCCATGCCCGTGTCTATGATCTGGTGGAGAAGACCTTCGGATGCCCGCGGCAGGAGGTTCTCTTTGTGTCGTCGAACGGGTGGGACGCCTGCTGTGCTGCGGCCTACGGCTTCCGGACATTGTGGGTGAACCGCCGCCAGGAACCGGTGGACCGGTTGCCCGTGCGCCCGAACTTCGTGGCCGACACGCTGGTGGGTCTCCCCCGCGTTATCGAGAGCCTCTGAGCCATGGCCGATTTCCTTGCGCCGGACGGGCGCGCCCTCGTCTACGACGACCACGGCCCCCGCGATCTCTCGTCCCCGCCGGTCCTCTGCCTCGCCGGATTGACCCGCGACGCGCGGGATTTCGCCGGCCTTGTGGCGCATCTCGCGCCCGCCCGCCGGGTGATCTGCCTCGATGCGCGGGGGCGGGGGCGCAGCGCCCGCGCCGAGGACCCGATGGCGGAGTACATCCTGCCGGTGGAGACCGGTGATGCCATCGCCCTACTCGACCATCTCGGCGTCGACCGGGCCGTGGTGATCGGCACCTCGCGCGGCGGCTTGCAGGCGATGGGCATTGCAGCCGCGGCCAAGGACCGGCTCGCAGGCGTGCTCCTCAACGATATCGGCCCGGTGATCGAGCGCGAAGGGCTCGAGAGCATCATGGGCTATATCGGCCGCGCGCCCATGGCCACAGACCGGACCGGCGCAGCCGCGGCGCTGGCGAAGGCCATGGCGCGGCACTACCCGGACTTCGAGGAGGCGGACTGGTATACCCTCGCCGGCAACCTCTTTCATTTCGACGAGAACTGCGCGCCGCATCTTTCCTACGACCCGGCGCTGGCCGAGCCCGTGCGCGCCGCGTTCTCTGCCCCCCAGCCCGATCTCTGGCCGTTCTTCGAGAAGTTCGACGGCCTGCCGCTTGCTTGCATCCGCGGGGCGCATTCCGACATCCTCTCTGCGGAGACGTTGGAGGAGATGGCGCGCCGCCGGCCCGACATGCTTCATGTGACGCTGTCCAATCGCGGCCACGTGCCTTTGCTGACGGAGCCCGAAGCGGTAGCCCTGATCGACCGGTTTCTCGAAAGTTGCGGCTAGCGGCCATTGGGCGCGGGCGATGCGACGGCTAGGCTCCCCGCGCCGGCTGCCAGGGAGGACAGGATGCTGGATGCGCAGGACGATCCCGTCGGGATCGAGGATATCAGGGCGGCAGCGGACCGGCTCGATGGGGTGGCCCGCACCACGCCGCTGCTCGAGAGCCCTCATCTGAACCGCCTCGCTGGGCGCCGGGTGCTCGTGAAGGCGGAGTGCCTGCAGCTCACGGGCAGCTTCAAGTTTCGCGGCGCATGGTCGGCGCTCACCGCCCTGCCGGAGGATGTCCGCGCCCGCGGCGTCATCGGCTACTCCTCGGGAAATCATGCGCAGGGCGTCGCGCATGCGGCGGAGCTGATGGGGATCCCCGCCGTCATCGTCATGCCGGCCGATGCGCCGGCGCTCAAGATCGCGAACACCAGGGCGCATGGCGCGGAGGTGGTCCTGTACGACCGGCAGGGCGGCGAAAGCCGGGAAGCTGCGGGTGAGGCCATCGCAGCGGAGCGCGGGCTTACGCTCGTGCGGCCCTTCGACGAGCCGATGGTCATCGCCGGGCAGGGCACCTGCGGCCTCGAGATCGCGGCGCAGGCCGCGGCGGCGGGCGTGACGGAGGCGGACTGCGTGATCTGCACCGGCGGCGGCGGTCTTGCAGCGGGTATCGCCATCGCCCTCGAAGCCGATGCGCCGGGGCTGCGCCCGCGCCCCGCGGAGCCCTCAGGGTACGACGACTGGGCGAAGTCCCTCGTCTCCGGCGGCCCGCAGCCCTGCCGCCCGAACGAGCGCTCGATCTGCGACGCGATTCTGACCCCTGCGCCGGGCAAGATCACCTGGCCCATCTTCTCCCGCCTCAGCGGGCCCGGCATCGTGATCACCGACGACGAGGCGATGCATGCCATGGCCGCCGCCTTTCTGCGCCTCAAGGTGGTGCTGGAGCCGGGAGGGGCCGCAGCACTTGCCGCCATCCTTTCCCATGGTGACGAGATCGAGGGAGACGCGGTGATCTGCACGGCCTCCGGCGGGAATGTGGACCCGGCCGTCTTCACCCAGGCGCTGGAACGACACGCAGCGAAGGTCTAGCGCCCTAGCGCGGCGGCGGCAGGGTTGCGGGCTTGGTGCAGGCGCGCGCGACGGAGCCGGTGCAGGGCCGCGGCATCAGATGCTCCCGTGTGAGGCAGATGCGCACCTCCTGGATGTAGCGACCCCGACACGTGACCACGGTGGAAGCCGGCGTGAGGGCCGGGTTCACATCGAGGAAAGCGGCCTCCACCACGCTCGCATCGATCCGCACGGGCCGGCCGATCTCGCGGAGGAGCGATGGCCGCGTCACTTTCTCGAAAGCCGTGCGCGCCCGGTCGAAATAGGCCTGCGGCGAGAGGCCGGAGCAGCGCCCGTGCTTCTTCCACTGGTGCCAGGCGAGCCCGCCGCTGCCCATGACATCGGCCATCGCCGTCGTTTCGGCCCGCGTGGCGTCGCGCCCCGCCGCCCGGCAGTATTCGGGCCAGCCATTGATCCGCTGCGGCCAGAGCCCGTGCAGAATGAAGCCCGTGCCGGTGCCGGAGCGGCAGGTCCGCGCGCCCCTCTCGTCCCCTTCCGAGGCACACCAGCTCGGCTGCCAGGAGAGTGCCATGACGTAGTAGTCGAACCGGCCCGGCGCCTCGTCCGCCCGCCCGGTGGCGGCCGCTGCTGAGAACACGGCGGTAAGGAGCAGAAGAATAACCGCTTTCATTCCGTCTCCGGATCGTTATATGTCCGCCAACCCCCGACATCGCCAGCGCGCTGCCAGGGACCCCGCCGCCGGACACACGGCGCGGGGCGTGCGCGAAAGGCTATGCGGGTCGAGAGAAGGAATAAAGGAGAACGCCGCCCATGTCCGACGATCTGCCGCTCATGCCGAAGGCGACGGCCGTCTGGCTCGTCGACAACACGACGCTCACCTTCCGCCAGATCGCCGATTTCTGCGGCATGCATGAACTCGAGGTCTCGGGCATCGCCGATGGCGAGGTGGCGATCGGCATCAAGGGGATGGACCCCGTGGCCGGGAACCAGCTGACCGCCGACGAGATCAAGCGCTGCGAGGGCGACCCGATTGCGCGCCTCAAGCTCCTGAAGCGCAGCCTTGCGCCGGAGCCGAAAAAGAAGGCGCCGCGCTACACGCCGGTCTCGAAGCGGCAGGACCGCCCGGCGGCCATCGCCTGGCTCGTGCGCTATCATCCGGAGCTTGAGGACCGCCAGATCTCGAAGCTGATCGGCACGACGAAGCCCACGATCCAGACCATTCGCGACAAGAGCCACTGGAACTACAGCAACCTCCAGCCGGTGGACCCGGTGGCGCTGGGCCTCTGCAAGCAGATCGACCTCGACCGCGCTGTCCGCGAGGCGGCGGAAAAGCGGGCGAAGGCTGCGGAGGCGGTGCCGACGCCGGAGGAGCGGTTGTCGCTCCTGTCCACGGACGAGG
>JBCBEP010000178.1:0-5599 GCA_038528605.1 Pseudomonadota bacterium
TCGCGGCGGTATCGGCGCTCATCGTATGGGTTCTCGAACTGCCGGGCTTCCGTGCCGCACAGAAGGCCAGTGTTGCGAAGCGCCTCGAATACGAATGGTGCCGCAGGAACGGGGATGTCTGGGACTATCACGCGAAGCTCTGCCGAGGGCTCTATGACGGCGAGGTGAAGACCATGTCGCAGCGGGCCGTCACCCGAGACTGATCCTGCCGGGCGCCCTCGCTTTCCGCGATCTGGCGCTCACATTCTACGCCGTTCCCCTGCACTGAGGGATCATGGGCCCCGCGAAGGAGTGCATTAATGTCCGCCGTTCTCATCATCGTCGCCTTCTACATGGCCTGCGCGAGCCTCATCCTCTGGCTCGGGTTCTTCCATCCGCGCCAGCCCAGGCTTCTCTTCGCGGATGCGCGCACCTCCGCGCGCGCCTGCCTCGCCACGGCGGGCGCCGGTATCGCCCTCATGCAGATCGGTTTCTGAGCCGGATGGGTTCTGGCTAGGGGGAGCGACGATGCAGGAAGATCCGGATATCGGCTGGGTGATGGCGACGATCATTGGCGTCATGGGTTTGGTCGTTTTGGCCCTTCTCTATGTGCCCGGCATCAGGCCAGAGCAGGCAGTGCTGGAGTGTGACGCGAAGGGCGGGTTCTGGTCATCCGACACCCGCCTCTGCACGGAACCGGACAGCCCCCTCGCGGGCATGGCGTCCTGAAAGAACGACAACGAACAAAAACGGGAGGGATAGATGAGACTGATCGTGAATGGCCAGCAGGCCTTCGGCAAAGCCGCGCTCGAGAAGATCTTGGAGGCGGGGAAGGACGAAGTGGTCGGCGTTTACACGGCGCCGGACAAGGAAGGCCGCCCCGTCGATCCGCTGAAGGAGGCAGCGCTGGAGCACGGCCTGCCGCTCTTCCAGCCGCCCAACTACAAGGACGAGGCGGTGCTCGAGGAGATGCGCGGCCTGAAGGCGGATCTCATGGTCATGGCCTACATGATCATCTTCGTGCCCGAGCAGGCACGGAACATCCCGGCCCACGGCTCGATCTGCTTCCACCCCTCGCTGCTGCCGCTCCACCGTGGCCCTTCCTCCATCAACTGGCCGATCATCTGGGGCTCCACGAAGAGCGGCCTAAGCTGGTTCTTCCCGGATGACGGGCTGGACGAGGGTGACATCCTGCTGCAGCGCGAGGTCGAGATCGGGCCGGACGACACGCTGGGCGACGTCTACTTCAAGAAGATCTTCCCCCTCGGCGTCGAGACCACGCTCGAGGCTATCGACCTCATCCGCAACGGCAACCCGCCCCGCACCGCGCAGGACGACAGCAAGGCAACCTACGAGAGCTGGTGCCGCAAGAAGGATGCGGGCATCGACTGGGCCAAGCCCGCGGCGGATGTCTACAACCTCATCCGCGGCTGCAACCCGCAGCCCGGCGCCTGGACCATGCTCGGCGAGACCGAAATCCAGATCTACGACTGCCGGCCCGCACCTGCCGAGGGCGGAGAGCCCGGTAGCGTCGTCTCCGTGTCCGACGACGGCGTTTTGGTGCAAGCGGGCGAGGGCGGCATCCTTGTAAAGCGCGTGAGACCCAGCGGCGGCGGCAAGGTGCCGGCAGCTGAATGGGCCGCCTCCGCCAGCCTCTCTACGGGCGCCAAACTCGGCGCCTGATCACAAAAACCGCCGCACAACGATGCGAAATCTGGGAGAAACTCGGCTATGTCCGACATCGAGATCGCGCGCAAAGCGAACAAGAAACCGATCCAGGAGATCGGCGCCAAGCTCGGTATTCCGTCCGAGCACCTGCTGCCCTACGGCCACGACAAGGCAAAGGTGTCGGCGGAGTTCATCGACAGCCTGAAGGATCGGCCGGACGGCAACCTGATCCTCGTCACGGCCATCAATCCCACGCCTGCGGGCGAGGGTAAGACCACCACCACCGTGGGCCTTGGCGACGGTCTGAACCATATCGGCAAGAACGCCTGCATCTGCATCCGCGAGGCGTCGCTCGGCCCGAATTTCGGGATGAAGGGCGGGGCGGCCGGCGGCGGTTACGCCCAGGTGGTGCCGATGGAGGAAATGAACCTCCACTTCACCGGGGACTTTCACGCCATCACCTCGGCCCACAATCTCCTCTCGGCGATGATCGACAACCACATCTACTGGGGGAACAGCCTCGAGATCGATGTGCGCCGCGTCGCCTGGCGCCGGGTGCTCGACATGAACGACCGGGCGTTGCGCACCATCGCCGCCTCCCTGGGCGGCGTTGCCAACGGCTTCCCGCGCGAGACGGGTTTCGACATTACCGTGGCCTCGGAGGTCATGGCATGCCTCTGCCTGGCCGACAGCCTGGCGGACCTGCAGGAGCGCCTCGGCCGCATCGTCGTCGCCTATCGCCGCGACCGTTCGCCGGTCTACTGCCGCGACATCAAGGCCGACGGTGCGATGACGGTGCTGCTGAAGGACGCGATGCAGCCGAACCTCGTGCAGACGCTCGAGAACAACCCGGCCTTCGTCCATGGCGGCCCCTTCGCCAACATCGCCCATGGCTGCAACTCGGTGATCGCCACCAAGACCGCGCTGAAGCTGGCGGACTATGTGGTGACCGAGGCGGGCTTCGGCGCTGATCTCGGCGCCGAGAAGTTCTACGACATCAAGTGCCGCATGGCCGGTCTTTCTCCGAAGGCGGCCGTCATCGTCGCCACCGTGCGCGCGATGAAGATGAACGGCGGTGTCGCCAAGGCCGATCTCGGGGCCGAGAACGTCGACGCGGTGAAGGCCGGCTGCGCCAATCTCGGCCGGCATATCGAGAACATGCAGAAGTTCGGTGTGCCCATCGTCGTCGGCATCAACCACTTCGTCACCGACACGGATGCCGAGGTGGAGGCCATCAAGGCCTACTGCGCCGAGAAGGGTGTCGAGGCGGTCCTCAACAAGCACTGGGCCCATGGCGGCGCGGGTATCAAGGAAACCGCCGAGAAGGTCGTCGAGCTCATCGAGGGCGGCACGGCGGCCTACAAGCCGCTCTACTCCGCCGAGATGGGGCTCTTCGAGAAGATCGAGACGGTGGCGAAGGAGATCTACCGCGCAGACAGCGTGATCGCCGATGCCAAGGTGAAGGACCAGCTCAAGGCCTGGGAGGATGCCGGCTACGGCCACTTCCCCGTCTGCATGGCCAAGACCCAGTACTCCTTCACCACCGATGGCGGCCGCCGCGGTGCGCCCACGGGCTTCGACATCCCGGTCCGAGAGGTTCGCCTTTCCGCAGGTGCCGGCTTCATCGTCGCCATCTGCGGGGAGATCATGACCATGCCGGGCCTGCCCAAGATCCCCGCCGCCGAGACCATCATGCTCGACGAGAGCGGCGACGTGCAGGGCCTTTTCTAAGCCCGCACAGCGAGCCACAGCCCCGGGCGGCCTCCGCCCGGGTGCTTGACCATCCCCGCCCCCGCACGGCCTCATAAGGGGTGGCGATACAGAAAGCGGCCCGGAGAGGCCCGCCTGAAGCCTCTGGGGAGGATGACGACATGACCATCGCGAAAATTCTGGTGCCGGTACGGGGCGACGGTAAGGGGCCGGGCGTTCTGGCCCATGCGGTCGTGCTTGCCCGCCGCTTCGCCGCGCATATCGACTTGCTGCACTGCCAGGCGCGGCCGGTGGACTTCATGCCCATCGGCGTCAACCTGCCCCGCTCGATGCGTGAGCAGATCCGCCAATCCGCCGCTCAGCTGTCGGACGAGGAGGGGGCGGCGCTGGAGCGGGAGATCACCGGCCTCTTCGCACAGCATGACGTTGAGCGGATCGCGCCGGACGCGGCGCGCGCAGGCGGGGCGACCACCGGTTCCTGGCAGACCGCGGAGGGCAAGATGGCCGACGTGATCCGCAGCCACGGCCGACTCGCGGATATCATCGCTGTCGCGAAGCCGGACCGGGACCGAAACCTTGGCGTGAACTCGCTTCGCGCCGCCCTCTTCCAAACCGCCCGCCCTGTCCTCCTGTGCCCGCCCGAGGCGCCGGTGGGCGATTTTTCGGGGCACATCGCCATCGCCTGGAACGGCGCGCTGGAGGCGACGCGCGCCGTGGCCCTCGCGCAGCCTGTGCTGCGCATGGCCGAGCGGGTGACGGTGCTGGATGGCGGGGAGGAGGGATCACCCGTCGATGGCGCAGCCCTGATCCGTTACCTCACGGCGCATGGTGTCGAAGCGGGTCACACGCGCATCGCCGCGGGCGATAATCCGGGGCGGGCGATCCTCGACGGCGCGGTTGCGGCAGGCGCCGGCATGCTTCTGACGGGAGCCTATGGACATAGCCATGAGCATGAGACAATTTTTGGTGGTGCAACGCAGACGATTGTAGACCGAACGCAGATACCAGTCATGATGTTGCACTGACGCGTTAGATTCTTTCAGTTCAAGTGCCCGCGTAGCATTGAAATGTCTAGCCGCTGGCATACCATCCAATTTGGGCATGTGTGCCACAATTCACAGTTGCAGTACGTGCACCGTGAGAGAAGCAAGACTAGTCCCCGACAGGGGGATATGAGAAACGGGAGTATCCAATGACCTTGAACCGTCGACTTGCGGCGTTTGGCGCCGCAGCCGCTATCGGACTGGGTTTCCTCGCCGCGCCTGCGCAGGCCGCTTGGGAGCCGAAGAAGCCGATCGAGTTCGTGATCATGGCTGGTAAGGGTGGGGGCGCCGACAAGATGGCGCGTCTGATGCAGTCGATCGTCGAGGAGCAGAACCTCGCCTCCAAGCCGCTTGTCCCGCAGAACAAGTCGGGCGGCTCGGGCGCTGAGGCGCTGGTCTACCTCAACACGGCGCGCGACCCGGATCACACGATCATGGTGACGCTGAACTCGTTCTTCACCACGCCGCTGCGCCAGCCTGGCCTCGGCATCGACATCATGAACTTCGCCCCCATCGCTCGGATGGCGGAGGACACGTTCATCCTCTGGGTCCACAAGGACGAGGGTGTGACCACCTTTGACGAGTTCATCGCGGTCGCTTCCGAGCGCGGCGATGGCTGGGTCATGGGCGGCACCGGCAAGAACTCGGAAGACAACATCGTCACCGACTTCCTGAACAACAACTACGGCCTCAACATCAAGTACATCCCGTACAAGGGTGGCGGCGCCGTGGCGAAGGACCTGGCCGGTCAGCAGATCGACAGCTCCGTGAACAACCCGTCCGAGGCTCTCGGCTTCTACGAGTCGGGCGACCTGCTCGCGCTGGTGAGCTTCACGGACGAGCCGCTGCCGCTGTTCCCGGGCACGCCTACGCTCAAGGAAAAGGGCGGTGACTTCTCCTACTTCATGCAGCGGGCCGTCGTTGGCGCCCCGGGCATGAGCGCGGAAGCCGAGGAGTACTACCGGAACCTCTTCAAGTCGGTGTTCGAGAGCGAGCGCTGGCAGACCTACAAGAAGGACAAGTCGCTCTACGGCGAGTGGATGACCGGCGACGACATGAAGGCCTACTGGACCACCCAGCGGGATCGTCATGAGAACATCCTGAAGGCGTCCGGCGCCATCAACTGACATCTGGTATCCCAGTCCGTGGTGGTATACCACGGGCTTACCAGGACGGCGGCGTCCGGGTGACCCCGGGCG
>JBCBEP010000179.1:0-5593 GCA_038528605.1 Pseudomonadota bacterium
TGCCTTCGGCAAAGCTGCCATAGGTCACGCCCTCCTCCGCTGGCTCTCCGGCGGCCAGCGTCGTGACCCTCAGCGCCTCCTCGGTCAGCCCCCGCTCATAGCCGCCGACGACGATGAGCATGTTGCGGGGCGAGGTCGCGGTCACGTCCGGCGAGAAGAGGGAGACGGCGACCGTCGCCTCCACATCCAGCCCGTCCCGCACCGCTTTCGCGATCAGATCCGTCGCCATGGAATGGCCGAGCAGCGCGACCTCGCCCGTCGTCCCCGGCAGCTTCCGCGCCTTGGCCACCATCGCCCCAAGCTGCCGGATCAGCCGCTCCGCCGCACCGCCCGGCCCCAGAATGCGCCCCGGCAAAGGCGCGGGATGCCCGCCATGCCCCTCGAAATCGAACGAAAGCGTTACATAGCCCGCCCGCGCCAGCGTCACCGCAAAGGGCTCCATCAGCTCCTTCGCCCCGGCAAAGCCATGGGCAACGACGACCACGGGCGCCGGCCCGCCGCCCTCGGGCGTGATCAGCCGTGCCGGCGTCCCGTCGATCACCCGGTCTTCAAAGACCAGACCGTCGCGACCGCTCTCCAGCGTCCAGAGCGCCCAGCCCGCCGCAAGCGCGCCGAGAAGCCCGACCGCAACCGTCAGCACCGCCCGCCATCTGCCCGCCATCGCGCCCCTGCCTCTACCGCCGCATCCCGGTGTGTCAGTAGTCTGTTACACGGGGCGGGACTTTCCCGCATGACGTGGTAATCTGTCACGGGTGCCGCACGCCTCGCGCGGCCGGCGCGCCGGGAAGCACACGATGGCGTTACGCTACCGTGCCTTCTTGCCGCTTGAAGCCCCGCCGGCGGAGGTTACCTCCCCGCTATCCGAGAAAAAGGTCTCGACCGATGTTGACCGGCTTCAGAACGCTAATCGTGCCGGCGCTGGTGCTCGGCGTAACGCTCATGGCCGGCTTGCCGGCGCAGGCGCAGCGCGGGCCCGCGGGCGTCGTGGTGGCGCCGGTAACCGAGCGTGAGATTGCGGACACATCCCCCGTCATCGCCCGCCTCGTCGGCACCGTGGAGAGCCTCGTGGCCGCCCGCGTCGCCGGCGTGGTCAACGAGGTCGGCTTCCAGACCGGCGCGCGCGTGGAACGCGGCGAGGTCATGGCCCGGCTCGACGATGAGCTTTTCCGCATCCAGTACGCGAACGCCGAAGCCGCGCTGGAGGCTGCCCAGGCCTTCGTCGAGGTGGCCGAGGCGCGCTCCCGGCTGGCGGAGCAGACGCTGGAGCGCGCCGCCGGCCTCAAGGGCTCGGTCGCCTTCTCCCGCGGCAGCTTCGAGGATTTGCAACAGCAGGCGGAGGAGACGCGGAGCGAGATCACGCGCGCTCAGGCCCAGGTCGGCGTCGCTCGGGCGGCCCTCGCCCGCGCGGCCTACGACCTCGAACACGCGGTCATCAGCGCGCCCTTCGCGGGCGTGGTGGTCGAGCGGACGGCGCAACCGGGCCAGTATATCGACCTTGGCGAGTCCGTCGCGCGCCTCCTCGACGTCACGCGGCTCGAGATCGAGGCGGATATTCCGGTGGACCTCGTGGCC
Source organism: Pseudomonadota bacterium (assembly GCA_038528605.1). Lineage (GTDB taxonomy): Bacteria > Pseudomonadota > Alphaproteobacteria > Rhodobacterales > Rhodobacteraceae > Thermohalobaculum. The sequence continues at coordinate 1,573 of JBCBEP010000179.1, forward strand.
GGCGTCATCCCCGGCCGCGAGCTCGAGGCTCTCTTCGACGGCGGCTACACGGCCACTGCCCAGGTGCGCACGCTCCTGCCTGTCGAGACCACGTCTACCCGCACGCGCGCCGTCCGCCTGTCGGTCGAGGGCGCGCTTCCGGCAAGCGCCACGGCCACGGGCCGGGCCGTCACCCTCCGCGTGCCCATCAGCGCCCCCCGCACTGCCCCCGTCCTGCCGAAGGATGCGCTGGTGCAGAAGGGCGGCGGCTGGATGGTCTTCGTGGCCGACAGTGGGGAGGCAAGCCCGCGCGATGTGGGCCTCGGCCAGTCCGCCGGGGAGTTCATCGAGGTCGTCTCCGGCGTCAGCCCCGGGGAGCATGTGGTCGTGCGCGGCAATGAACGCCTTCGCCCCGGCCAGGCCATCGCTCCCCGCCTAGGCGACGGCACGCTTCTCATCGCGCCTGAGGAGGAGCCCGCCCCGGCCGAACCGGCCCCCGCTGCGCAGAGCGAGGAGAGCGATGCCCAGGCCGCCGCCAAGGTGCCGAGCGGGGCCGCCGGCGCCGCGACGCGGGCGGGCACCGCCGACGGCGGCTGATCGCGATGGACCCCATCCGCATCGCCATCGAACGGCCCATCGCCGTCGTCGCCGCCGTGCTTATGGCCGTGATGTTCGGCGCCCTCGCCCTCACGCAGATCCCCATCCAGCTCATCCCGGATGTGCGCAAGCCCGTCCTCGAGATCGAGACGAACTGGCCCGGCGCCGCCCCGGCGGAGGTGGAGCGCGAGATCGTCAACCCGCAGGAGGACGAACTGCGCGGTCTTGAGGGGCTCGAGACCATGATCTCCCGGTCCGAGACCGGCCGCGCCCGTGTCACCCTCGAATTCGCGATCGGCACCAATATGGACCGGTCGCTCCTGCTCGTCGCCAACCGGCTCGACCGTGTAACGGGGTACCCCGACGAGGCGGACGAGCCGACGCTCGACACCTCCGGCGCGGACGACAACCCCATCGCCTGGATGATCCTGCAGCGCGTGCCCGGTAACGACCGGCCCATGCAGCAATACGGTGACTTCGCAAACGACGTGATCAAGGAGCGGCTGGAGCGCGTGGAAGGCGTCGCCCTCGTCAACGTCTTCGGCGGGGTCGAGCGCGAGCTTCAGATCGTCATCGACCCCGAGCGGCTGGCGCAGTATCGCCTCACCATTCCCGAGGTCGTCTCGAAACTCCGTGCCGAAAGCATCAGCCTCTCTGCCGGCGATGTGGACGAGGGCAAACGGCGCTACGTCGTCCGCGCCGAAGGCGAGCTCAACGAGGTCGACGCCGTCGGCGAGGTCGTCCTCCGCTCAGGCTCGGTTGACGCACCGACGGGCAGCATCGCGGGCCGCGTCTTCGTTCGTGACATCGCCACGGTGCAGTTCGGCTACAAGGAGCCTACGGCGCGCATCCGCCAAAAGGGTGAGCCCTCCATCGCCATCAATGCCATCCGCGAGAACGGCGCGAATGTCATCCAAACCATGGAAGGGATACGCCAGGCGCTTGACGAGTTGCGCATCTCGGAGCTGGAGCGCGCGCAGCTCACCATCGAGCAGGTCTACGACGAGACGATCTATATCGATGGCGCCATCGAGCTCGTGATCTCCAACATCTGGATCGGTGGCTTGCTGGCCGCCGGTATCCTGTTGATTTTCCTGCGCTCTCCGCGGGCGACACTGGTGATCTCCCTAGCGATCCCGGTTTCCATCGTCGCCTCCTTCGTGGCCATGTCCGCCCTGGGGCGGACGCTGAACGTGATCTCCCTCGCCGGCATTGCCTTCGCCGTCGGCATGGTGGTCGACGCGGCCATCGTGGTGCTCGAGAACATCTACCGGCTGCGCCAGCAGGGCATGCCGCCGCGCGAGGCGGCCTATCAGGGTGCCGCTCAGGTCTGGGGCGCCATCCTCGTCTCGGCGCTCACCACCGTCATGGTCTTCATCCCCATCCTCGTTATGGAGCTCGAGGCGGGGCAGCTCTTCCGGGATATCGCGGTGGCCATCTCGGTCTCGGTGATCCTCTCCCTCGTCGTCGCCGTCACCGTGCTGCCGGCCCTCTCCTCGCGCCTCCTCTCCTCGCGGAAGGGAGCTGCGCTCAAGATCATCCCGGTGCCGATCGTCGACCACTTCGGCCGGCTTTTTTCCTGGATTATCAGGCTCTACGCCAAGGCGACCGTCCGTTTCCGCCTGCTCGGGCTCATCGCCGTCAGCGGCATTACGGCCACCGCCATCTGGGGTGCCGTCACCTATCTGCCGAAGCTCGAATACCTGCCCGAGGGCAATCGCAACCTCGTCTTCGGCGTGATCCTGCCGCCACCGGGCTACAACCTCGCCACCACCACCGAGATTGCCGAGCGTATCGAGGGCGTCGCCCGCCCGCTCTGGGAGAAGGAGGAGGCGGGGCCGGACGAGCCGCCCGCCATCCGCCATTTCTTCTTCGTCGCGCTGCGCGGCACCACCTTCCTCGGCGGCGCAGCGCGGGACGGGACGCGGGTTAAGGAGCTCATCCCCGTCCTCTCCGGCCCCATTTTCTCCGAGCCGGGCACCTTCGGCTTCATCAACCAGCGCTCCCTCTTCGGCCGGGGCATTGGCGGCGGGCGCGCGATCGAGCTCAACGTCTCCGGCAACAGCCTCGAAGAGATCCTGAGCGTCGCCCAGCGCGCTGCGGGCAAGATCGCGCAAACCTTCCCGCGGGAGGAGGGCAACCAGTTCCGGCCCCAGCCGGGCCTCGAACTCGGCGCGCCGGAGGTGCGCCTCGTGCCCAACCGCGTGCGCCTCGCCGATGCGGGCGTGACGGCCGAGACCCTCGCCCTCAGCATCGACGCCTATAACGACGGTATCCGCATCGAGGAGATCACCGTCGGCGCCGAGCGCCGGGATCTCACGCTGAAAGGCGGCAAGGGCTTCGGTCCCGAGATCCGCACGCAGGATATCGGCTCCTTCCCGGTGGTGGCCCCAAACGGCCGGATCATCCCCGTCTCGGCACTGGCGGACGTGCGGCTCACGGCCGGGCCCACGGAGATCCGCCATCGCGAGCGCCTGCGCACCATCACGCTGGAGGTCCGCCCCGCCGCGGATCTGCCGCTGGAGACGGCACTGCAGCTGATGCAGGACGATGTCGTCGCGCCCATTCAGGAGGAGGGCATGCCGGGCGATGTGCGCTTCTCGCTCTCCGGCGCGGCGGACCAGCTCACGCAGACCTGGAACGCCCTCCAGATCAACCTCTTGCTTGCCCTCGTCATCGTCTACCTGGTGATGGCCGTGCTGTTCGAGAGCTTCGTGCTGCCGCTCGTCATCCTCATCTCCGTGCCCGTGGCGGGGGCGGGCGGGGTGCTCGGCCTGTGGGTGCTGAACCAGTACCAGCCCCAGCAGCTCGACATGCTGACACTGCTCGGCTTCGTGATCCTCATCGGCATCGTGGTGAACAACGCGATCCTGCTCGTCCACCAGTCCCTCTACCACCTGCGTGAGGAGGGGATGCCGGTGAACGACGCCATCGAGGAGGCGACGCGGAACCGCATCCGGCCCATCTTCATGTCCACGCTCACCAGCGTCTTCGGCATGCTGCCGCTGGTGGTTTTCCCGGGAGCCGGGTCCGAGCTCTACCGTGGCCTCGGCTCGGTCGTCGTCGGCGGGCTCTCGCTCTCGGCCGTCCTCACGCTCCTGCTCGTCCCGCCGCTTCTGCGCCTGACGCTGAGCGTGGCGCCGAGCCTCCCTTCGCCCGATCCCGCGCCCCGCGCGGAGCCCGCCGAGTGAGGGCGGGGCGGACGCCGTGCCGCAGCTGACGGCACGCGCCGGCGCGCCACATCTCACGCCATGCTTGCCGCCCTCGCCTTTCCCGCCACGAAATACCTCCTCGTCTTCGCGTTCTTCGGCGTGCTGGACGAGGTGCTGCGGCCCGATGGGCGGCGGGCGCTGGCCGCGCGGCTCTTCGGCGGCGGCACGGTGCTGGATGCGCTGGGCGTGCTGTTCGACGGGCTCGTGGGGCGCCACCCGCTCTCGCGCCGCCA
>JBCBEP010000180.1:0-5541 GCA_038528605.1 Pseudomonadota bacterium
GGCGGCCACCGACAGCCGCGTCTGGCTCGGCCTCCGCGGCCCCGTCATCCTCGGCCACGCCATCGTGGTCGAACTTGCGCTGGAGCCCGGGGACGACGGTTTCCTGCGGTTCGCGGAAGTCGAGGACGGGCAGGGCTACGCCAAGCACCTCCTCCCCGTCCACGGCCTCGGCCTGCGCGACCTCCGGCGGCTGGGGGACGATATCCTCTGCCTCACCGGTCCCACGCTCGACGCCGCCGGTCCCGCCCGTATCGTCCGCTGGCGCGGCGCGATGGCGACCGCCTCCTCGGGCGTGGTGGCGGAGGACGCGCTGGAGCCGCTGATCGACCTGCCGATGCTGATGGATGGCGACAAGGCCGAGGGCCTCGCCCGCTGGCCCGAGGCGGGGCCCGACGCCTGGATCGTGGTGCATGACGACCCCGCTCCGGCGCGGCTCGACCGCGGGGCACGCACCCTCACCGCCGATATCCTCCGCCTGCCCGGCACGGCGCCGGGGCGCTGATCGCGGGCAGCACCAACGCGCCGTGCTTGGCGATACGGTAAGGTTTCGGCCGCTTCATGTCCGCCCGGCCTTGCAACGCAGCAGGCGAGTGTGAGAAGCGCAACTGAGGCATTTGGGGGCCGCCGCGCATGGACGATACGGGCCGCGTTGATCACGCACCGGCGGGGATGGAGGTTGCGACACCGCTCGCAGCCATCGAGGTGCGCACGCCTATCAGCATCGTGATCCCCACTTTTCGCGAGGTCGAGAATGCGCCCCTGCTGCTCGACCGTCTCGACGCCTTCCGCCGCGCCCAGGATCTCGAGCTCGAGGTCCTCTTCATGGACGACGACAGCCGGGACGGGATCGTCGAGGCAGTCGCGGCGCGGGGGCATGACTGGGCGCGCGTCATCGTCCGTACCGAGAACCGCGGCCTCAGCCCCGCCGTGATCGATGGCATGATCGCGGCGAAGCACCCCGTGATTGTGGTGATGGACTGCGACATGAGCCACCCGCCGGAGGCGATCCCTCCGATGATGCTGGCGCTGTCGTCCGGTCAGCAGATGGTCATCGGCTCCCGCTACGTGCCTGGCGGGTCCACGGATGATGATTGGGGCCTCTTTCGCTACCTCAACAGCCTCGTGGCGACCCTGCTCGCGCGGCCGCTCACCTCGGCGAAGGATCCTATGTCAGGCTTCTTCGCGTTGCGCCGGGAGGACTTCGAGCGCGCGGACGAATTGAACCCCGTGGGCTACAAGATCGGGCTCGAGCTGATCGTCAAATGCCGCTTCGAAAACGTCGGCGAGGTCCCGATCCACTTCACCGACCGCGTGCACGGCGAGAGCAAACTGACGCTTAAGGAGCAGCTGAAATACATCAAGCATCTTCGGCGCCTCTACATCTATCGCTTTGGTACAGCGATGGATTTCCTGCAGTTCCTGGTCGTCGGCGCGTCGGGAACGGTGGTCAATCTCGCCGTCCTGTCGCTCCTGCAGGTGGCAGGTTCTGCGGAGCAGGTGGCGCTGGCGGGCGGCATCGCGGTCAGCCTCGTCACGAACTTCCTGCTCAACCGCCGCTTCACCTTCTCCTACGCGCGGGACCGGAACCCCTGGAAGCAGTTCACCGGCTTCGTGACCGCCTCGGCGGTGGGCATGATCGTGAACTTCAGCGTGGCGGCATGGCTCAACGCGACGCTGCTGGCCGATCAGCCCTTCGGCCTGCAGCTCTCGGCGGTGTGCGGGATTGCCGCTGGCATGCTCTTCAACTTCATCGGCAACCGCTACATCGTTTTCCGCAAGCGCTACATAAAGCGCTGATAACGCTGCGTTATTCCACGCGGGACCAGTCCTGCCCCCGGCAGATGAGCCCGCCCAGGACGCAGCCGGAAAGCTCCAGCGTGTCCGCGCTTTTGAGGGCCATCTTGCCGGAATAGGTCTCGTCGTCGTCCGGTGCCCAGACCTTGCCGCCGTCCCACGCGTTCTCGCCATCCGGCGCCATGTCCCAAAGGATGCGGCGGCCCACATTGCCCTCATCCGCGCCGCCGAAAGCGCCGGCAATCGTGCCGCAGAGCGTGCCGTCGCCGCCTTCGCAGGGCGCAACGGTCACGTGCAGGTAGCGGCCATCCTCCTTCACCGCCGTCTTCCACGTGCCCAGCGCCCCATCGGCAAGGGCGCCGGTTGGCGCGGCCAGAATGAAGGCGATCGGCAGTATCGCGCACAGGTTTGCGCGCAACGCCGCATGCAACGTGCGGTTGTTCATATTATCCTCTCCCTTTGTTTTCTTCAGCCGGACAGCATCTTTACGTTTAAGTCAACGAGAACATACCGTTTCTCATTTGTACGCGTATTTCTCCGTTCGGCGCGTGTTTCACGACAGTTGTAGCATCGACAGTCCCACGGATCCTGTGTTCAATGAAGATCATGCAAGTATCGCCCGTCTCGAGCGGCGGTGGCGCCGAGGCCGGGGCCATCCGTGGCATCCGCTTCGCCCTGTTGGCTGGCGCCGTCTTCGCGGTGCAGGACGGTGTTTCGCGGCATCTGGCGGAGAGCTATCCGGTCCCCTTCTTCGTGATGGTGCGGTACTGGTTCTTCCTCGTCTTCGTGCTGGCGCTGGCGGCGCGGGCCCCTGGCGGTATCCGGGGGGCAGCGCGGAGCCGGATGCCGGTGCTGAACGCAGTTCGGGGCGTTCTGCTCGTGGTGCAGATCCTGGTGATCGTCTCGAGCTTCGACCTGATCGGGCTCAGCACCACGCATGCGATCTTCGCGCTTCACCCTCTGCTCGCAACCCTCCTCGCGATGCCGGTGCTTGGCGAAGCGGTCGGCTGGCGGCGGCTCGCGGCGGTGGGGGCGGGGTTTGTCGGCGTTCTGGTGATCCTGCGCCCGGGCGTCGGCGTGTTCGAGCCCGAGGTGCTCATCGCTCTCCTCTCCGCCGGGCTTTTCGCCGCCTACACGGTGCTCACGCGGCTCACGAGCCGGGCAGACGGCTCGGCGAGCCCAGCGTTCTTCTACACAGGCGTGGCGGGTGCTGCGGCCGCCACGGTCGCGGGCGCGGGCTACTGGACGCCGATGACGCTGGCCGATTACGGCTGGCTCGGCGTGCTCTGCATCGCCGGCCTCTCGGGCCACTACTTCCTGATCCGGGCGCTGGATGCGACGGAAGCGGTGCGGGTCCAGCCCTTCGTCTACCTGCAGATGATCCTCGGCACGATCGTCGGCTGGGCCATCTTCGGCGAGCGGATGGACGGCTTCACCGTGCTCGGCATGGGCATCATCATCGCAGCAGGGCTCTACGCCATCCGGCGCGAGGCGCGGCTCGCCCGGGCAGAGGCCTAGGGGCGGAGCCTATGGCATGGCAGGCTTGGCCAGTTCCTCGGCGGCAAGGGTGAGCTGCGGGGCAAAAAGCTCGATCCCCTTCTCCCGCAACGCCTTCTGGAGCACCACATAGGCCTTGCGGCGGATGATGAACTGGGTGCCCGGGCGCGCGGTGAACTTGCATCCGATCACGAAGCTGCGCCCCTCGATGCCGATGGCGCCCTGGCTCTTGAGCGGCGCGAGGAGCTTGCCCTCGAGCTCGGGGTCCACCGCCATCTCCGCCCCGGCCTTCTTCACCAGCTTGCGCACCATCTCCACATCCGTGTCCTCCGGCACCTGAAAGCGGAACTTCATCACCACGTAGTCCCGGCTGTGGTTCTGAATGGTGCCCATGGAGGAGAACGGGATGGTGTAGATCGGCCCGTTATGGTGGCGGAGGGTGACGGAGCGGAGGGAGATGCGCTCGACCGTACCCTTGCCCTCGCCCGACACGATGTACTCACCGACCCGGAATGCGTCCTCATAGAGGTAGAAGGCGCCGCTGATCACGTCCGCCACCAGCTTTTGCGCGCCGAAGCCGACGGCGAGGCCGACAACACCCGCGCTGGCGACCAGCGGGCCGATGTTCACGCCGAGCGCGGCGAGCGCGGTGAGGGCCGTTGTCACGCCGATGGCGACCAGCGTGAAGCCGCGAAGGATCGGCAGCACGGTGCCGATGCGCGAGCCTTCGCCGCCCATCCCGTCTCCGCCGTCGGGCTCCTCGTCGTCGTCCTCCTCTTCTGCGTCCACGAGGAGAGCGGACACGGTCCGCCAGAGGGCAATGCCGATGACAACGACGGCGCCGGCTTCGAGCGCGGCGGAGATGAGAAGCGCGAAACCGGAAGTCGGCTCCGGGGCGAGCGGGTTGATCCCCCAGAAACCGAGGATGAGGATCGCCGCGGCGATGACGGCGATGCCTTCGCCCATGACCGTGGCGCCCTGTGCCCAGGGCGATGCGCCGGCCGCATCGAGCGATTTTCGCCAGACGTTGAGGCTGGCCACGATCAGCGATGCCACCACGGTCGTCAGCAGGACGGGGCCCGCGCCGTTCCCCGCCCGCGCCGCCTCGCCGAGGAGGCCGAGCACCGCCGCCGCCTTGATCAGCGCGTCCAGCACCACGAGGGCGAGGAAGGCATAGGCCCAGTTTCGCGCCGCGAAGCTTACCCAGCCGGGCCTCTCGGCGTTGTCCTTCGGCTGCAGGAGCGCCGCCACGTCCTCCCGGACCGTGAGGAAGAACCACCCGCCGCTCGCGGCGATGGCGATCACGAACAGCAGCTTTGCGAGGTCGGCCTCATGCGCGATGCCGACCGAACCGCTGATCACCGCCCGGAGAACGCCGACAGTGAACAGGATGCCGACGAGGATGGCGGATGCTCTCGCTGCCCGTGCGGCCGCCGCATCGTCGAAGCCCATCAGGCGCCGGGTGGGTGCGGCCGGTGCGGCAAGCGATTCGAGAAACGCGGCGATGCCCCGGGTGAAGACGATCGCTGCAAGGACCGAGAGCCCGAGGCGCGCCGCTGCAGGGTCGGCAGGCACGATCATCCGGCCGACGGCTCTGGTGACAAACGCAAACAGGGCGATCATGAGAAGGCGCCCCGCGAGCCACCGCAACCCGGCCGTTACCCGCGGCTCGAAACCGTCGGCAATCGGCGTGGCGGGGCGTTGCGCCAGCACGTAGCGCAGCCCGCGCTCGATGGCGTAGCCGGCGAGCATTGCGGCGGCGATCGTGAAGAGTGTCCCGTCAGGCAGGGCACCGAAGGCGTTGCCGAGCGCGCCCGGCAGACCGGGGGCCGCGGCCGCGGCGTTGGCTAGGGTCGTCTCGAGCTGCACGATCGATGTGGTGATCTGCGACTCCGTGGCTGCCACGTCGCTCCCGATGGCGGTCGCTTCCTGTGCCGCCCCTGAGGTCGATTCGTTCTCCATTACGCGCCCTCCCGATCAGAAAGCGTGCCTAATCGGGCGGCCCCGGGCGCGATAGGCCGTTGGGGCAACAGGCAGGGCGAAAGCGCAGCGCCGGCATCAACGGGAGGGGGCGAGGCCCTCCACGAGGACGAAGAGCCCGAGCCTTGCCCCCGCGATGATGGAGAGGACGACGATGGGCGCACCCGGGGAGAGGACCGAAAGGGCCGAAAGCCCCTGGCCGATGGTGCAGCCAAGCGCCAGCACGCCGCCAAGGCCCATCATCGCCGCGCCTAGGAACTGGCGGCGGAG
>JBCBEP010000181.1:0-5539 GCA_038528605.1 Pseudomonadota bacterium
CGCGGAGGTCTATTTCGACGACACACCGCCGCCCTCCATCCTGCAGGTCCCAGGCGCTGTGGAATGCGCGGTGGAGTTTACCTCGCTCTCCAAGACCTACTCGATGCCCGGCTGGCGCATGGGCTTTGCCGTGGGCAACCGGCGGCTTGTGGAGGCGCTGACGCGGATCAAGAGCTATCTCGACTATGGCGCGTTCACGCCCGTTCAGGTGGCAGCGGCCCATGCGCTCGACGGGCCGCAGGACTGCATCGCCGAGATCCGGGGCACCTACCACGCGCGCCGGGACGTGCTGGTGGAAAGCTTCGGGCGCGCCGGGTGGGACGTGCCGCCGCCACCGGCGACGATGTTCGCCTGGGCGCCGGTGCCCGAGCCTTTCCGGGCGCTCGGGTCGATGGCGTTCTCGAAGATGCTGCTCTCGGAAGCCGGTGTCGCCGTCTCCCCCGGCGTGGGCTTCGGGGAGTATGGGGAGGGCTTCGTCCGCCTCGGCCTCGTGGAGAACGAACAGCGCATCCGGCAGGCAGCGCGCGGCGTGCGGGCGTTGCTTTCCGACGCTGAGGCAGCCATCGCGCGCCACGCGGCGGCGGAGGCCAGCCGGGCCGAGGCGGCGGAGTGAGCGGGACCCCGCTTTGGGATGCCGAGGCGGCGGAGGCGGAGACCCGCGCGTCGCTGGCCGAGATCCTGGCGGAGACGGCGCTTGCCCCCGGCACGCGCGTCACGCTCGACCTGCGGTTTGCGCCCGGGCCCGCCGCCGATCGTGCAGGTTTCGTCGCCGCGATGAAGGCCGCGGGCTATGCCGGCAACGCCTATGAGGCGGACGGGCGCGAGGAGATCGAGGCCGTGATCCCAGCCGTGCCGCTCGCGCCCGATGCGGTGTGGGCCGAGGAGCAGAAGGCGGCGGAAATCGCCCTCGCCCATGGCTACGAGCCCATGGGCTGGGGGTTCGAGGCGCCCTGACGCCAGCGCCGAGCGGTCCGGGATCCATCGCACCCGAAGGGTTGCGTGCGGGTGGTGGACCCCCGGGCCGGGCACGGCTAGACAGCGGCTCGCGGCGCGGAACCTCGTGCCGCTGTCCTTCCGCCGTCGAGGAGCCTGCACGATGACCACTCCCTTCCGCCTCGGTATCGCCGGGCTCGGCACGGTCGGCGCCGGTATCGTGTCGCTGCTGGAAACGGAGCGCGATGCCATCGAGGCCAAGGCGGGCCGGTCCGTGGCGATCACAGCCGTATCGGCGCGGAACCGGGCGCGCGACCGGGGCGTGGACATCAGCGCCTTCGGTTGGGAGGACGACGCCACCGCGCTCGCGCAACGCGACGATGTGGACTGCGTGGTGGAGGTCATCGGCGGGTCGGACGGGCCGGCGAAGGCCGTGGTCGAGCGCGCCATCGCCGCGGGCAAGCATGTGGTGACTGCGAACAAGGCTCTCCTCGCCTTCCACGGCCAGGCGCTGGCGGAGGCGGCGGAGGCAGCGGGCACGGCACTTGCGGCCGAAGCGGCGGTGGCCGGCGGCATCCCGGTGATGAAGGCGCTGGGCGAAGGGCTGGCCGCCTCCCGCGCCACGCGCGTCTCGGGCGTCCTCAACGGCACCTGCAACTACATCATCTCCGAAATGGCGGCGAGCGGTGCGGCCTATGGCGACGTGCTCGCCGAGGCGCAGAGGCTCGGCTACGCGGAGGCGGACCCCACCACCGATGTGGGCGGGTTCGATGCAGCACATAAACTGGCGCTCCTCGCCGCACTCGCCTTCGGGACGCGCGTGGACTTCGAGAATGTCGTGGTCGAGGGGATCGAGCGCGTGAGCCCCGCCGATCTCGAGACGGCGGCTGATATGGGTTTTGCCGTGCGGCTTATAGGCCTCGCGCGGCTTGAGCCGGCAGGGCTGGAGCAGCGGGTGCGGCCATGCCTCGTGCCGGCGACGAGCACGCTCGGCGCGTTGCCGGGTGTCACGAACGCTGTGCTGATCGAGGGCGAGGCCGTGGGTAAGCTCACACTTACCGGGCCAGGTGCTGGCGCGGGCCCGACGGCAGCCGCCTGCCTCGCCGACGTGGTCGACATCGCCCGCGGCGCGCAGCGGCCGCTCTTCGCCCGCCCGGCCAAGACGCTGACGGCGGCGACACCGCTGCCGCACGGCGACGAGCATGCCCCCTATTATCTACGCTTCATGCTGCAGGATGCGCCCGGCGCGCTCGCTCAGGTCGCGGCGGAGCTTGGTCGCGAGGGCATCAGCATCCACCGCATGCGCCAGTATGATCGCGGCGAGCCGGTGCCTGTGGTCGTGGTCACGCACGATGCCCGGCGCGACGCGGTGGACCGTGCGCTCGCCACCATCGAGCATTTGCCGGTAAGCGCCGAGGCGCCCGTGGCCATGCGCATCGAAGAGTGATAGTTCCACGCCCGCCAGGCGTTTGACGCGCCCGGAACAAGCCCGAGTGATGCACGGCCCGGCGAGGGGGCGCCCCGATGCCCGGCCCGAGCGAGGAGGACACCCGATGGCCAGCACCCCGATACATGACACGTTCCAGGACCGTATGCTTTCCCTCGGCCTTGCACGCGTCTCGGAGGCGGCGGCCATCGCCAGCGCCAAGCTCATCGGGCGGGGCGACGAGAAAGCAGCCGATGCTGCCGCAGTTGCCGCAATGCGCTCGGAGCTCAACAAGCTCGACATTCAGGGCACGGTGGTGATCGGCGAGGGCGAGCGTGACGAAGCCCCGATGCTCTACATCGGCGAGGAGGTCGGCACCCGGCAGGGCCCCGAGGTCGACATCGCGCTCGACCCGCTGGAGGGTACGACGCTGACGGCGAAGGCCATGCCGAACGCGCTCACGGTGATCGCCATGGGACCGCGCGGCTCCATGCTGCATGCGCCCGACGTTTACATGGACAAGCTCGCCATCGGGCCGGGCCTGGCCGAAGGGGTGGTGAGCCTCGAGATGTCCGGCGCCGAGCGGGTGCAGGCCTACGCAAAGGCAAAGGGCGTGACCGCCGAGGCCGTGGGTGTCTGCATCCTCGAGCGGCCGCGCCACGAAGCGCTTATCGAGAGCGTGCGCTCCACGGGCGCCGCCGTACGGCTGATCACCGACGGCGACGTGGCGGGCGTTATCCACTGCGCCGAGCCCTCCACGGGGATCGACATGTATATGGGGCAGGGGGGCGCGCCGGAGGGCGTGCTCGCCGCCGCCGCGCTGCGCTGCATGGGCGGGCAGATGATGGGCCGCCTCGTCTTCCGGAACGAGGATGAGAAGGGCCGGGCGGCCAAGGCCGGGATCGCGGATCTCGACCGTGTCTACAGCCGCGACGACATGGTGCAGGGCGATGTGCTCTTCGCCGCCACGGGCGTGACCAACGGCTCGATTGTCCGCGGCGCGCATCGCGACGGCGACTACCTCGAGACGGAGACGATCCTGATGCGCTCGCGCACCGGCAGCGTGCGCCGCATGCAGTATCGCACCCGGAACTTCTGATCACGCCCGTAACCGGTACTCATCACGCGGGCTCTCGGATGCGCGAGCGTCCTTGATGGGTCGATCCGGGCGTCCTCCCCTAGTTTCTCCGCTGCGCGCGTTTCGGCGCGCTTGGGAGAAAGTTCCAGGGGGTTACACATGTCCGAATTTCATCGCCGTGACGCACTACGTTTTGCCATCGCTGCTGCTGCCCTAGGGGGCGGCCTGCTTGGTCGTGCCGGTTCCGCGCAGGCTGGGACCGTGTTCGTCGACTTCGGCGTCGCGATCCGCGGCGCCGATCCCGTCGCCTTCTTTACCGAGGGCAAGGCCGTCGAGGGCTTCTCGAGCCACAGGTTCAAATGGCAGGGCGCGACCTGGCAGTTTGCCAGCGCCGAGAACCGTGATCGGTTCGCTGCCGACCCGACAGCCTATGCCCCGCAATATGGCGGCTGGTGCTCGTGGGCGATGACGCGGTCGCAGCTTGCGCCGACCGATCCGACGGCCTGGATCATCGCGGACGACAAGCTTTACCTGAACTACAATGCCAGCACGGAGCGCCGCTTCCGGCGTGATATTCCGGGCAACATCGCAAAGGCTAATGCGGCCTGGAAGGCCAAGTTCGCGTAAGCCCGCCGGGCTGCCTCTAGAGCTTTTGCGATTGTCAACATCTTGCGTGTGTGCCGGTGCTCTGGCACACATGCTGTATGTTGGATGACCAAGCGCTCCTCGGTGTCGTACACTCCGCGACCGGCCGGCGATGGACCGGACCGGATCCGGAAACCGCGCGGCAGGCGCTTGCCATCGCGCAGGGGGCCGATGTGCCCGAGATCGTGGCGCGGGTTCTCGCGGCACGGGGCATCGCGGCGGAGGAGGCTGAGGGCTACCTCGCCCCGACGCTGAAGGCCTCGATGCCCGATCCCTCCTGCCTCGCGGGCCTCGACGCTGCCGCCGAGCGCCTGGCCAGGGCGGCGATGGCGGGCGAGCGCGTGGCGGTGTTCGGGGATTACGACGTTGACGGTGCGGCCTCCGCCGCCCTCCTCGTCGATTGGCTGACAGCTTTCGGGATCGCGCCCACTGTCCACATTCCCGACCGGATTGCCGAGGGCTATGGACCGAACACGCCGGCGATGGAGCGGCTGGGGCGAGCCCACGACCTCGTGCTGTGCGTCGATTGCGGAACGGCGACGCCCGGGCCGATCGCGGCGGCGATGGCGGCGGGCGCGGATGTCGTCGTTGCCGACCATCACCTGCCGCCGGAGACGCTGCCGCCCGCACTGGCGGTGGTAAACCCCAACCGGGCGGACTGTCCCTCCGGCCTCGGCCAGCTTTGCGCGGCGGGCGTGGTCTTCCTGCTGCTGGTTGGCGCCAATCGGCTGGTGCGGGCGGCGGGGGGGCAGGCGCCCGATCTGATGGCAGCGCTCGATCTCGTGGCGGTGGCGACCGTGGCCGATGTGGCGCCGCTGGTGGGTATCAACCGCGCCTTTGTGCGCCAGGGCCTGAAGGTGATGGCGTCGCGCCGCCGCCCTGGCCTCGCGGCGCTGGCGGATGTTGCGGGTCTTTCCGCGCCGCCGCGCTCGGGCGATCTCGGCTTCGTGATCGGGCCGCGGCTGAATGCTGGAGGGCGCGTTGGCGAGGCGGGGCTGGGCGTGAAGCTGCTGACAGCCCGGGACATGACCGCCGCGGCGCCGATGGCCGCCCGGCTCGAGGAGATGAACCGGGAGCGGCGCCGGATCGAGGCTGGCGTGCTCGAAGCGGCCCTCGGTGCTGCAGAGGCGCGGCTCGAGGCGGCCGCTGCTGCCGGGCGCCAGCCGGCGCTGGCCTGGGCGGCGGGGGAGGGCTGGCATCCCGGCGTGCTCGGTATCGTCGCCAGCCGGCTGAAGGAGCGGTTCGGTTGCCCCTCGGTGGTGATTGGGCTGGAGGGCGGGACCGGCAAGGGATCCGGGCGGTCCGTACCGGGCGTCGATCTCGGCTCGGCGGTCGCCGCGCTCTCCGCCGCCGGGGTGCTCGAAGCCGGTGGCGGGCATGCGATGGCTGCGGGTCTGACGCTGCAGGCCGAGCGGCTCGACGAGGCGATGGAGGCGCTGGAGGCGCGTCTTGCGGTC
>JBCBEP010000182.1:0-5442 GCA_038528605.1 Pseudomonadota bacterium
TCGACACCATGCGGGGGCGCACAGACACCCGGTTCCTGGTGATCACGCACCACCCGCTGACGATGGCCCGCATGGACCGGCTCTTCGGCGTCACGATGGTGGAGCGCGGGGTCAGCCAACTGGTGAGCGTCGACCTCGCCGCTGCAACGCGGATGATCGACGCCTGACCCGAGCTGCAGAGGCCCGGGCGCCCATGCAAAAAGTCTGACGCGCGACCAGCGCGGCAGTCCGCTTGGTGAGCCGTCGTGCTGGCCGGGTGATCCCCGGACGGTTCCGGTCGCTTCAAGGCGCCGCGGCCGCTTCTGCACCACTGGGCGGGCAGCGTTCCCGCGGCGTGCTGCACCGCAGCGCCCGGTTGCGGCCAAGCGGCGCCGTTGCTCGCTTGACACCCTTCTGGGCCGCTTCTAGGGTCCGCCGCGATCCGACAGGGGCGCGTGCAGTGCCCAGCTTCCCAGAGGCCGGCCCATGGCCCAGAACCGGCAGCGACAGGCATCGCTCGATGACCTCGGCGCCCGGATCGCCAGGGCGAAGGACGCGCGACGGCCGGTCCGCAGCAGGGCCTCCGGCGCGATGCGGGGCTGGGAACTTGCCTTTCGGATGGTGATCGAGCTGGTCGTGGGCATCGCGATCGGGTCGGCCATGGGATACGGGCTCGATACGTTGCTCGGAACACTCCCTGTGTTCCTGCTCGTCTTCGGGCTCCTTGGCTTCGCAGCCGGTGTGCGCGTCATGATGCGCAGCGCCGAGGAGGCCCAGCGGCGCCTGGCGTCGACGGAAGATCAGGCCGGCGCCCCCGGCGGTACTGCCAAGGGGGCCGACGGCGGAGACGGGAAGACGCGAGGGAGCGATCATGGCGGCGGGCGCTGAAGGCGGAAGCTACATCCACCCGATGGACCAGTTCCTCGTGAAGCCCCTCTTCGGTGGCGATCACATGAGCGTCCTGACGGTGTCGAACGCCACCCTGTGGATGGCGATCGCCGTTCTGGGTGTGACAGCACTGACCGTGTGGGGCACAGCCGGCCGCGCGCTGGTGCCGAGCCGTACCCAGTCGATGGCCGAGATGCTCTACGGCTTTGTCCGTCAGATGGTCGAGGAAGTCGGCGGCGAAGGCGCCATGAAGTACTTCCCCTACATCTTCACGGTCTTCACCTTCGTGCTGGCCTGCAACCTCTTCGGCATGATCCCCTACTCCTTCACGCCGACCTCGCATATTGCTGTCACCGCGTTCCTGGCGCTTGCGGTGTTCATCACCGTCACGGTGATCGGCTTCATGAAGCACGGGATGCACTTCCTCAGCTTTTTCTGGCCGGCTGAGGCGCCGGGCTGGCTGCGCCCCGTGCTCTGCATCATCGAGCTGATCAGCTACTTCGTGCGGCCGGTCAGCCACTCCATCCGTCTTGGCGCCAACATGCTGGCCGGCCATGCGGTGCTGAAGGTGTTCGCCGGCCTCTTCGCGATGACCATCGCCGGCGGCCTTGGCCCGCTGGCCATCCTGCCGCTCGGCGCCATGGTGGGGCTGACCGCCTTCGAATTCCTGGTCGCCGTCATCCAGGCCTACATCTTCGCCGTGCTGACCTGCGTTTACCTGCACGACGCGCTGCACATGCACTGACACACCCGGGTCGCGCGGCTCTTCGCGCGCCCGACCGTTTCAACCTTTTCGACGAATACGACCAACCTCAAGGAGAGTGGATCATGGAAGCTGAAGCAGCGGCCCTTCTCGGCAAGTACATCGGTGCGGGCCTCGCCTGCCTCGCCATGGCTGGCGCCGGCATCGGTGTCGGCCACGTCGCCGGCAACTTCCTCGCGGGTGCCCTCCGCAACCCGGCGGCCGCCAAGGAGCAGACCGCTACGCTGTTCATCGGCATGGCCTTCGCCGAAGCGCTCGGCATCTTCGGCCTCGTCGTCGCGTTCCTGCTGCTCTTCGCAGTCTGATCCGACCGACGTTTCGGGCGGCGTCCTCGTGGCGCCCGCCCCTTGCTGATCTGACATTCTCCGTCCGCGCCCTTCCGGCGCGGGCGGCTCCCCTGTAGACGGAGCGCTTCTCATGGCGACCGACACTCAAACCGAGGCTGCGATCGACGCCATGGAGCATGGCTCGAGCGGCCTTCCGCAGCTCGATTTCAACACCTGGCCCTCGCAGGTCATCTGGGCGGCCGTAGCACTCTTCGTGCTTTACAAGGTGCTGGCGCGCTACGCGATCCCCCGCATCTCCGGCATCATCGAGGAACGGGCGGACACGATCGCCGACGATCTCGACCGGGCGGAAGAGTTCCGCCGCCGTGCGCATGAGGCCGAGGAAGCCTACGACCGGGCGCTCGCCGAGGCGCGCTCCAAGGCGCAGGCCATCGCGGCCGAGACGCGCGCCGAGGTGCAGAAGGAGATCGACGCGGCGATGGCCAAGGCCGACGCCGAGATCGCCGCCCGCGCTGCCGAGAGCGAGAAGCGTATCGGAGAGATCCGCGCGCAGGCTTCCGAAGCGGCCAGCGAAGTCGCCAGCGAGGTGGCCGAAGCGCTGGTTGGCCGGCTCCTGCCGGAAGCGCAGAACGCCGATGCCATCAAGAGCGCCGTGAAGGCGCGGATCTGAGGAGGTCCCCATGTCGATCCTGCTCGACAGCAATGTCGTCAACCTCGTCGCGTTCCTCCTCTTCTTCGCGATCCTCTACTACTACGGCGTCCACAAGATGCTGTTCTCGATGCTGGACGCGCGGGCGGAGCGCATCCGCGAAGAGCTGGATGAGGCGCGGCGGCTGCGCGAGGAAGCGCAGCGCACCTTCGCCGAATTCGAGCGCAAGCGCGGCGACGTTGACCAGCAGGTCGCAGAGATCGTCGAGCACGCGAAGAAGGAGGCCGAGAATGCCGCCGTCCGCGCCAAGGACGAACTGGAGGCGACCGTAGAGCGCCGGCTTCGCGGTGCCGAGGAGCAGATCGCCATGGCCGAGGCCAGCGCGGTGCGCGAGGTGAAGGACAAAGCCGTCGCCGTCGCCGTGGCCGCGGCGCGTGAGATCATGCAGCAGAACATGAGCGACGAGACGGTGGGACGTTTGACCGACGAGGCGATCCAGAAGGTGGGCGAACAGCTTCACTAACCGTAGCCTGGTCGAACAAATAAGGGCCGGGGGCGGATGCTCCCGGCCCTTATTCGTTCAGGCCCCGATCAGCTCGAGAGGGCGTTGTCCAGAAGGCGCGAGAAGTCCTCGACCCCCATATTCCCGCTGGTGAGCTGACCGTCGATGACAAAGCTCGGCGTCGAACGGACCCCGTCCGCTTCCGAAGTTTCCTGATACCGAGCCACGAGCGCCCGCGCGAAGTCCTCATCGTTGAGGCAGGCATCGATCTGCTGCGTCGACAGCCCGTTCACCCGGCCGATCTTGCGGATCTCCCCGGCAACATCGTCTGCCCGCGCCCAGCTCGCCTGCTGCTTCAGGAACATCTCGGAGATCGGGTAGAAGCCGCGCTCGCCGCCGCAACGGGCGACCATGGAGGCCCAGAGCCCGTAGCGGTCGAAATACACCTCGCGCATGATGAACTTCACCTTGCCGCTGTCGATGTACTTCTCCTTGATCGCCGGGAAGGTGTCGCGGTGGAAGGCGGCGCAATGCGGGCAGGTGTAGCTCGCATATTCGATCACCGTCACGGGCGCATCTTCGGCGCCCAGGATGACGTCGCCCATGACCGGCTCCACATCCTGCGCACGGAGCGCAGCCGGGGTGAAGGCGGCGAGGCCGGCGGCGCCGGCGGTGGCCATGAACTGGCGGCGGGTGGCGGTCATTCGTCTCTCCTCGTCGCGTGATACGGCGCAGCGCTGCTGCCCGGTGCGTCATTCAACGGTGCGTCCGGCGGCTCCCGGCGCGGTTCGGTGAGGATATAGCCGCCCAGTTCGGAAAGCGCCTCCCTCAGCGCGGGATTCACAATGCCGTCAGTGATCGTGACCGCTTCGCGCGCGGCATCGGCGCTGCGCGGACGCGGCGCATGGGGTTCGCCGCGCTTGCGGTTCGGCTGCGGGGTGGCGCCCTCGAACGCGGCGCCGGGCTCGGCAAAGCCCGGCAGGCTCGCGCCGAGGCCCATGACAGTGCCGCCACGGGCGCCCGCCTGCGTGACCCTCAGCCTCGTGACGTGCCGGTAGCCGAAGCAGGCATTCACCCGCTCGATGATCTGCGGGCCGCGATGCTCGACCTCGAGCGCTGCCGCGCCCTCCGCCGCCACCACGAGCGTTCGCGTGAGGTCCTGCCCCCGCCCGTGGCTCATGCGGAGCGGGCGGCAGAGCGGCGCCAGCGCGGGCCCCACGATCTCTGACCAACGCAGCAGCACCTCCGCATCCGCAAAGCCCTGCCGCTCCGCCGCGCGGCCGACGAGCCCGCCCAAGCCCGTCCCCGCCGGCGCAAAGCCGGGTTTCTTGCGTGGGCGGGCGGGGCCGGGCGACGGCGCGGCGACGCCCTGCGGCTTTGCGCCCCGGCGCGCGCCGCGCGGCGGTCTCTTGCCCTTGCCCTCGTCCATGCGCTTTGTCCTGCAATCCCCAGGCGACAGGTGGGGAGGGTAGGGCATGAGCCGCCAGCGGCACAATGCGTAGCTTTAAGGGAGCGCGCGATGGCAGCGGATGGGACGGCGGCGCAGGCCGCAAGCAAGATCGGCGCGGCGCTGCTCGACTGGTACGACGCCCATGCGCGTACCCTGCCCTGGCGCGTCGGCCCAGCCGCGCGGGCGGCAGGCGAGCGACCCGATCCCTACCGCGTCTGGCTCTCCGAAGTCATGCTGCAGCAGACGACGGTGGCCACCGTCACCCCCCGCTTCGCCGCGTTCCTGAGCCGCTGGCCCGATGTTTCGGCCCTTGCCACAGCACCGCGGGAGGATGTGCTCGCCGAATGGGCGGGCCTCGGCTACTACGCCAGGGCGCGGAACCTGCATGCCTGCGCCGCCGCCGTGGCCGAGCGGCATGACGGCCGGTTTCCGGACACGGAGGACGGCCTTCGCGCGCTGCCGGGCATCGGGGACTATACGGCCGCGGCCATCGCTGCCATCGCCTTCGACCGGCCTGCCGTGGTGATGGACGGGAACATCGAACGGGTCATGGCGCGCCTCTTCGCCGAGACGGCGCCGCTGCCGGGTGTCAAGCCGCGCCTCAAGGCACACGCGGCCATCCTCACGCCACAGCAGCGTCCCGGCGACCATGCGCAGGCGCTGATGGATCTGGGCGCCACCATCTGCACGCCGAAACGGCCGGCCTGCGGGATCTGCCCCTTGATGGAGGCCTGCGAGGGCCGGCGCCTCGGCCTCGCACCCGGCCTGCCGGCGAAGGCACCCAAGGCTGCGAAGCCCATCCGCAGCGGCACAGCCTTTGTCGCGTTCGACGCCGAGGGGCGCGTCGGCACCGTGCTGCGACCGGACAAGGGGCTTCTGGGCGGCATGCGGGCGCTGCCTTCAACCGATTGGGCGGAGAGCGCG
>JBCBEP010000183.1:0-5393 GCA_038528605.1 Pseudomonadota bacterium
CGGGCGTCGACATATCCTGCGGCCCAGCAGCGTCTACGGCTATGCGCCGGGCGCGCGCCGCGGTCTCATATCCGCGCTGATTGCCGCAGCGGTGCGCGGCCGGCCGGCGACGATCATGGGCGCGCTCACCACGCAGCGCGATTACGTCTACGCCGTCGATATCGGGCGCTTCATCGCCGCACGGGTGCTGGACGAGACGCCGCCCGGCCCGGCTGTGGAGACGGCGCTGCTCGCCTCCGCCCGCCCCACATCGATTTTCGAGGTGATGCAGCTTATCGAGGCGCATACCGGCGCGCGGCTGCTGCTTCGGATCGACCCGCGGCCCGAGAACGCGCGGGACAACACGTTCCTGCCGAACAGCCTGCCGACGGACTTCGACCCGACCCGGCTGAGCGAAGGGATCGCGCTCACCACCGCCGCGATGACGCATGACCGGTTCTTGGGGGCGATGCTCTGAGCGCCGCAGCGGGCGCTTATTCGCAGGCGGCGGGGGTGAGTACCGGGTGGCGCGTGACGGTGCCGGGGCCGATGCCGTGGCGCGCAGCCTCGCCCGCATTCACCTCCAGCACGGCCGCAGCCGCACCGTCCGAGCGTTGCGGCGCCTCGGAGAAGGGCACCGTGTTCTCCGCCACGTTCAGCACCGTGCCGCCCGGCGCGATGAAGATCATGTCGAGCGGGATGAAGGTGTTGCGCATCCAGAAGGAGGCCTGGCGCGGCGTGGCGAAGAGGAAGAGCATGCCCGCATCCGTCGCCATCTCGGTGCGGAACATCAGCCCCTCGGCATGCTCGGCCGGCTCGTCGGCGATCTCGACGGTGTAGGTGACCGGGCCGTCCGCGCCCTCGACGATCACGCGGTCGGGCGCGCAGGCCGGGCCGTCTGCCACGGCCGGGTTGAAGGACGCGATGGCGAAGAGGGCGAGCACGGCAGAAGAGGCGCCTGAGGCGCTCAAGGCACGCCGTGACGCGCGCCGGTGGGTCACGCGCCCTCGCCGCCTTCGCCGCCGCCGGCCTTCTTCAGGTCGTTCTCGACCACGGCCGTCTCCCACAGGCGCAGTTCCGCCACCATGAGGCCCCGGGGGCCTTTGAAGGTGCGCACTGCCATGCCCTCGCCACTGGAGAGATCCGGGAAGCCGCAGCGCCGGACGATCTCCATGTGGACGAACACATCGTCCGGGATCCCGAAGACGTTGACGAAGCCGAAGCCCTTCTGCTTGTCGAACCACTTCACGCGCGCGGGCAGGAGCGGGCCGAGATCAGCATCGGTGCTCAGGAAATCCGTGGGACGCGGGCCGGCGTTCATCGCGGGCACGGGCGGCGCGGGCACCACATCGGTCGTGGTGCCGACATCGTCGATCTCGAGAAGCTCTTGCGCATGGAGCCCTCGCGCCCCCATCGTCGTGACAACCTTGACGCGCGATCCCTCGTTGAGCGCGGTGACGCCAAAATTGCGAACGCAGGACGCATGAACCATCACGTCGCTACCGCCATCGTCGGGCACGACAAAGCCGTAACCCTTCACGGCGTCGTACCATTTGACCAAGCCGGTGATCACAGAGCCCGATGAAACATTTTCCTCCGCCAATCGGCGACCTCCGAGAGTGTTTGGGCCGTTTGCAGCACTCATTTAGCTACCCCGTCTTTCTGACGTTTTCACTGCCAGGACCGCACGCTGCAAATGGATGGTGGTCAGGACGCTTACGCCGTGTGTTGCATGTCAACTATACGACGACCGAGAGAGCAAGATGGTTCCCCCACCTTCTGCTCCCCCTCTGTGCTGCATTGGCTGGATGCGTGCAACCGCAGAGCTCAAGCACACCGAGCCAGAGCAGGCTCGAAACCGTCGTCATCACGCAACAGGGCCTCAGGATCGCCGCGAAAGGTGAACGAGAAGTTACCAAGGCAGTGGGCCTCGCGGAAAAAGTCGACGCGACGCGGCTTTCCCGGCGGGCGGGCGGGGCGCGCGTGCGGGCGGCGGAGGTGCCGATCCTCTCGCAGACAGCGCTCGGCCTCGCCTTTCTCGATCTTACAGGCGCGCGCGCGCTGGCCTATGGCGATCCGCCGCAGCGTTGCCCGGCGGTCGGCCTTTCGGCGCCGGGGGCGAGCGGGCGGGCCGCCGCGGTGGAGAGCGCGTTCGGCGCCTGCTTCGCCGAGCTGGAGCGGCGGCGGGACACGTTGCCTGGTGGGGACGCGCCCTGCGGCTGCCGGCTCGGCGCGCTCGACGACGTGGTCCTCCTCTCCCGCGAGCAGACCGCCTATGCGCGCGGCACGGCAGCGCGGCTGCGGGCGCCGGCGCTGGGGCTCGACGGGCTCTTCGTGGCGGACCCCGCGCCCGATGGCGGCATCGTCCTCAGCGATGCATCGGGCCCCTTCGCCATCGTGGCATTCGAGCCGGGCGGGGGCACGGCGGGGTTGGTCTTCCTCGATGCGCCCGGCACCGTCTTCCGCGGGCGGGACCTAGCTGTGGGGTTCCGGCGCGGCCGCCTCGCCCGGCGGCTCTACCTGCAGGACAGCACTGGCCGGCAGGTGAGCCTGCTGATCGGCTTCGCGCCGGCGGAGCTGGATGCCTATGCGGCGGGTTGGCTGGTCTTTCCCGAGGGGGCCGAGCGACCGGTCGCGCGCCGCGGTGGCACGGCCTCGGGCGGCTAGAGCGGGCGGTTCAGCAGCCGCCCTGATCGCCCATCGCGCGGGTCCAGACCTGCGAAGCGCCAAAAAGCGAGGACAGCACGTAGCCGCGGACATTCAGCTTGTCGGACGCGATCACGGCAATTTCGGCCGCGTAGCGCTGGCCGCTGCGGGGGTCGAGAATCTCGCCTTCCTCCCACACGCCGTGGCCCGCGCGCTTGAGCCCGCTCACCAGTTCGAGACCGCAGAGCGGGCGGCCATCGGCATCGCGCTTGAGCGCGCCGCTCTCGTCCACCGGCTTGTCGAGCCACACCATCTCGCCGCACGCGCCCGTCTCGCAGGCCGCGATCTCGACGATGGCGTTCCCGCTCTCCGTCCGCCAGTAGCCGAAGGCGGGGTCGGTCGCGCTGGTCACCGGCGCGGCCAGGCCAAGGGCGGCTAGGGCGAAGACGGCGGCAGCAGCAATGTGCGATGCGGTACGGGGCATCGGGCGCGCTCTCAGGTTTGTCGTGGTTCATGGGGCAGCGAAGCCAGAAGCCTCGCGTGGCATTACCAATGGGTAAAAATGGCCGAGCTTTCAAGGGGCGTGCCATAAGTGACACGGGGCTGATGCGATCTTGCCACTTGCCGCACCACCCCGCGCCGATGACCGTGGCGCGGCAGGGGAGGTGCTCCGGGTATGTTCCAGTCATTCGAGATAACGGCCGATAGCAGCCAGAGCGCGGCGCGGCTCGCGGCGCTGCGGGCGCGTCTTGCGGAGATGGGGGCAGCGGGGCTGCTTGTGCCCCGGGGCGATGCTCATCAGGGCGAGACGGTCGCGCCGTCGGACGAGCGGCTGGCCTGGCTCACGGGCTTCACCGGCTCGGCCGGCCTTGCCATCGTGGGCCCCCGACGCGCAGGCGTGCTGGTGGACGGCCGCTATACGCTGCAGGCGGCGGATCAGGTGGACACGGCCGCCTTCGAGATCCTGCCCGCCCATGAGACGGACCCTGCGCAATGGGCCGCGTCGCTGCTGGAGGAGCACGAAGCGCTGGCCTTCGACCCCTGGCTCCACGGCGAGGGGGAGATCGCACGCTACGAAAAGGCACTCGGCCGCCCCCTGCTGGCCCTCGACGCCAACCCGATCGACGCGCTGTGGGACGACCGGCCGCCCCCGCCCGCCGGCGCGGTCAGCATCCATCCCGAAGCGTTGGCCGGGGAGAGTGCTGCCGCGAAGCGCGCGCGTCTCGCCGCGAAGCTGACGGAGGAGGGCGTGGCCGCCGCGGTCATCAGCCTGCCGGACAGCCTCTGCTGGCTTCTAAACATCCGCGGCAGCGACCTCTCGCGCAGCCCCGTGGCCCAGGGCTTCGGCATCCTGCATGGCGACGGGCGCGTGGATGTCTTCATGGCGCCCGAGAAGATCGACGGGGAGGTGGGCGCACATCTCGGCAACGGCGTCAGCGTCGCCCCGGTCGATGATCTGGTGCCAGCCCTCGCCGCGCTCGGCGATGTGAAGGTGCGGGCGGACCGCGCGAGCTGCCCCTTTGCGCTCGTGAAGGCGCTGGAAGCCGGCGGATCGGTGCTCGACTGGGGGCGGGACCCCTGCATCGCGCCCAAAGCCACGAAGAACGCAGCCGAACTGGCGGGCATCCGCGCGGCCCACCGGCGCGACGGGGCGGCCATGGTGCGCTTCCTGGCCTGGCTCGACGGCGCGCTGGCCAGCGGCGAGGCGCTGGACGAGATCACGGTGGCCCGCCGGCTCGAAGGGTTCCGCGAGGCGACGGACGCGCTCCTCGACATCTCCTTCGACAGCATCGTGGGCGCTGGGCCCAACGGCGCCATCGTGCATTACCGGGTGAACGAGGAGACGAACCGGCGGATCATCCCCGGCGAGCTCCTGCTGGTGGACAGCGGCGGGCAGTACCGCGACGGGACGACGGACATCACGCGCACGATGGCCACCGGCCCCGGCGCCGATGGCGAGGCGGACCCAACGGCGCGCCGCGCCTTCACCCTGGTGCTGAAGGGCATGATCGCGGTGGCCACGGCCCGTTGGCCCGCGGGCCTTACGGGGCGGGACCTCGACCCGCTGGCCCGGGCGGCGCTCTGGCGCGTGGGGCTCGACTACGACCATGGCACGGGCCACGGCGTCGGCGCCTATCTCAACGTGCATGAGGGGCCCGCCAGCCTTTCGCGCCGTGGCGGGGAGGTGGCGCTCGAGCCCGGCATGGTGCTGTCGGACGAACCGGGCTGCTACCGCCGGGGCGCCTGGGGCATCCGCATCGAGAACCTGCTGGCCGTCACCCCGCCCGCCGTGCCCGAGGGCGGCGAGCGCGAGATGCTCGGTTTCGAGACGCTGACCCTCGCGCCCATCGACCGGCGGCTGATCGTGCCCGCGCTGCTCGATCCGGCGGACCGCGCCTGGCTCGATGCCTATCACGCCCGCGTGGCCGAGGAGATCAGGCCGCTGCTGACGGGCCCGGAGGATGCCGAGGCACGGTCCTGGCTCGCAAAGGCCACGGCCCCGCTCGGCGCCTGAACGTCACGAAACCGACAAGGCCGCGGGATAGACGCGCCGCAAAACGAGAGGGAGGGGCCGATGCCCGAGATCAGGATCACACCGGCCAACGGCACGGTGGTGGTGCGCGCCGGCGGCGCCATCATCGCGGAGAGCACCAGCGCCCTCATGCTGGAGGAGGACGGGCATAACCCGGTTTTCTACATCCCGCGCGGGGATATCGGGATGACCTTCCTCGACCCCTCGGCCACGCGCACCACTTGCCCGCATAAGG
>JBCBEP010000184.1:0-5344 GCA_038528605.1 Pseudomonadota bacterium
GCATAGACGATCAGCATGATCGAGGGCGGGATCAGGATGCCGAGGCAGCCGCCCGCACAGATCACGCCGCTGGCGAAGGACACATCGTATTTCGCCTTCAGCATGGAAGGCAGCGCCAGCATGCCCATGAGCGTGACGACCGCGCCGATGATCCCGGTCGCGGTGGCGAAGAGCGCGCAGGTGGCGAGCGCGGCCACCGCCATGGCGCCGGGCAGGCGCTTCGCCGTGACGTAGAGGGTGTCGAACAAGCGCGTGACGATATTGGCGCGCTCGACGATGTAGCCCATGAAAAGGAAGAGGGGGATCGCTGTCAGCACGTCGTTCGACATGACCGAATAGGTCTGGTTCACGAAGAGGTCGAAGATCCGGTTGTTGAGGAAGCCTCCAACCCACTCGCCGCCATATTCGAGGCTGCTCGCGTCTTCGGGCAGCCGGTCGAGACCCCGCCACTGCCGGTCAGCATCGAAGTAAGCATAGTAGCCGAACAGCACGGCAACAGCCATCAACGTGAAGGCGACCGGGAAGCCCAGAAAGATCGTGAGGATGAAGATCGCGAGCATCAGGATCGCGATTTGCGGATCGGTCATTCGTTTTGTTCCTTATTTCCGCGGTGTGCCGCCGCCGAGGCCCTTCTCACGGGCTTCGCGGAGGATGACATCCTCGAGTTCTTCCACGTCCTCATCATGCCCGATCCATTCATTGTAACGGATCGCCCAGATGCAGCGGAGGACCTGCGCGATGCCCTGGAGGAGGAGCAGGACGCCAGCGGCGACGATCAGCACCTTGAACTGGAAGATCGGCATGCCGGCCGGGCTCATCACGCTCACCTCGGTAAAGCGGATCGAGCGCTCGGCATACTTCCACCCGGCGAAGATGAGGGCGAGCACGCCCGGGAAGAAGAAAATGAAGTAAAGGACGAGTTCGACGCGGCCCTGCCAGCGCGGGCTCCACAGCCTGTAGAGGAAGTCGCCCCGCACATGCGCGTTCGTGGCCAGCGCATAGGCGCCGCCCATCATGAAGAGCGCGCCATACATCATGTAGCTTAGGTCGAAAGCCCAGGCGGTGGGCGCGCCGAAGAGGTATCGGCTGAACACTTCGTAGGCCACCCCGAACGTCATGATCAGGATGCACCAGGCGAAGGCCCGGCCGAACCAGCTGGTGAGCCGGTCGATGAAGTGGATGGCAGCGATCATGGGACGCTCCGGCTAGGCGAGGGCCGGGCACCCTGTCGGATACCCGGCGGATTGCTGGAACGGCGTGCCGATCAGAACGGCAGCTTGCCCGGGAAGTAGTGGTCGTAGGCGAGCTTGTAGTCGGCCGCGTTGAGCAGGTCATAGAACGCGCAGCGCTCCGCCCAGTCCTTCTGGCTCTTCACGACGCGGGCAAAGAACTCGTCCTGCTCAAGGTTCTCGAGCACCGCGTCCCAAGCGCCGAGCTGCTCCTGCAGGATCGACGTCGGCGTGCGGTAGACGTTGACGCCATCCTCGTTGATCAGCTTCTGAAGGTCGGCCGAGTACTTGTCCATGGCGAGGCCGTAGTTGGCGGTGTTGGCCGCCTCGGCCGCGATTTCGAGGATCGCCTGCTGCTCTTCCGAAAGACCGTCGAAGACATCGCGGTTGAAGATGATCTCGAAGAACTCCGCCGCCTGGTGGTAGCTCGACATGTGATAGTGCTTCGAGACGTCCTGGGCGCCGAACTGGCTGTCCGAGGTCGGGTTGTTGAACTCGAAGGCATCGATCACGCCGCGCTCGAGCGCCGGCACGATCTCGCCGCCCGGAAGCTGGGTCACGGCCACGCCCGCCTGCTGCATGACATCCGCGGCGAGGCCGACGGTGCGCCACTTCAGGCCCTTCATGTCGTCGAGGCTGGTGATCTCCTGCTTGAACCAGCCGAGCGGCTGGGTCGGCATCGGCATGGCGAAGAAGCCCACGAGGTTGAGGCCAAGCACGTCCTGGATCAGCTCGTCATAAAGCGCCTTGCCGCCCCCATACTGGATCCAGGCCAGCATCTGGGAAGCGTTGGCGCCGAACACGGGGCCCGTGCCGAAGAGCGAGGCCGCCTTGTTCTTGCCGTACCAGTAAGCGGTGACGTGGTGGCCGCCGTCGAGCACGCCATCGGCGACGGCGTCCTGGATCTGGAAGGCTTTCACGACCGCGCCCGAGGGCAGGTAGTCGATCTGCATGCGCCCGCCGGACATCTTGTTGACGCGGTCGACATACTGCTTCGCGAAGTCGGAGAAGACGTTCGCATCGGGCCAGGCGCCCTGCATCTTGATGGTAACGGTCTGCGCACGGCTGACCT
Source organism: Pseudomonadota bacterium (assembly GCA_038528605.1). Classification (GTDB taxonomy): domain Bacteria; phylum Pseudomonadota; class Alphaproteobacteria; order Rhodobacterales; family Rhodobacteraceae; genus Thermohalobaculum. Next base: position 2,302 of record JBCBEP010000184.1, read on the forward strand.
GCGGGGCCGCGAGCGTAGCAGCAGCGGCGCCGCCAGCGAGCAGGCCGCCGCGCAGGAAGGAGCGGCGGGAATTGGTGGTCTCGGTCATGAAGTCCTCCCAAGGGATGGAGTGCCCCTCAAGGGGCTGCTTTTTTCTTACGCACACACTGGTCGTCCACGCGTCACTCACGCGGAAGTAGTGCGCCCTGTTGTGGAATCACTGGTTACACAATCTTCGTTCTCCGTGTCAGCCCGAAGAGGCGCCCGTGGCTCGCGGGATGTCACGTTGACGTTACGTCTTGCCGCGGGGCGGAAAGTGAGATGGCGAGAGATCTGGATGCGCTGATCCGCTCGGGCGACTGGCAGAGGGCCGAGACCCGTCTGCGACGCCTCGCGCGCGAGCGCGACGCGACAGCGCCTGTCTTCTACAATCTGGCCAAGGTGTTGGAGGCACAAGGGAAGTGGGCGCAGTCTGGCGCATGGCTGAAGCGCGCGGTCTCGGCGGACGTGAAGCACGGAAAGGCCTGGTTCGAGCTCGGGCGGTGGCTGGTGGATCAGGGCGGTGCCGTCTCGGAAGCGGCCGCGGCGTTCGGGCGAGCAGCGAAACTCCTGCCTGACGACGTGGATAGCTGGCGCAATCTCGCCCGGACCACGCTCCGTGCCGGGCAGTGGGCGCGCGCGCTGGAGGCGTCCGAGAAGGTGCTGACGCTCCTGCCGGAGGAGGCGGAGGCATTGGCAATTGCGGCCAGGGCGGCGGCTGAGGAGCGGGATCGGGCGCGCGCGGCCGACTATGCCAAGCGGTTAGCCGTCCGGGGCGACTCAGGCGCGCTCTGGTTGAAGGCGCTCACACGGTCGAGTGCCGGAAGCCTGCCGCTCCGGCCGCCGCGCTACTAGCGCCGCACATACCCCGTCGCCGCGCGATCGGACGCTGCGGCGAGAAATGCGACACAGGCGTCGCGCTCCTGCGCGGAACCGAAGCCCTTCTCGAGCCCGCGCCCGCATTTCATCAGGAAGGCCGATGGCAGCGAGAACTCCGACGCGCATAGCCTTTCCACGAGGCCCGAAGGAAAGCCCCGGTCCATGTAGTCGAGGCAGATGAGCCGCTGCTCGGCGCGGGTGCTGGGTGCAATCGTGGGCTCGGCGGCGGCGGGACCGCCGAACAGCAGCGCGGCTGACAGGCTGGTGACGACGAGTAATGCGTTCCTGCCATACCGGGCCGGCACGGTGCGAAAGGCTGCGTGCATGTTGTCGATAGCCCCCTCCCTCCAATGGCAGGGAGAAGTCTGTCACAGAAGCTTCACATATCCAGTCTTTTTTTGCAGAGAGGTGCAGCGCTTAGTCCGGCGCAGGGCCGATACGGTAGCTGCGGCGATAGACACCGCGTTCCCTTTGCAGCGCTTCCTGGACCGCGCGGCTGGCCGACACTTCGTCCGCCGTCATCGGCCGGGTCTCGATGGCGGGCGACAGACGGGGGAGGGCGATCGCCTGCGCGACAGGCGTTCCCGCTTCCAACACACCCTCCCAGCCAGGGTCGGCCCACAGAGCGGGGAAATGGACATATCCGTCCCCGTACCCGTCCGCATCCACCAGCCCGGTCAGCGTCCGGAACGGGAGATTGGGCTGGCCGAAGGGGTGCGTGAAGAGGATCTGCCAGCCGGGCGGCGCGGCCAGCGACCAGTAATTCAAGAACTTGACGATGAACCCGCCGGCGGCGGGCGCAATGGGGCTGCCCGCCGCCTGTTCGGGAACATGGACGCCGATCGGCGCACGGGAGAGCGGCGCATCCCCGATGACCGGAAAGTCCCAATCCCAATGCAGGCTGCCACCACGTGCTTCGATGCGTGCCGGCAGGCGCATCAGAAAGCCGAGGCCGAAAGCGTCGATCATCGGCGCACAGTGCTTCAGCGTGCGCACCGCCTCGCCCAGGATGGGGCTCTCCACTTCCGAGGGCATCGCGCGCAGCCAATCCGGAAGTGCGCCCCGCGCCGGAACGGGAGGCGGCAGCGAACCTTCCAGCAGCGGGTGGCAGCGGGCAACGATAGGGGATGGCTTTTCGTTCATTGTTCGAACGCTGCGGCGCGTCTCCGGATCGGTCAACCGCCCCGTCTTGCGCCCCGTCCTTGTCTCGTCACTCGCCTCCTCAGCCCGCTCGGCGGCGGCTCAGAAGGGTGTGGGCTGTCGCGCCGATGATTGTGGCGACGATGATTACGGTGCCCAGCGCGTTGATCACGGGCGGGTGGCCGTTCGGGTTGCGGGCCATGGCGCCGATCTCGGTGGCCAGCGTGCAGGCGCCGCCCTTCGCGAACATCGTGGTGTTGTAGTTCTCGAGGCTCGCGAGCGTGGCGATCACCCCGGCCGAGACGATGGCGGGCATCAGGAACGGCAGCGTGATGCGACGGAAGACGCGGAAGGGCGAGGCGCCGAGATCGAGCGCCGCTTCCTCGAACTCCGGCGGTTGGCGCTGCAGCCGTGCCATCATGATCAGCATCGGGTAGCCGGCGATGAAGGTGGTCTGCGCCGCGACGATGGTGAAGACACCCGCGTTGACCCCGAGTTCACCCCAGAAGACCAGCGCCGAGAGGCCAAGGACGATACCGGGCGCGAGCAGCGGGGAGAGCAGCAGCCACCAGAGGAACCCGTTCGCCCGGCTCTTCCACCGTGTCAGCAGCACCGCGCCGGAGAGGCCGAGCACCAGCGCCAAGGGGACGACGATGACGGCGACCTGCAGCGAGGCGAGGGTACAAGCGATCAGCCGGTCCCGGTCCAGCACCCGCAGGACGGGGTCGGCCGCCAGAAACGCCTCATCCGCCCAGAAGAAGCGGTACCACTTCGCCGTCAGCCCCTCCCACTGCGTCGCGGAAGGGGGCGACAGGTCGTTGACGCTGGATACGATCATGAGGACGAGCGGCAGGAACATGAAGACGAGAAAGAGCCCGGTGTAGAGCGAGAGCAGCGTATCGGCGCCCATGCTCGGCGCGCGGAAGCGGCGCGCCGCGGCAGGCTGGCGGAGTGCTGTATCGGCCATCTCGTCCTCCCGGCCCTCAGGCGCGCACAAAGTCCTTCA
>JBCBEP010000185.1:0-5276 GCA_038528605.1 Pseudomonadota bacterium
CCATCCTGGCCGGGCTGATCGAGGAGCGCTATCCGGTCTATGCCGAGGCGACGATCGCGGTGGAGAGCCGGGCGCGCCAGACACATGAGGCGATGGTCGCCCGCATCGTCGAGGCGCTCGCAGCGGTGCCCGGAGCGCTCGAGAAGCTGGCTGAAGGGGACAGGACGCATGGCTGAGGATAGGGCGCTCGGTGGGGCATCGGGCGGGGCCGCGTTCGAGACAATCGAGGTCAGCCTCGGTGCGCGCAGCTACGAGATCCGCATCGGCGAAGGGCTGATCGCCCGTGCCGGCGCCGAGATCGTCCCGCTTCTGCAGCGGCCCTTCGTTGCCATCGTGACGGATGAGAACGTCGCGGCGCACCACCTCGGCGCGCTGCAGGACGGCCTCGCCGCCGCCGGTATCCGGAGCGAGGCGGTCATCGTGCCGCCTGGCGAGGGCTCGAAATCCATGGCGGAGCTCACGCGCGTCCTTGATGCGCTTCTCGCGCTGAAGGTTGAGCGGGATGATCTTGTGATCGCCCTTGGCGGCGGGGTGATCGGGGACCTCGCGGGGTTCGCCGCTGCCATCCTCCGCCGCGGCATCGGGTTTATCCAGGTGCCCACCTCGCTGCTCGCCCAGGTCGACAGCTCCGTGGGCGGCAAGACCGGGGTGAACGCGCCAGCCGGCAAGAACCTGATCGGGGCGTTCCACCAGCCCCGCCTCGTCCTCGCCGATATCGCGGCGCTCGGGACCCTGCCGCAGCGGGAGTTTCGGGCGGGCTATGCGGAGGTGGCCAAATACGGGCTCCTCGGCGATGCGGAGTTCTTCGGCTGGCTCGAGGCGAACGGGGCGGCACTGGCGGGGGGAGACTCGGCACTGCGTGCTGAAGCGGTCCGCCACTCCTGCGCGATGAAGGCGGCGATTGTCGAGCGGGACGAGGAGGAGCGGGGCGAACGCGCGCTCCTCAATCTCGGCCACACCTTCGGCCACGCGCTCGAGGCGGCGACGGGCTACTCCGCGCGGCTCCTCCACGGCGAGGGCGTTGCGATCGGCATGGTGCTGGCCTTCGCCGCCTCCGCCCGCCTCGGGCTGTGCGCGCAGGAGCTGCCAAGCCGCGTGGCGCATCACCTTGCCACTATGGGCCTGCCTACGCGCCTCGCGGACATCCCCGGCGACCTGCCCGACGCGGAGGCCCTCATGGACCTCATGGCGCAGGACAAGAAGGTCCGCCAGGGCCGCCTCACCTTCATCCTCGCCCGCGCCATTGGCGACGCCTTCGTGACCCGCGACGCCGACCCTGCCGTCATCCGCGATCTCCTCGCCGAAGAACTCTCGGCGCGCGCGGCCTGATCCGCACGCCGGATGGGGACTTCGTCGTCGGTCTGCAGGGCCGTCTCTGGTGCCAGGGGCAGGGATGGGGTGGAGCGGGTGATCGGGATCGAACCGACGACATTCAGCTTGGGAAGCTGACGTTCTACCACTGAACTACACCCGCAGCGCTTTCTGGGTAGGACCCGGGCCCGTTCCAGTCAAGCGAGAGCCATCCGGTGGGCGGCCGGGCGCTCTTCGTCACGAAGGAGCCCGGCGCCACTGATCTCGGATGGTGCGGTCGAGAAGACTCGAACTTCCACGGGTTTTACCCCACAGCGACCTCAACGCTGCGCGTCTACCAATTCCGCCACGACCGCGATTGGTGGCGGCCTAATAGGGGATGGGAGCGGCGGAGCGCAAGGGCTTCGGGGCAGAAATCTGCAGCGGTCCTCAATCCTTTCGGCAGGGCAGGACCAGCAGCTCGTGGATCTCGACATGGGGCGGCTGCGAGAGCGCGAACATCACGGTACCCGCCACATCCTCCGACTTCAGCGCATTGGGCTTCGGCTCGTCGAAGAACGGCGTGTCGACCATGCCGGGCTCAAGCACCGTTACCCGCACGCCTGTGCCTGCCAGCGCCTCTCGCAGATTGTAGCCGTAACCGTTCGCCGCCCATTTCGTGGCACCGTAGAACGACCCCGAAAGGGCCCGCCTGCCCGCCACGCTGCCGGTGATGACGAAATGCCCCGTGGTGTCGCGCAGCGCAGGCAAGGCCGCCTTCGCGGTTTGCGCGAGACCGATGAGATTGGTCTGCGCCATCTCCGCCCAGTTCTCGGGGTCGCCGCCCTCCACGCCCGGCGCACTCGCCCCGAGCCCGGCATTGGCGAACATCGCGTCCAGCCGGCCGAAGCGCTCCGTGGCGGCCGAGACCAGCGCGGTGCAATCGGCCATGTTGCGGACATCGCAGGTCTTTGCCAGCGCCCGGTCGTCGCCGATCTCCTCCACCAGCGCGTCGAGCTTGGCGGTATTGCGGGCGCCGAGGACCAGGCGCCAGCCAGCCTCCGCGGCCGCGCGGGCGGTGGCGGCGCCGATGCCGGTGGAGGCGCCTGTGATGGCGAGGACCTTGTCCATGGGAAACTCCCGTCGTAGCTCCGTCTTGTGCGGGGGCCGGTCGCCGCCCGCGCCGTAAGGGATAGGGCATGAGCGCGCTGGACGAGGGCGTTTTCGTTGACCGGGATCGCACGCACCCCGTGGAATGGCGGGTAAGCGAGGGTCTTGTGCCGTACGAAGAGGCGCTGGCGGCCATGGAGGCCCGCGTTGCCGCGATCGCGGCGGGGGAGGCGGCGGAGTGCCTGTGGCTCCTCGAGCATCCACCGCTCTATACCGCCGGCGCCAGCGCCAAGGCAGCGGATCTGCGGGATGCTGGCCGTTTTCCGGTGATCCCCGTGCGCCGCGGCGGACAGTACACCTACCACGGGCCCGGCCAGCGCGTGGTCTACGTCATGCTCGACGTCGCGCGCCGGGGCCGGGACCTCCGGCACTTCGTGGCCACGCTGGAGGACTGGGTGATCGCAACGCTCTCCGAGTTCCACGTGCGGGGGGAGCGACGCTCGGGCAGGGTCGGTGTCTGGGTGGAGCGGCCAGAGAAGCCGCGCGGCCCGGATGGCGCGGTGGCGGAGGAGAAGATCGCCGCCATCGGGGTGCAGCTTCGCCGCTGGGTCAGCTTCCATGGCCTCGCCCTGAACGTCGAGCCCGATCTGGAGCATTTCGACGGGATCGTGCCCTGCGGCATTGCCGATCACGGGGTTACCAGCCTCGTCGATCTCGGCCTGCCGGTGACGATGGGGGATGTGGACCTCGCCCTCCGCCGCACCCTGCCGCCCGCCTTCGGCCCGGTTGGCTGAGTTGAGGGCTGAGTTGGCGGCTGATGTGGCGGCCACACGCGTCAGACCCTCACGACGGCGTGGGTTTCCCCTTGAAATCCAGCGCAACTTCTCGTCGCATGGCAACGTCAAAGCGTTATAAAGCGCACCGGCCCTGCGCGCCTGCGCCGGGCCACGCAATCAAGATCAACGGGGAGAACACCATGATCCGCATCGCCAGCCTCGCCGCCGCCGCGCTCGTGCTCGGCAGCGCCGGCGCCGCCAGCGCGCAGGATGCCGCCGCGGGCGAGAAGCTCTTTCGGCAGTGCAAGGCCTGCCATGTGATCGACAAGGAGCAGAACCGCGTCGGCCCCCATCTCGTGGGCATCGTCGGCCGCGCTGTTGGCGCGGTGGACGGTTACAAGTACTCCAACGCCATGATCGAATGGGGCGAGGGCAAGGTCTGGGACGCGGCGACGCTGAAGGAATACCTCGAGAACCCGCGCAAGGTCGTGAAGGGCACCAAGATGGCCTATCCTGGCCTCAAGAAGCCCGAGGACCGGGACAACATGGTCTCCTACCTCGAACAGGCTGGCGGCGGCAGCTGATCCGGCGGCCACTGCGAGACGCTTCGGGCGGGCGCTTCGGCGCCCGCTTTGCTTTTGGGGGCACTGCGACAAAAGGCAGGGGGAAATCGCACGCTCAGGCGTTGCTCATTCAGTAGCATCTCGATATCCCTGCGCTTGAAATGGCGGTGGATTCCGCCCGACGAAAGGAGACCCCCATGGCCGACGCGGCAGCCCATGCCCACGACCACGGCAAGCCCGATTTCTTCACGCGCTGGTTCTGTTCGACGAACCACAAGGATATCGGCATCCTCTACCTGATCACCGCGGGCGTCGTGGGCCTGATCTCGGTGGCCTTCACCATGTACATGCGTCTCGAGCTCATGGAGCCCGGTGTCCAGTACATGACCATGGAGGACGGTACGCCGAACGGCCATATCTGGAACGTCATGGTCACCGCCCACGGCGTGCTGATGATGTTCTTCGTGGTCATCCCGGCGCTCTTCGGCGGGTTTGGTAACTACTTCATGCCGTTGCAGATCGGCGCACCAGACATGGCGTTCCCGCGGCTGAACAACCTCTCCTACTGGCTGTTCGTGGCAGGCTCGTCGCTCGCCATTCTCTCGGTCTTCGTACCAGGGGGGAACGGACAGGCGGGCGCGGGCGTCGGATGGGTGCTCTACGCGCCGTTGTCGACCACCGAGATGGGTATGGCGACGGATTTTGCGATCTTCGCGGTCCACCTGTCGGGGGCATCGTCGATCCTCGGCGCCATCAACATCATCACGACCTTCCTGAACATGCGCGCCCCGGGCATGACGCTCTTCAAGGTGCCGCTGTTTGCGTGGTCGATCTTCATCACCGCCTTCATGATCCTGCTCGCCCTGCCGGTGCTGGCCGGTGCGATCACGATGCTGCTGACGGACCGGAATTTCGGCACGGCGTTCTTCGACCCGGCCGGCGGCGGTGACCCGGTGCTCTACCAGCACATCCTCTGGTTCTTCGGCCACCCCGAGGTCTACATCCTGATCGTGCCCGCCTTCGGCATCATCAGCCACGTGATCTCGACCTTCTCGAAGAAGCCGATCTTCGGTTACTCGGGCATGGTCTTCGCGATGGTCGGCATCGCCGTGCTCGGCTTCGTCGTCTGGGCGCACCACATGTACACGGTCGGCATGTCGAAGAACGCGCAGGCGTACTTCATGCTCGCCACGATGGTCATCGCGGTGCCCACGGGCATCAAGATCTTCTCGTGGATCGCGACCATGTGGGGCGGGGTGATCGACCTGCGGACACCGATGCTCTGGTGCATCGGGTTCCTGTTCCTCTTCACGGTCGGCGGTGTGACCGGCATCGTGCTGAGCCAGGCGGGCATCGACCGTGCCTATCACGACACCTATTACGTGGTGGCCCACTTCCACTACGTGATGTCGCTCGGCGCGGTCTTCGGCATCTTCTGCGGGATCTACTACTGGATCGGCAAAATGTCGGGCCGGCAGTACCCGGAGCTCTGGGGTAAGATCCACTTCTGGACCTTCTTCATCGGCACCAACATCAC
>JBCBEP010000186.1:0-5255 GCA_038528605.1 Pseudomonadota bacterium
CGATGCGCGGGAGGGGCTGACCTGCATCCTCTCCGTGAAGGTGCCGGACCCGAAATTCTCCAGCCAGACCAAGGAGAAGCTCGTCTCCTCCGAGGTCCGCCCGGTGGTCGAGAGCCTCATGGCCGAGAAGCTCGCCGAATGGTTCGAGGAGAACCCGAACGAGGCGAAGGAGATCGTGGGCAAGATCGTGGAGGCCGCCCTCGCACGGGAGGCGGCGCGCAAGGCCCGCGAGCTCACCCGGCGCAAGACCGTGATGGATGTAAGCAACCTCCCCGGCAAGCTTGCCGACTGCCAGGAGAAGGACCCCGCCAAGGCCGAGCTCTTCATCGTGGAGGGTGACAGCGCCGGCGGCTCCGCCAAGCAGGGCCGCAAGCGCGAGAACCAGGCCGTGCTGCCTCTGCGGGGCAAGGTGCTGAACGTAGAGCGCGCGCGGTTCGACCGGATGATCTCGTCCGAGCAGATCGGCACGCTTATCACCGCGCTCGGCACCGGCATCGGGCGGGACGACTTCAATCTTGGGAAGCTCCGCTACCACAAGATCGTCATCATGACGGACGCCGATGTGGATGGCGCGCATATCCGCACGCTGCTCCTCACCTTCTTCTACCGCCAGATGCCCCAGCTGATCGAGGCGGGCCACCTCTTCATCGCCCAGCCGCCGCTGTACAAGGTCACCCGGCGGGGGCAGAGCGTTTACTGCAAGAACGAGAAGGAGCGCGAGGATTACCTGACCCGCGAGGGCGTGGAGGGCGCGACGCTGGAGCTTGCCTCGGGTGAGCAGATCGCGGGCGCGGACCTCGTGCGGCTGGTGGACGAAAGCCGGCGGGTGAAGAGCCTCTTGAGCGCTTTCCCCACCCACTACCCCCGCTTCGTGCTGGAGCAGATGGCGATCGAGGGCGCCATGGCCCCGGGCGTGACCGAGGCACAGGCGGCCGCGGTCGCCGCCCGGCTCGACGGGCTGGCGCCGGAGACGGCGCGGGGCTGGGAGGGCAGCATCACCGCCGATGGCGGCATCCGCCTCATGCGCATCCTGCGGGGCGTGGCCGAGACCCGGAGCATCGATGCCTTCGCCCTCCGCGCCGCCGAGGCACGCCGGCTGGCCGACCTCACCCCCTCACTGGCCGAGACATACGGGCGCCCCGCGAAGCTTCTGCGCAAGGATCGCGAGGTGCCCGTCCGCGGCCCCTCCGAGCTCCTCGATATCGTGATGGCCGAGGGCGAGAAGGGCCTCTCGGTGCAGCGCTACAAGGGCCTCGGCGAGATGAACGCCGAACAGCTCTGGGAGACGACGCTCGACCCCAACGCCCGTACCCTATTGCAGGTCAAGATCGACCACATCGCCGAAGCCGACGAAATCTTCTCCAAACTCATGGGCGACATCGTCGAACCGAGACGCCACTTCATCCAGGAGAATGCCCTGAGCGTGGCGAACCTGGACGTGTGAGCATGGCATTCCATCGGAATACGCTCGCGAGAGTGTTGGTTCCCGTAGCAGTGGCCCAGCGCACCATGACGTACTCCGAGTTAGGCATAAGCCTCGGTCGTACCGGAAAGAGCCCTGGTCTCGGATTGGGGTCTGATCTCGCCAAGCTCGAAGACTGGCTGAAGGCACACACTCTGCGTCCGCTTACATCGCTTGTAGTCTCGAAAGAAACGGGGCGACCTTCCGATGAAGGCAGCCTCGACGGCGTTCGGTTCGCCGACATTTCGACAGAGAAGGTCGAACAGCTGCAGAAAGCGTGCTTCGAGTATGAGTGGGATGAAAAGCAGCTGAAGGCGATAGTCGTAAAGCCCTCCCGGCCCGCGGGACAGGGTCGATGAACGTAGGGTGGAGTTTTACCCCACCAATCGTGGTGGGTTGGAAACCCACCCTACCGCGGTGGCGAGGCAGCCTGTGATCAGGTAGCCGCCGGTGGGGGCTTCCCAGTCCAGCATTTCGCCGTGGGCGGTGGTGTTGGGGAGGGCTTTTAGGGTCAGGTCGGGGTTCAGCGCGTCCCATGCGATGCCGCCGGCGGTGCTGATGGCCTCGTCGAGGGGGCGGGGGCCGTCGGTCTCCACTTCCAGGCATTTGAGGAGACGGGCGAGGGGCTCCGGCGCTTGCGGCAGGGGGCGGGCGGTCTCGTTCAGGAGCGCGCGCTTGGTCGCGTCGAGGCCCAGCGCCTTGCGGAGGTGGTTGTTTACCGTCTCCCCCTTGCGGCGCCTTGCGAGGCGGCGGGCGACGGTCTCCGCATCGAGCCCGGGCACGAGGTCGAGGGTCAGCGGGTGCCCGTCCCGCAGTTCGCGGTAGAGCGCGTAAATGCCACTCCCCTCAAGGCCGCGGGCCGAGAGCACGAACTCACCGGGCACGCGCCGCCCGCCCGCCATCAGCGCGACGTTCTTCACGGGCTGGCCGAGATGCGGCGCCATATGGGCGGACCATCCGCGCGCCATCCCCATATTCGCCGGGCGGAAAGGCGCCAGCTTCACCTCACGCGCCGCCAGCAGGTCCGCCCAGGCACCGTCGGAGCCGAGCCGCCGCCAGCTTGCCCCGCCAAGCGCCAGCACCGTCCGGTCCGGCCGACGCTCCACGGAGCCATCGGGCGTCTCGAACACGAGCCGTGTCCCCGCATCGTCCGCCCAACCGGTCCAGCGCCAGCGGGTGCGGAGCGTGCAGCCCTCTGCCGCCAGGCGCCCGAGCCAGGCGCGGAGCAGCGGGGAGGCTTTCATGGCGACGGGGAAAACGCGGCCGCTCGAGCCCGTGAAAACCTCCTGGCCAAGCCCACGCGCCCAGGCCATCACCTCCGCCGGCCCGAAGGCGCGGAGGAACGGGGCGAGGCGCGGCGCGGCCTCCCCATAGGCCGCGATGAAGTCCTCCAGCGGCTCGTCCATGGTGAGGTTGAGGCCGGACTTTCCGGCCATCAGGAACTTGCGCCCCGGGCTCGGCATCGCCTCCATGATCTCCACCCGCCAGCCGGTGGCCGAAAGGCGCTCTGCCGCCATCAGGCCTGCGGGGCCGGATCCGACGACGACTGCATGGGGCTTACCGCTCATGCCCCGCCGCATGCCGCCAGGGTTGCGTGGCTGTCAATCGGCAGGAGGCCAGCAGTGCGCTGCCCACCCCACCCGCGCAACACCTCCAATGTCGGTGTTAGAGGTTCCTTCAGAACGCACAGGCAAAGATGTCGTGGATGGGGGCGCTTGGGGCCGCTCTTTCGAGCACAACTCGGCGACCCGTCAGTCCCCGTAGGTGAGGTGCTGCGCTTTCCCGCCGAACACGCGATAGGCGAAGATCGTGTAGCCGATGATGGTGGGCAGCACGATGCAGGTGCCCGCCAGGATGATGGCGAGGCTCTCGGGCGCCGAAGCGCTCTCCGTGATCGTGAGCTGGCCAGGAACGATGTAGGGGTAGAAGGAATAGGCCTGCCCCGCGAAGCCGAGGCTGAAGATCGCCGTCCCCCCGACGAAGGGCCCCCAGCTCCAGCGGTCCCCCTCCAGCGGCAGCTCCTTCAGCAGGATGTAGACAGCCACGAACAGCCCCGCCGTCATCATCGGTAGTGGCGCCAAGAGCATGATCTCGGGAAAGCTGAACCATTTCTCGAAGATGCGTTCGCTCGCCAGCGGCGTGGCGAGGGAGACGGCCACCATACCGCCCCCGCCGATGAGCAGGCCCTTCCGCGCCCAGCCCACGGCCCGCTCCTGGAGCGCGCCCTCGGTCTTGTAGATCAGCCAGGCAGCACCGATGAACACGTAGGCGGCCAACAGGCAGAAGGCCGTGAGGAGACCGAAGAAGAACGCGCCCCAGCCATGCTCCAGCCCAAGGATGTAGGCGCCCAGCATGTAGCCCTGCGAAAGACCCGCCATGCAGGACCCGGCGAAAAACGCGAAGTTCCACCACTTCTTGGCGGCCCCCGGCGCCTTCGCACGGAACTCGAACGAGACGCCGCGCAGGATGAGACCGATGAGCATCACGGCAACGGGCACGTAAAGCGCGGTCAGGATCGTGCCATGCGCGACCGGGAAGGCAACCAGCAGAATCCCGATGGCGAGGACGAGCCAGGTTTCATTGGCATCCCAGAAGGGACCGATGGAGGCGACCATCTGGTCGTAATCCTCCTCCGGCGCGAAGGCGAAGAGCGCACCAACACCGAGGTCGTAGCCGTCCAACACCACGTAGATCAGGATCGAAAGGCCCATGAGACCCGCGAAGATCAGCGGCAGTGTCTCGGTCGGGTTCGGGATCCAGTCCAGCATCGGCGGCCTCCTTACACCAGCAGAGGCCGGGCCCGTCGGGAGCCCGGCCGCATGTTCTTGAGAGATCTAGCCCGTCACTCGGCAGGGACGAAGACGTTGACCTGCCGGTCTTCCGCGCCCATCCCGCGCCCCGTGCTCTTGCGCACGAGGTAGAGGATCACGCCGATATAGGCGGCCAGCAGCCCGGCATAGACGAGGAGATAGGCGATGAGGCTGCCGGCGATCGCGAGCGATCCGACCGGACCGGCCGCATCGGCCGTGCTGAGCACACCCGAGACGAGCCAGGGCTGGCGGCCGATCTCTGTCACGTACCAGCCTGCAAGGGTCGCAACCCAGCCGGCAGGGGTCATCGCCACAAGCGCATAGAGCGGCCAGCGGTTGACCTCCTCACCCCGTGTCCGCGCCCGGCGCAAGAACCAGGCGGCGGCCCAGGAGACGGCAAGCATCATGAACCCGATCCCCACCATGATCCGGAAGGCAAAGAACACCGGGGCGGTGGGCGGCGTATGCTCGAAATCGTTCAGCCCCGGCACCTCCCCGTCGAAGGAGTGGGTGAGGATGAACGACGCCATGCTCGGGATCTCCACGGCATAGTCCAGCCGGCCTTCCTCATCATTGGGGATACCGAAAAGGGCAAGCGGCACATGCGTGCGTGTCTCGTAGTTGCCCTCCATCGCCGCGACCTTCGCCGGCTGGTGCTCGAGCGTGTTGAGCCCGTGCATGTCGCCCGCGAAGATCTGCAGCGGGATGGCGATTGCAGCCACGAAGACGCCGGTCTTCAACCCAGGCATCGCAGCCTCGCGCGCGCCCCAGAGATACCGCAGCGCCGAGAGGCCAGCGATCAGGAACGCACAGGTCAGCACGGAGGCGAGCATCATGTGCACGAAGCGATAGGGCATCGAAGCATTGAAGATGATCGCCCACCAGTCCGTCGCATGCGCCACGCCATCGCGCATCTCGAAGCCCGCGGGCGTGTGCATCCACGAATTGAGCACGATGATCCAGAAGGCCGACATCGTGGTGCC
>JBCBEP010000187.1:0-5225 GCA_038528605.1 Pseudomonadota bacterium
CAGATGCGGTAGCGCACATAGGCCTCGAAGGTCTCGGCAGCGATGCCGAGCGCCTCGGGGTCGGCCGGCGTGCCGACGCCACGCGCCACCGCCATCGCATCGATCTCCGCCAGCGCTGCAGAACGTTCCTGGCGGGCGATGTTGCGCTGGGAAATCGCACCATCATGCTTGCGGTAGCGCAGCATCACCTCGGCCGGATTGTCGAGCCGGCCGAGGCGGGCGAGGCGGAGATAGAGGTCGTAATCCTCCGCATGCGGAAAGCCGGTGCGGTAGCCGCCGATGGCATCGAAGGCGGCGCGCCGGACCATGATGAGCGGATGAAGCGAAACGGCGACGCGGGGCGGAAAGCGGGAGAGGTCCGTCTCCTTGTGCGGCCCGCCGGAGACGACGGCGATGGGCCGGCCTGCCGCATCCATGGTCTCCGCCAGCCCCCCGACGAGAACGGCCTCGGGCGTGGTGTCGAGATAGGCGGCCTGCCGCTCGAAACGCTGGGGCAGGCAGAGATCATCCGCATCCATTCGGGCAATGTACTGGCCCCGCGCAAGGGCTAGGCCGGCATTCAGGGCGCCGACGATGCCGGTATTCGCCTGGCTGTGGATGCGCAGCCGTGGGTCCTCCGCCGCGTGGCGGGCGAGGATGCGCGGGGTGGCGTCGCTGCTCCCGTCATCGACGATGATGAACTCGAAGTCTGCGAAGGTCTGCGTCCGGACCGACTGGATCGCTTCATCAAGATAGACCTCGCCGTTGTAGACCGGCATTAGGACCGAAATGAGTGGTGAATACTCCGACATATGTCCTCTCTATGCTGAATTTATTGTGTTTAAATCTGAAGAGTTCCTCGAATAACCGAAAGATATATTGAAAAATAGCGAGATCTTTACTAGGCTCCAGCGAAGAATCTGCCGCATGCCCGTTTCGGAGGACACTCGATGCAAGGCACGAACACCACCGCGGCAGCCCGGCTCGAGACGCCGGAGCTTTGGGACTTCGAGGCGCTCGCGAGGCGGCTCGCCGCGCTCCCGGCCGGGACGCGCTACGTCAATTTCCAGGGTAACGCGGGCGATGCGCTCATCGCCGACGGGACGCGGCAGTTCTTCGCGGCGCATGGTCTCAGCTTCACCGAGCATGACATCGAGGTGCCGCTGGAGGACGGGGCGGCTGTGGTGATGGGCGGCGGTGGCAACTTCATCCCGCTCTACGATCATGTCGCGCGCTTTCTGGCGGACGGCGTGGAGCGGCTCGGGCCGATGGTCCTTCTGCCGAGCACCGTCCGTGGGAATGAAGCGCTGCTGGCGCGGCTCCCGGCGCAGTGCCTCATCCTGTGCCGCGATCTCGAGAGCTACACGCATTGCCGGGCGCATCTGGGCGCGGCGGAGCTTGCGCTCTGTCCGGACATGGCCTTCGCCTGGGAGGCCGGGGCACACGACGCGGCCTTCTCCGAGATGCTGCCCCGGGCGCTGATGCAGCCCTATTCCTGGCGCTTCGCGGCGAAGAGCGCGCGGGCGTTCTGGCAGGCACGGCAGGTGCGGCGCGCAGGCGGCCGGCTCTCCGCCTTCAGGACGGATGCGGAGGCGACGGGGCGACGCCTGCCGGACGGCAACCGCGACCTCTCCGAGCTCTTCCGACCGCGCGATGTTGGGCCGTTGACCGCGCCGCTCGCCGTGCAGGCGCTCTGCCGCTTCATCGCCCCCTTCGACGAGGTGGAGACGAATCGGCTGCATATCGCGGTGCTCGCGGCGCATCTCGGCAAGCGGGTGTTCGCGAGCGACAACAACTACGGCAAGCTGGCAGCCGTGCTGGCGCTGGCGCCTGAGGCGCTGAGAGCGCGCATCAGTTTCGTATAGCCTTGTCATGCGCTCCGCCTCCCGCCGCGCTGGCGGGGCCGGAGCCTGCTGGCGAGCCCCGTCAGCAGATCGAGCACCAGGCGCTCGAGCCCGGGTGGACGCCCCGCGATCTGCCAGGCGGCCGCGAGGATGAGGAGGTGCAGGGTGCCTGCTGCGCCGGTGGCAAGGATCAGTGCGAGGCCGAGCTCGACGAGCGTGAGGTCCGCCGGCAGCCGGTTCACGAGCAGGGCGAGGGCGAGCGCCATCGCCGCCAAGCCAAACGCCGGGGCGAGCAGGCTGCGGAAGACCGTGCCGGGGAGCGTGCCGAGGAGCTTGGCGAAGAGCAGGACCGAGAGGCCGAAGGTGAGCCAGGAGACGGCGACCGAGGCATAGGCCGCCCCGATGATGCCGAAGGTGGAGAGACCGAGCCAAAGGAGCGGCAGGCGCAGCGCCAGCACGGCGATCTCGAGACCCGCGAGCAGGTCGACACGGTCCGCCTTGATCGCCACGGCGGGGAGCGGGGTGGCCGCGAGGGCGAGGAGCTGCGCGATCGCCAGGAGCGTGAGGACGGGGGCGACCGGCTCCCAGTCCGACCCTAGGAGTGGCCCGATGACCACCGGCGACAGTACGGCCGTGGCCACAAGCACCGGGCCGGCGACGGCAAGCACGGCACGGCTGGCGGCGAGCCCGAGTGCTGCCTCCCGCTCCTCGCTGCGGGCTGCGGCGAGGCCGGCCACGAGGGGGCGGAGGAGCGGCACGACCATTACCTGACGGGGCAGGGACGCGATCTGCTCGGCCATGGAGAAGTGGCCGAGGGGGCCGAGGGGCACGAGACGCCCCGCCATCAGCCGCCCGATCTGCCAGTTGAAGGCGCTTGCCACCTGTCGTGCGAAGTTCCAGCCCACGGCGTGGCGGAGGCGGCTCCAATGCGTGAGGCGAAGGCGGGGCCGGAAAGGGAGGGCTGCGTAGGAGGCGCCCGCCGCGAGCATGGGCGCGAGGATGGTGACGAGGGCAAGGGCCCAATAGCTGCCCGTGACGAGCCCGAAGCCAAGCGCCACGGCGCAGGCCACGGCCTTGCTCGCCACTTCGATGGAGACTTCCAGCCGATAGTCGAGCCGCCGGGCGAGGAGGGCGAGGCGCGGGTTCAGCAGCCCCCGGAACACTGGTGCGAGCGCGATGGCGAGGATGAGCGGCCCGAGCGCCGCCTCGCCATAGAACTCCGCCAGCGGCAGCGCAGCGGCGGCGAGGAGGCCGCCCAGCAGGAGCCCGCGCAGAAGCCCGATGGTGAAACATGTGTCGAGCAGCCGGCGCGACACGGCCCGCTCCCGCGCGATGAGGTCCGCCACCGGCATGTCGAGGATCGCTTCGGTGAGCTGCACGACGCCGATGGCGAGCGCTACGAGGCCAAAGTCCTCCGGCCCGAGCACGCGGGCGAGGACCAGCAGTACCAGGATGTCGAGCAGCCGCGCGGCGAGGCGGGCGCCCAGCGTCCAGCTCGCGGCGCGGGCGGTTCGGCGGCCGAGGCTCATGCGGGCCTCCTCACAAGCGCGCGCCTGCGCTCTCCCGCCGCGTGGCGCAGGGCGGCGGGGGATAGGACGGCGGTGGAGAGCGCGAAGGCGAGGCCGAAGCGCATCGCGTCGAACGCCCCGAAATTCGCGCTGGTGCCCGCGAGGGCGCCGATGATGAAGGGGGCGGGGTAGGACCAGCGGATGCCAGAGAGGAAGGCGGCAGCATCCGGTTCGGGCAGGGCGCGGCGGCTGAGGCTTTGCAGCACGAAGGCATAGAACAGGAGCCCGCCGAGAAAGCCGGTGGCTGCGAAGACGGCGACGGGGGCGCTGGATGCGCGCGTCGAGCCGACCCCGAGGCCGACCCCCCCGCTATCCAGCAGCGCCTGCCAGGAGACGGCAGTCCAGTAGCTGCGCTCCTCGAAGCTGGCGGAACTGGCCTTCTCGAAGACCATGCGCTCGACGAGGTTGATGACGGGATCGAAGAGCCCCGGTGCGGTGAGAATGACCAGCACCATCGCGGCGCTTCCACCGAGCCCGAGGGCAAGCTCGAGGCCCAGAACATGGCGGCGTGCGCGGTTCCCGGGCGCCAGCCTCTGGCCCGCCCAGTGCAGGCCCGCCAAACCGGCGAAGAGGGCGAGGCCCACATAGGCGGCGGAGGATGTGGAGAGATAGGCCATGATCACGAGCACGCCGACAAGCGGTGCGGCGAGGCGCCTGAGATGCTGGTTCTCGATGGCCGGGGCGAGGAAGTAGAGCGCCGTGAGGAAGCCGATGGTGAGGCCGCCATAGCTCGACGCCTCCGGCATGAGACCGATCACTCGGCGTTGGTCCAGCACCTCCACATCCGCGAGGATCGAGTAGGTCGCCGTCCGGAAGAGATCGAGCACCGGCGAGATGGGTACGAAATGGCTGGCGAGATCGAGGAGCCCGGTCACCACCGCGATGACGGCACCCAGCACCATGGCTGCGAGAAGATGCTGGCGGAGCGCAGGGTCGCGCCCGATCCGCGCGAAGGTGAAGACCATCAGAACCGAGAGGGTGAGATAGGCGAATTGCGAGATGTTCTGGCTGGTGGGCACGAGCGGTTGGGCGCCGTAGAGCACCTCGCGCACGGGAACCACCGAGACCTGGCCCGCGAAGATGCGCGGCATGAAGAGCGTGGTGACGAGGGCGACCACCCAGAAGAGGGTCAGCAGCAGGAGCCGCCGCTGGGAGAGGCCGATGGAGAGCACGAAGCGCAGCCCCGCGGGGTCGCCCAGGTAGCGTGCGGCGAGCAGCAGGCCGAGAACGGGGCCGGGCAGGATGCTGAGCCCGCCCGTCAGTGCCGGGGGCACGGCGGTGAGGGAGCCGAAGGGCAGGACGGCGAAGAACAGATAGAGGAGCGCGGGCCCGCGGCTGACCATCGCCCAGGCCGCAAGGCCCCAGAAAAGGGCGACGGGCAGCATCGTCATTGCCCTGGGCTCCGCTCGAAGGCGTCGAGACCGCGCTCGAGGGTACGGTTCAGTACGCCGTCGGGGATCACGACCTCGACCACGAGCTGGTCGCCCGGGCGGAGGGGCGCGGTTGCGTCCTCGGTGCTCATGGCGGCGCCACCGGCGCGGGCAATCGCGTAGCGGATCTCGAGCCCGTCCTCGCCCAGGAGATCGGCGGCGGCGCCTTCGTCGATGAGCAGCAGTCGCTCGATCAGGGTGCCGCGGCGGGTGATGAGCGCCTGATGCGTCGCGCTGACCTCGGCGATGCGGGTCTGGATCGCGGCGCGCCTGTCGAGCGTGTGGCGCGCAAGCGCTTCGATGTTCTCGAGCCTGCGGATGCGGGCGAGGGCAAGCAGCGTCTCGACCTCGAGCACATCCTCCCGCGCGGCGGCCTCGAGGCTTTCGAAGCGGGCCATGGCGCC
>JBCBEP010000188.1:0-5160 GCA_038528605.1 Pseudomonadota bacterium
GGCGGTCAGACCGGCGTCTACTTCGTCGTCGGCCAGTCCATCGCCAAGCTGGTGAACCGCGGCACGGCCGAGCACGGCATCCGCGTCACCGCACCGTCGACGGGCGGCTCGATCGCCAACATCAACGCCATCAAGGCAGGCGACATGGACATGGGCGTCGCCCAGTCCGACTGGCAGTTCCACGCCTTCAATGGCACGTCGAAGTTCGAGGGCGAGAAGTTCGACAAGCTCCGCGCCGTCTTCTCCGTGCACCCGGAGCCGTTCACGGTCATCGCCAACGCCCCCACGGGCATCACCACCTTCGATGGTCTCGAGGGCAAGCGCGTGAACGTCGGCAACCCGGGCTCGGGCCAGCTCGCCACCATGGAAGTGGTGCTCGATGCCAAGGGCTGGGACATGGACAAGTTCAGCCTCGCCTCGCAGCTGAAGCCCTCCGAGCAGGCTCAGGCGCTCTGCGACAACAAGGTCGACGCGATCATCTACACCGTCGGCCACCCGAACGGCTCGATCCAGGAGGCCACCACCTCTTGCCCGTCGACCATCGTGAGCGTCGAGGGCGAGGCCATCGAGAAGCTCGTGAACGACAACCCGTTCTACAGCTTCGCGACCATCCCGGGCGGCATGTACACCGGTAACGACAGCGACGTGACGACCTTCGGCGTGCGCGCCACCTTCGTCACCTCGGCCGACGTGCCGGACGAGACGGTCTACACGGTGGTGAAGACGGTGTTCGAGAACTTCGACCGCTTCAAGAAGCTCCACCCGGCCTTCGCGAACCTCACGAAGGAAGACATGATCTCGAAGGCGCTCTCCGCGCCGCTGCACCCCGGTGCCGAGAAGTACTACAAGGAAGCCGGCCTGATGTGAGGCCAGCGCGGCGCGCCCCCAGCGGGCGCGCCGCATGTCTGACGGTGGGTTGAAAACCCACCCTACCGCTTCCCGTAGGGTCGGTGCCCACCCCATCGACGGCATATGCCGAGCCGGCAGCGCGGCGCGGCGAGAAGGCAGGAGACCTCCGCGATGAGTGACCAATCCGCCGAGAAGCAGGGCCTCAGCCAGGCCGAGATCGACGAACTCGTCGCGTCCTCCGATACCGGCGGCCGGAACCCGGCAGGCTGGGTCAGCAACCTCATCCTCGTGGTCGCCCTCGCCTGGTCGATCTTCCAGCTTTGGATCGCCTCGCCGATCCCCTTCATCCTCGAATTCGGCGTCTTCGGCTCAAACGAAGCGCGCTCCATCCACCTCGCCTTCGCTGTCTTCCTGGCCTTCCTCGCCTTCCCGGCCGGACGATCCACCGCCGGCACGGCGATGGGCGTCGCCGTCCCCATCATCCTCGCCTGCCTCTTCATGTTCGGCGGTGAGGGCACGGTGGTTTTCATCGTGCCGCTGCTGGCGCTCGGTGTCGCGGCGGCCATCATCCTCGGCTCCCCGCTCGACCGTGTGCCGCCCTGGGAATGGGCGCTCGCCATCCTGGCTGCCCTCTCGGCGCTCTATCTCTTCATCTTCTACGAGGCGATTGCGGACCGAGTGGGCGCCCCGGTGCTGCAGGACCTCGTCGTGGGCTCCCTCGGCATCATGCTGCTGCTCGAGGCCGCCCGCCGGTCGCTCGGGCCAGCGCTCGTGATCGTCGCGACAGTGTTCCTCGCCTACACCTTCCTCGGCCCCTACATGCCGTCGATCATCGCGCATAAGGGCAACTCGCTTTCGGAAGTGATCAACCACCACTGGATCACCACCGAGGGCGTCTTCGGCATCGCGCTCGGCGTGTCGACCGACTTCGTCTTCCTCTTCGTGCTCTTCGGCTCGCTGCTCGATAAGGCCGGTGCGGGCAACTACTTCATCCAGGTCGCCTTCAGCCTGATGGGCCACATGCGCGGCGGGCCGGCGAAGGCCGCGGTCGTCTCCTCGGCGATGACGGGCCTCATCTCCGGCTCCTCCATCGCGAATGTGGTGACCACCGGCACCTTCACCATCCCGCTGATGAAGAAGGTCGGCTTCAATTCCGAGAAGGCCGGCGCGGTCGAGGTTGCCTCCTCGGTCAACGGCCAGATCATGCCGCCGGTGATGGGCGCGGCCGCCTTCCTCATGGTCGAGTATGTGGGCATCCCCTATTTCGACGTGGTGAAGCACGCCTTCCTGCCCGCGGTCATCAGCTACATCGCGCTCGTCTACATCGTGCATCTCGAGGCCATGAAGGCCGGCATGCAGGGCATGGAGCGCGCTTATGTGCCGAAGCCCTGGGTCCAGCGGCTGATGGGCTTCGCGATCGGCGTGATCGCGCTCTGCGCCATCTCCTTCGGCGTCTATTACGGCATGGGCTGGATCCGCCCCGCCTTCCCCGAGACGGCCGGCTACATCGTCTTCGGCGTGCTCACGGCGGTCTATATCGCGCTGCTCTTCCTCTCCACGAAGCACCCCACGCCGGAGATGTCGGACCTCGACAAGCCCGGCGCGAAGCTGCCGCTGCCGGGGCCGACCGTGAAGTCGGGCCTCCACTACGTTCTGCCCGTGGTCGTGCTCGTCTGGGCATTGATGGTCGACCGCCTCTCCCCCGGCCTCTCGGCGTTCTGGGGCTCGGCCTTCATGATCTTCATTCTCGTGACGCAGCGGCCGCTGGCGGCGCTGATGCAGGGGGGCTCGGGCTTCGCAAGCGAGTTCGCGGGCGGTGTGTCCGACCTCGTGCAGGGCCTCGTGGCCGGTGCGCGGAACATGATCGGTATCGGCATCGCCACGGCCACCGCCGGCGTGATCGTGGGTGTCGTCAGCCAAACCGGCGTGGGCACCGCCCTCGCCGAGGTGGTGGAGGTGCTCTCCGGCGGGCACATCATGGGCATCCTGGTGCTCACGGCGGTGCTCAGCCTCATCCTTGGGATGGGGCTGCCCACGACGGCCAACTACATCGTCGTCTCAGCCCTCCTCGCCCCGGTCATCGTCACCCTCGGCCAGCAGAACGGGCTGATCGTGCCGCTCATCGCCGTGCATCTCTTCGTCTTCTACTTCGGGATCATGGCGGACGTGACGCCCCCCGTCGGCCTCGCCAGTTTCGCGGCCGCCGCCGTTTCGGGCGGGGACCCCATCCGCACCGGCCTCGTTGCGTTCTTCTACTCGCTCCGCACCGCGGCGCTGCCCTTCCTCTTCATCTTCAACACCGATCTCCTGCTGATCGACGTGACCTATCTGGAGGGCTTCTTCGTCTTCGTGGTCGCAACCATAGCGATGTTGCTCTTCGCGGCGGCCACGCAGGGCTGGTTCATCACCCGCAACAAGATTTGGGAGAGCGTGATCCTCCTCCTCGTGGCCTTCTCACTCTTCCGGCCCGGGTTCTGGATGGACATGATCGTGCCGCCCTTCGAGAACGTGCCACCCGCCCAGCTGTCGGAGGCTGCGGCCTCCGTGCCGGCGGGTCAGGATTTGCGCCTCAACGTGGCGGGGCTCAACGAGTTCGGCGAGCCGATCACCTTCACGGCCCTCGTGCCGATGACGGGCGAGGCCGACGGCGCGGCGCGGCTCGAGGCGGCGGGCATCACCCTCCGCGAGGACGGCGACAAGATCATGATCGACGACGTCGCCTTCGGCAGCGTCGCGTCCGATGCGGGCCTCGACTGGGATCAGGAGATCCTGGAGGTGAAAAGCCCCGTCGCCCAGCCCACCAAATACCTGATCTTCCTGCCGGTGCTGCTGGTCCTTGCCGCCGTGATCGCGATGCAGCGCATGCGGGCGGGCATGTCGGCGGTACCGAGCTTCAAACCGGCCACGGCTGGCGAGTGAGGAGGCCCTGATGAGCAACATTCTCGTCCCCATCGATGTGGAGTTCGAGGCGTCCTGGCGGCTCGCCCTTCCGGAAGCCATGTCGGCCGCCAAGCGTAGCGGCTCCGAGCTTCATCTACTCTCCGTTCTGCCCGATTTCGGGATGAGCATGGTGGGCCAGTACTTCCCGCCCGACTTCAAGGAAGAGACCGACAAGTTCGCCCGCGAGGCGCTCGACAAGATTGCCGAGGAAATGCTGGGCGACGCGGTGAAATGGACAAGCCATGCCGCGCATGGCGGTGTTGTCGACACGATCCTGCATTTCGTGGACCACTTGGCGGCACCGCTCGTGGTGATGGCCGCGCATCCGCCCTCGATCATGCACGACCTTCTCGCCGGCAGCCATGCGGACCGGGTTGCGGCACGGGCGCCATGCTCGGTCTACGTTGTCCGTGGCTGAACGAAACAGTGCGGCGGTGGCTCTTGTGCGCTGCGGCGGACCGAATACTCTGACCTCTTTCCGAGGTTAACGGAGCAGTGGGTATGACGCCCTTCGCCATCACTGGCGTGCAGATGCACGTCGCCGCTTTGCACGACAATGTCGAGGCCATGTGCCACCGGCTCGACATCGCCATGGCGCGCTTTCCCTGGACCCAGATGGTCCTCTTCAGCGAGCTGGCGCCCTATGGCCCCCTGCCGCGCTTCGCGCAGAGCTGGCCCAACGCCACGCTCCAGCGCTTTCAGGAGGAGGCGCGCCGGCACAAGATCTGGCTGATCCCCGGCTCGATGTTCGAGAAGACGGAGGATGGCCGCCTCTACAACACCGCCGCCGTGATCGACCCGGATGGCGAGATCGTCGCGAAGTACCGCAAGATGTTTCCGTTCCGCCCATACGAGCAGGGCGTCGAGGCGGGCACCGAGTTCTGCGTGTTCGACGTGCCGGGCGCCGGCCGCTTCGGTCTCTCCATCTGCTACGACATCTGGTTCCCGGAGACGACGCGCCAGCTCACCGCCATGGGCGCCGAAGTGCTGCTCCATCCCGTACTCACCGGGACGACGGACCGCGATGCGGAACTTTCCATCGCCCGCGCCACTGCGGCGCAATTCCAGTGTTACGTTTTCGATGTGAACGGTCTAGCTGCTGGCGGTGTCGGGCGGTCGACCGTGATCGATCCGTCCGCCGTCGTGCTGCATCAGTCGGCCGGTCAGGAGGACATCTTCCCGACCGAGATCGATTTCGACCAGGTGCGCAGACAGCGGGAGGCGGGCATGCGTGGCCTCGGCCAGGTGCTCAAGAGCTTCCGCGATCGCGAGGCCGACTTCCCGGTCTACGACCGTCAGAGCGGGGCCGATGCGTATCTCCATACGCTCGGGCCGCTCGAGATGCCGCGCCAGGGCAACCGCGCCGGCATC
>JBCBEP010000189.1:0-5143 GCA_038528605.1 Pseudomonadota bacterium
CCGAGGCCATGGAGACGGTGCTTAGGTAATGGCCGTAGATCGCGGGGCAGCCGCGGCGGATCACCTGCGTGTAGGCCAGCGCCGAAAGCGCCTCGGCGTTCAGTTGCGCCACGGTTGCCGCGGTGGAGGCGGGGGTGTTCGCGCCGCCGAGGACAAAGGGCGAGCAGAGCACCGGCTGGTTGCGGCGGCAAAAGGCCCGCATGGCCGAGAGCATCGTCTCGTCCCACACGAGCGGCGAGTTGCCGTTGCAGTTGCCCACGGTCACGGCGTGCTCTTCCATCACCGCCGCACCGAACAGGATGGCGCACATGTCCAGCACGTCCTCCGCGTTCCTGCCGGAGGTCGTCATCCCCATGAACGTCTTGTCGCTGTGTTTCATCGAGGAATAGGTGATGCGCAGGTGCCGGTGGCTGACCGGGTGGTCCATGGGCTCCACGATGTGATGCGCGCTCGAATGAAGGGCGGGGGACATGTGGGCGAGCTTGTGGAACATCGCGAGGTCGTCGAGCGTCGGCGCGCGGCGCACGTCCTCGAGGTCGCGCAGATAGGGCGCGCCGGTCATGGGAACGAAGATGCTGCGGGGCCCGCCGAGGGGGACCGATTTCTCCGGGTCCCGGGCGAGGAGCGTGATCTCGCCCGGCACCGTCGCGATCAGGTCGCGCACCAGCCCGCGGTCGAGATGCACCCGCTCGCCCCGCACATCGGCGCCGGCGCGGCGCCAGTCCTCCAGCGCCTGCGCGTCGCGGAAGACGACACCCACCTCCTCGAGAATGTCCATCGAGGCGCCGTCGATCCGTTCGACCTGTTCCGGGCTAAGCGGCTCGACGAGCGGCAGGCCGCGGTCGAGCGCGGGCAGCATCGCACGGTCCGGCGCCTGGCGTTTCGCGCGCCGCTGGTCCCGCCCGCTCCGCCGTGTCGCCGTTTGCGCTTCCATGCTCTCACCCACGAATTGTGCACACTCCGTATACAGCTACCAGACGCCTTCGCCAAGCATGCGCCAACTTGCTCGAAGCACCTGGATTTCAGCCCTCTGTCGGCGGGAAGGGATAGGGTTGCTGCGCATGGATGCCCCGGGCATCTGCCGTGGGCTCACCACAGCGCGCTCCCCCTCGGGCCGGATGCGGGACCTCGATCAGGCGCCCTTCGGTCACGCACGGCGACACCGTCAAGAATTCACACTGCCGGCGCCCTCAAAGGCTCGCCCGCCGCCCGAATACCGCGTTAACTGTCGCCCGCAGCCAGAATTTGCGGCAGCGCCCGAGGGGCCGGCCAGAAGGCCGACAAGAGGCCCCCGGGCAGACGCGTCGACAGCGGAGGAACACGCAATGACGAACAAGATCGGGATGACGGGGCCGATGCTGGCCCTCGCCCTCGGGGCGCTCGCCACGGGGCCCGTCGCAGGGCCCGCCGCGGCCTTCGAGCCGGAGGCCACGGAGTGCATTGCACCGGCCAACCCCGGCGGGGGCTGGGATTTCACCTGCCGCCAGGTCGGCAAGACGCTGCAGGACCTGAGCCTGGTGCCCGGCACCGTGCAGGTGACCAACATGGCCGGCGGCGGCGGCGGCGTGGCCTATGCGGCCGTGGTCAACAAGCGGAACGACGAGAACAACCTCTTCGTCGCCGCCTCCACCGCCACGGCAACCCGCCTCGCCCAGGGCGCCTATCCCGGCAACACGCGTGAGCAGGTGCGCTGGGTCGGCACGGTTGGTGCGGATTACGGCATCATCGCCGTCTCGAAGGACAGCGACATCGCCGACCTGCCGGACCTCATGGCGCGCCTGAAGGCCGATCCCCGCTCCATCGCCGTGGCCGGCGGCTCGGCCGTGGGCGGCTGGGATCATCTCAAGGTGCTGCTGGCGGCCGACAAGGCCGGCATCGAGGACCTCCGCCAGATCAAATACGTGGCCTTCGATGGCGGCGGCGAGGCGGTGACCCAGCTGCTGGCAGGCTCCGTCCAGGTCTTCACGGGCGATGCTTCAGAGGCGAAGGGCTTCGTCGACAGCGGCGACATCCGGGTCATCGCCGTCCTGTCGCCGGAGCGCCTTGCTGGCGACTTCTCCGACTTCCCCACCGCCAGCGAGCAGGGCATCGAGGTGATCGGCGCCAACTGGCGCGGCTTCTACGTGCCCGGCGGCATGTCGGACGAGGCCTACAATTTCTGGGTCGAAGCGGTCGGCAAGGTCTATGACAGCCCCGAATGGAAGCTCGTGATGAAGCAGAACGGCCTCGCCCCGCTCGACCTGCGCGGCGAGGAGTTCGAGCAGTTCGTGGCCGCCAGCGTGAACTCGATCGCCGAGCTCAGCCGAGAGATCGGCCTCATCAAGTGACGCGCGCCTAGGGCTGCTCAGGGGCGCCCAGCGCCCCTAGGGATACTCCGGGGCGCCCCGCGCCCCGGCACCAACGCGGCGGGCCCCCCATGGCACACCCCGGGGCCCGCCCAAACCTGGAGCACTTCATGAGCGATCGCATCTTCGGCGGCCTCGGTATCCTGCTGGCGGCCTTCTTTATCTGGGGCGCCTTCCAGGTCGAGCTGAGCTTCATCACCGATCCCGTCGGGCCGCGGACCTTCCCCATCATCATCGGCACGCTCATCGGCGTGGCGAGCCTGGTGGTCATCCTGCGCCCCGATCCGGAGCCGGACTGGCCCGCGCTCCCGCGCCTGCTCGAGATCGGGGCTGCCGTGGTCGTGATGCTGGCCTACGCGATGCTGCTGCCGGAGCTTGGCTTCGTGATCGCAACCGCCATCGCCTCCGCCTTCCTCACCTGGCGGCTCGGCACAGCGCCGTTCTGGTCGCTTGTCTCTGGCGTTGCCACATCGCTCGGCATCTATGTCGTTTTCCACCTGATCCTTGGCCTCTCGCTCGCCAAGGGCCCGCTCGGCTTCTGAGGAGGACGGCATGGAAGCCCTCTCATCCCTCGGCGAAGGCTTCGCCGTCGCCCTCACCTTCCAGAACCTGTTTCTGGCCCTTCTCGGCTGCTTCCTCGGCACCGTGATGGGCGCGCTGCCGGGCCTTGGCCCGTCGAACGGCGTGGCGATCCTGATCCCGCTCGCCTTCACCCTCGGCCTCGGCCCGGTGGAGGCGATGATCCTGCTCACCTCGGTCTACTATGGCGCGATGTACGGGGGCCGGATCTCCTCCATCCTCCTCAACATCCCCGGCGACGAACCGGCGATGATGACCTGTCTCGACGGCTACCCGATGGCCCAGAAGGGCAGGGCGGGCGAGGCGCTGGCCCTCTCCGGCATCGCCTCTTTCGTCGGTGCCTTCCTCGCCACCTGGGGGCTGGTGTTCCTCGCACCGCAGCTGGTGAAGGTCGCGCTCCTCTTCGGCCCGGCGGAGTACTTCGCTCTCTTCGTGCTCGCCTTCGCCACCCTCGGCGGCATCGCCTCGCGCAACCAGGCCAAGGCCGCCTTCGCCGCCATGCTGGGCCTCGGCATCGCGATGGTCGGCGTCGACGGGCAGACGGGCGTGCCCCGCTTCTCCTTCGGCGAGGTGCATCTCTATGACGGGATCGACTTTCTCGTCGCCATCGTCGGCCTCTTCGCCCTCTCGGAGGTCTTCGTCTTCCTCGAACACCGCGGCACCGCGGCGAACGAGGGGCAGGAGGCGAAGGTGCAGATGGGCCGGATCGTACCTTCCGCGCGCCTCATCACCTCCACCACGCCCACGATGCTCCGCACCTCGCTCCTCGGCTTCATCGCCGGCGTGCTACCCGGCGCCGGCGCCTCCCTCGGCTCCTTCCTCGCCTATTCGATGGAGAAGAAGATGGTGGACCGGGAGGGGACGTTCGGCACGGGCGACCCGCGCGGTGTGGCAGCGCCAGAGGCCGGGAACAACGCAGCCGCCGGTGGTGCCCTCGTGCCGATGCTGGCGCTCGGCGTCCCGGGCTCCGGCACCACCGCCGTGCTGCTCGCCATGCTGCTGGCGCTCAACATCACGCCGGGCCCGCTCCTCTTCACCCAGAACCCGGACGTGGTGTGGGGCCTGATCGCGGCGCTCTTCATCGGCAACATCATGCTCCTGCTCATGAACATTCCCATGGTCGGCATGTTCGTGCGCGTGTTGCTGGTGCCCCCGCGGCTCCTCATGCCCGTCGTCGCCATGGTCTCCTTCGTCGGCATCTACGGCATCTCGGGCTCCAGCTTCGACCTCGTGGTGATGGTGATCTTCGGCGTCCTCGGCTGGGCGCTGCGCAAGCTCGACGTGCCGCTGGTGCCGGTGATCCTCGGGGTCCTCCTCGGCAACCTGATGGAGGCGAACCTGCGCCGCGCCATGACGATCTCCGACGGTGACTGGACGACGCTTGTCGCCTCGCCGCTCTCCATCGGCCTCTGGGCCATCGCCATCGCGGGCTTCGTCCTCCCCATCTTCGTCGGCAAGGCGCTGAAGATGCGGATGCGGCGGATGCACGAGGAACACACGGGCACGGCGGACTGATGGAAGAGGCAACCACCCACGAAGCCGCGGTCGACGCGCGCAACGAACACATCCTCATCTGGGTCGACGGCGCGCTGAAGCCGCGGGGCGAGGCGATGGTCTCGGTCTACGACAGCGGCTTCATGCTGGGCGACGGCGTGTGGGAGGGCCTGCGTCTCTACAACAGCCGCTGGGCCTTCCTCGACGAGCATCTCGACCGGCTGTTCGAGGCCGCCCGCGCCATCGACCTCGACATCGGCCGTACGCGCGAGGGCGTGATCGCAGCACTCGAGGAGGTGCGCACCGCCAACGGGATGACCGGCAATGCCCATGCGCGCCTGATGGTCACGCGCGGGGTGAAGAGCCGGCCGTTCCAGCACCCCGCCCTCTCCCGCTCCGGCCCCACCATGGTGATCATTGCGGAGCATTCCGCCCCGGTCGCGCGGCTGCAGGAGCGCGGCGTGCGCCTCGCTACCGTGCCCCAGGTCCGCGGCCTGCCCATGAGCCAGGATCCCAAGCTCAACAGCCACTCCAAGCTCAACTGCGTGCTGGCCGCCGTGCAGGCGGAGAAGGCCGGGGCGGATGAGGGTCTGATGCTCGACCCCCATGGCTTCGTGAACACCACGAACTCCTGCAACTTCTTCATCGTGCGCAAGGGCGAGGTTTGGACCTCCACGGGCGACTATTGCATGAACGGGATCACCCGGCAGAAGACCATCGACCTT
>JBCBEP010000190.1:0-5113 GCA_038528605.1 Pseudomonadota bacterium
CGTGGCCTGCAGGCGCCCGGCAAGGCATCGCAGCGGGCCGGCCACCGCTTCCTCATCAATAACGGCCGCTCGAACATCAACTGGCAGAACTGGTTCCTCGACAAGGACAACGACTTTGTCGCCGACCGCTATCCCTATCCATTCCTCGAAATGAACCCCGAGGACATGGCGGATATCGGCGTACAGGCCGGCGATCTGGTCGAGGTGCACAACGATGTCGGTGCGACGCAAGCGATGGTCTACCCCATCGATACGGCGAAGCCGGGCGAGACCTTCATGTTGTTTGGCGCGCCCTCCGGCACGCAGGGCAATGTGATCAACGCGGGCACCAACGAGCTGGTCCTGCCGAACTACAAGCAGACCTGGGCGAACATCCGCAAGATCTCGGATGCACCGGCCACGGTCGCCCACCTCTCCTTCAAGTCCAAGGAGTACCGCTCAAGCTAACTGACCGGTAGCCGGCCGGCTCCAACTAGGGGTCGGCCGGCGTTGCTACGCTTGCGTGCTACAGGTTCCGAAGGATGCGCATGTTCGCTCCAACCCCTCAACCGGAGCATGGCTCGCTGGTCTCAGCACGGATTGAAAGCGCGCCCCGGTCTAGTTCGGCTCGACAAGAGAACGATCATTCGCTTCCGATATCGGGAGCATTCAGAATCCGCCGCTCTGTCCACAACGGTCAGCACCTACTGCGGCCTCTGAACCGTCGTTCGCCACGCTGATTATGAACCCCCGTTAGAGCGAGAGCTTGGAAGCGTCATTGAGGTGGCTAAAGGGGTGAGGTGCCACCGCTTCGGGGCTTTCGTGCGGGCCGTAGAAGCCGCTACGGGACTTTCCTGTTCGGGAGCGAGAAAACGGGCGCCGACAGCCGCTTAGAACGCCTTCAGCACGGGATCTGCGGGACAGCGCGAACGGCCCTCGGTCGCAGATCCGGCGCCGGTCAACCCGCCCCGCGGGCCGGGCTATCCGGCAGCCTGTCGGCGGCGGTCGATATCGACTGCGGGAGCCTCGCCTTGCGGCGCGGACCCGAGGGTCGGGGACGTTTTGCGAGCCTGACGCGCGCGCGCTGGGAAGGGGTGCGTCTGGCTGGCCGGGCGCCGCGCCCCGGCCGGTGCCGCCACGACGCCGGCGTCGAAGAGCGACGCGATCTCGGCCCCCGGCAGGCCGGCGACGTCGGCGAGGATCGCTTCGGTGTGCTCGCCGAGCCGGGGTGCCGGGCGCGGATCTTCACGGGTGATTTCGGAGAAGCCGAAGGGCGAGCCCGGCACGAGATGCTCGCCGATCCCGGGCTGCTCCACCATGCTGAACATCGGGTTGTCAGTCGAAAGGTCGGGGTCCTTCTCCAGCGCCTCGGCGAAGGAGCGGAAGACCGACCAGGTGATGCCAGAGCGGTCGAAGGTTTCGGCGAAATCCGCCACGCGCCGGGCGGCAAACCAGGGGGCCAAGATGGCCGTGATCGCCGTGCGTGCCTGCCAGCGCGCGCCCTCGTCGCCGAGGTCGCAGCCCAGGCTCTCGCCCAGCGCGTCCATCGCCGCGCCCGTACCGGTGACCTTGACCAAGTTTGCCCATTGCCGGGCGGTGAGGCCGATAACCATCACCCGCTCGCCATCGGCGCAGACGAAGTCCTGACCGTAAGCGCCGTAGAGCGCGTTGCCTGCCTTCGGCCGATCGACGCCATTGACCGCAACCTCGCCGATGATGCCGAGATTGCCCAGCATCGCGGCGGCGATGTCCTTCAACGAGAACTGCACCGCCTGCCCACGGCCGGTGCGCAGGCGGTGGCGCTCGGCGGCGAGGAGGCCGGAGACCACCATCTGTCCTGCGATACAGTCCCAGGCAGGCAGCGTGTGCGCGACGGGTTGGTTGCTGCCCTCGGGCCCGGTGGCATGCGGGAAGCCGACGGAGGGGTTCACCGTGTAGTCGACCGCCGGGCGGCCGTGGCGGTCGCCCAGGAGCGAGACCATGCAGATGTCGGGACGGCGGGCGGCCAGCGTCTCGTGATCGGTCCAGCCCCTGGCGCCGAGGTTGGTGATAAAGAGGCCCGCATCCTCGCCCGGGGCGCAGATGATCTCGCTGACGATCTCTCGACCACGCGGCGACTTCATGTCGATGGCGATCGAGCGCTTGCCCTTGTTGAGGCCCGCCCAGAAATGGCTTTGCCCGCCCGGCGCAATGGGCCAGCGCGTGGCGTCCAGCCCGCCCTCGAGCCGGTCGAAGCGGATCACGTCGGCGCCCATCTGCGCCAAGGTCATGCCCGCCAGCGGAACCGCGACGAAGGCCGAGCCCTCGACCACGCGCATGCCGTTCAGAATGCCGCTCATCCGTCCCACTCCATTCTGGCCTGAAGCCCTTGGTGGCCGGCCGCGGCCACCGTGCAGAGATCGATCGCCGTTCCACCGGCATCGGGCGTGCCCATCAGGCTGAGCGCCTCGCCGTGGAACATCGGGTGAATGCCGCGGAAGCTGAACCGCGACGGGTTCTGGCCCGTATGGCGCCCGGCGGCCTCGATCAGCAGCATTGCCTGCAGCGGGCCGTGGACGACGAGGGCCGGGTACTTCTCGACCTCGCGCGCATAGGGCACGTCGTAATGGATCCGGTGAGCGTTGAAGGTAGCGGCCGAGAAGCGGAACAGCCGCGCCTCGCTCATGAGAACGGGCTCGGCGAAGGCCGGCGCTTCGGGCGCCGGCACGGTTGCCGGCGGGCGAAACTGTTCGGGGATCTCGAGGTAGACGATGTCCTGGCTTTCCTCGATCCGGCCGCTGCGGCCGGTGGTCTCGTGGCCGACGCGCACGAAGACCATGGGGCCCGTCGCGCCCTGCTTCTCAACGATCGACAGAATTTCGGAGCGGCGCTGCAACCGTTCACCGATCGCAAACCGCCCCTCGAAGGCCAGCTTGCTTCCCGCCCACATGCGCCGTGGATAGGGCAGCGGCGGCAGCAGACCGCCGAGGCGAGGGTGCCCATCCTCGCCGAGGCCCTCCATCGGCACGAACTCGGGAAAGGCCGCCCAGTGCCAGAGCCATGGCATCGGCATGCCAGCGGCGCATGCCGGCGCGCCGGCGGCAGGGTGGCCGGTGGCAGCACCCATCATGCCGGCAAGCTCGGGGCTCAGCTGGCCGTCACGTGTCTCGGATCGGCCGACCCAATCGGCGGGGCTGGCCGCTTCGGTATCCTCGATCGCTGACTGTGACATCACGGCCTTCGTCTCCCCCCGGGGTGGCCTGTTCTGATGCGGCCCGCCCTCTAGAGCGTTCGTATCTCACAGCCGTGACGCCTCGGTGGAGCGAAGCCGGGTCGTGTTGTGAATGCGATGATTTACAAATTTGCATTTTTGTATTTCTGTGAACATCGCTCAGGAGGAGACTGTGAAGACCTTCATCGGACCCCAGTTGCGCCGCCTCAGGCGCGAACGCGGTGAGACGCAGGCCCAGATGGGCCGGTCCCTCGGTATCAGCACGTCCTACGTCAACCTGCTCGAGAAGAACGAGCGTAGCGTCTCGGTGCCGGTCCTGCTGCGCCTGCTCGAAGCCTATGGCGTGGACTGGCGCGACTTCGCCGACGATGACGGCGCCGCGCTGCTGGCCGACATGCGCGCGGCGCTGCAGGACCCGCTGTTCGACGCGACGCGGCCTGACCTTGCGCAGCTCAGGGCGGCGCGTGTGCACAGCCCCGAGCTCGTATCGAGCTTCCTGACGCTGCACGCAGCCTACCTGGCGGTGACGGAGAACCTGCTCAGTGGCGCGGGGCAGGATGCGACCACCGAACTGCTCGCCGCCTCGCCAGAGGCCTCGGTTCATGCCTTCTTCCGCGCCTCCGGCAACTATTTCGAGAGCCTCGAGAACGCCGCCGAGCAGTATTGGGGCGAGGCCACTGTACCGCCCGACGAGCGCTACAGCTGGGTCAAGCGGGACCTGCGCGAGCGTCTCGGCCTGCGGGTTCGGCTGGTGCCGGCCGCCAGCCTGCCCGACACGCTCCGCCGCTATGACGCGAACGAGGGCGAGGTTCTGCTGTCGGAGGCGCTGGATCAGCCCAATCGGATCTTCCAGCTCGTCCATGTCGCGGGGCTGGTGGCCCATGGCGACCTGCTCGACACGCTGGTGGCGCAGTCGGGCATCCGGGACAGCCACGGCGTCGCGCGCTGTCGCGTGGAGCTGGTGAACTATTTCGCGGCGGCCGTCCTGATGCCCTATCGGCCTTTCCTGGACGAAGCCCGCGCCTCGAAATTCGACTTCGACCACCTGGCAACGCGCTTCGGCGTCAGCTTCGAGCAGGCATGCCACAGGGCCGTCACGTTGGGGCGCGAGGGGGCTTCGGGCGTGCCGTTCTTCTTCCTGCGCATCGACCGCGCGGGGAACGTCACAAAGCGGTTCAACACCACCGGTTTCCACCTAGCCGAGCATGGCGGCGCCTGCCCGCGCCTTGAGGTACACGGGTGCTTCCGTACGCCGGGCCGGATCGTCTCGCAGCTCGTGGAGATGCCGGATGCCAGCCAGTTGTTCGTCTTCGCACGCACCGTCGACCGGCCAAGTTCCACGCGTCATTCACAGGACATGCGCCAGGCCGTGGCGATGGGCTGCAGCCTCGAGCATGCCGGGGCGATCGGCTATGCGGATGAACTGAGCTTCTCGAGCGCCATGGTGACCGAGATCGGCATCAACTGCCGCGTCTGCCCGCGCCTGCGCTGCGATCAGCGCGCCCAACATCCCATCCTGCCAACATCCCCGGTCGACGCCTCCCGACGCGGCACAACCCGCTACGACAGCTTAAGCCCCGTGGCCTCTCCCCCGCGCTGATAAGCTCGCCCAGCAACCGCCGAAGCGGCATAGTCCCGAAACGCGCCTCACAACCAGAGAAGCGCGCCTCAGCCACAGCCGTCCCGTTGAGCAATGACAACATCGTACCGCGACCTAATCGACGCTCCACGCTGAACCAGAACGAACACAGCGAATAGCCGCTCTTCAACCTGCGCCGCACCACGATAACGCTCCGCTGGCCGCCCGTTGCTCCACCGGCGCGAGAGCGCCAAAACAAACGCCGACCCCAGTTTCAGCTGAATGAGCATGACCTTCCCCCCGAGATCCGGGCCGTTGCGAGCTGGAATTTTCCACCTTTGAAT
>JBCBEP010000191.1:0-5109 GCA_038528605.1 Pseudomonadota bacterium
CTGGAGACACCGAACGCGGTGAGCGTCGTGGGCGAGCAGGAGATCATCCGGCGCCAGCCCTCGACCTACGAGGAGCTCATCGGAGACTTGCCAGGCGTTACCATCGAAGGGGGGCCGCGCGGCATTTCGCAGGAGCCCAATATCCGCGGCTTTCAGGACGAGCAGGTGATCATCCGCGTCGATGGCGCGCGCCAGAACTTCGACCTTGCGCATCGCGGACGCTTCTTCACAGACCCTTCGATCCTGAAACGGGTCGAGGTACTGCGGGGTGGTCAGTCAACGCTCTTCGGCTCAGGCGCGCTGGGCGGCGTGATCTTTCTCGACACCAAGGACGCCGCCGATGTGATTAATCCTGGCGAAGTCTGGGGTGGCGAGGTCAAGCTCGGCTTCAACAGCCAGGGCACGGAGTTCTTGGGGGCAGCGACGGCCGCGGTTCAGTACGAGAACTTCGATGCCCTCGCCTTCTTCGCCGGGCGCCCAATGTTCTCGGATATCGAGGACGGCGATGGCGACCCGATCATCGACTCTGAGATCGACAGCCGAAACGGGCTCCTGAAGCTCGGCTTCGAGCCCGGCGAAGGCCATCGCATTGAGGCGAGCTACCAGTACTACGACGACAATGGCGCCACGCCGCCGAACGCCAATGTTCAGGGCTCGCCCGAGACCACGGTCGACCGCGACCTCCGCTACCAAACCGCCCGCATCGCCTGGGACTGGGCACCAGCCGGCAATGAACTCGTCGATCTCTCCGTCCTCGGCTACTACAATGACGCGAAGGTCGAGGAAGATCGGTTCTTCGACGGGCGCTTCGACGAGACCAACTTCGAGACGCTCGGTTTCGAAGCGACGAACATCTCGCGCTTCGGCCTCGGACAGGTTCCGGTGGCGCTCTCCTACGGCATCGAAATCTTCGAGGATCAGCAGGAAGCGCTGCGCGACGGTGAGGCGCGGGAGCAGGCGCCAGATGCGAAGCGCCGGTTCTACGCAGGTTTCGCGCAGGCCGACTTCGAAGTCATTCCTGGCCTGACCATCACCCCTGGTATCCGCTACGACTTCTTTCAGCTTCGCCCAGAGGGTGATTTCGAGGATCGAAGCGACGGTCAGCCTTCCCCGAAGCTCGCCGTGAACTGGCAGCCCGCGCCGAACCTCCAGCTCTTCGCCTCAGCGTCGCGGTCGTTCCGCGCGCCGACGCTGACTGAGCTCTATTCCGATGGGGTGCACTTTATCACGCCCGGCTTCCCGCTGGGCGGCCCGACCGATCCGGTGTTCACCGGCGTCAACGAGTTCGTTCCCACGCCCGATCTTGAGCCCGAGCGCGCAACGCAGGTCGAGATTGGCGGGCGCTACCGGATGCAGAACCTGGCCTTCGCGGGCGACAGCCTGTTGCTGTCCGGGAATGCCTACTATGCCCGCGTGGACGACTTCGTCGACACTGTGGTCAGCTTCGTTGACTTCTCGACCGCCACCTTCAACCCGATCACTCGTCAGCTCGAGGTGAGTGGCACGACGATCAACCGCAACGTCGATGCGCTCCTCTTCGGGTTCGAGGGTGAGGTGGACTATGACACGGGCCTCTGGTTCGCCTCGGCTGGCGTAACGATCCCCCGCGGCCGGCAGCGCGACGGCGCGGGCGAGCTGGGCGCTATTCCGCAAGATCGTCTGGTTCTAACGGGCGGCGTCCGTCCTATCGACGACGTGGAGTTGGGTGTCAGGGGCACCTTCACCCGCGGGATCAACGAGGACGATGTCCCCGAGGAGTCGATCACAACGCCGGGCTACGCAGTCTTCGACGTCTTCGCGAACTGGCAGCCAACGCAGGGGCCACTCGCGGGAGCCGTCTTCTCTGCCGGCATCGACAACATCACCGATCGGCGCTTTCGCGTGCACCCAAACGGCCTGAACAGCCCTGGGCTTGCCGTCAAGCTCGCCGCCACAGTTAGGTTCTGAGGAAATCAGATATGGCCAAACCCTTGACCGCTACGCATGTGCCGGACCTCGCGGCGGAGTACCGGCGCAGGAAGGCCGCCGATCCGGGCGCACGGTCGCGCGATATCGCCGAGGCGCTGGGGGTCACGGAAGGCATCCTCGCCGAAGCGCGTGCGGGCGACGGCATTCACCGGCTCGGTCTTCGGGGCAGTGATTTCATGGGGCTCCTCTCCGCTCTGAAGGACGTGGGCCCGATCATGACGCTGACCCGCAACGACGCGGCCGTCCACGAGACAACCGGGACGATAGAGGCCGTCAACCACCATGAAAACATGGGGCAGGTCACCGGCCCGATCGATCTCCGTCTCTTCCTGCGCCACTGGCATGTCGGCTACGCGGTGTCGGAAGAGACGCGATCGGGGCTCCGGCACTCCATTCAGGTCTTCGACGGGACCGGGCTCGCAGTGATCAAGATCTATGCGGTCGACGGCACCAAGAGCGACAGCTGGGATCGGATCGTGGATGCGCATCTCGACCATTCCAGCCAGATCACGGCCTTCATGCCGCGCACTGCAGCGTCGCCAGAGACGCCCGACGGCGAGATCGATGTCGCCGCACTTCGGGAGGGCTGGCTCGCGCTTGAGCACAGCCACGACTTCCATCGCTTGCTCTCTACGCACAACGTGGGGCGCGAGCAGGCCCTTCGTCTCGCCGGGGACGATCTGGCCTTCCGAGCAGATGCGGGGCTCGTCGAGCGCCTCCTTCATGCCGCGGCAGCCAGTGCCGTGCCCATCATGTGCTTCGTCGGCAATGCTGGCTGCCTGCAGATCTTCTCAGGGGCCGTCGAGCGGATCGCGCCCATGGGGCCCTGGCTCAACGTGCTCGATCCCGCATTCAACCTGCACCTGCGAACCGACCGGGTGGCCAGCACATGGGTCGTCATCAAGCCAACGCGGCTCCGAGGACGCATCACCTCCCTGGAACTATTCGACGCGGAGCATCGCCTGGTCTGTCAATTCTTCGGCAGCCGTCCGCCTGGTGAGGGCGAGCGCGATGCGTGGCGCACCCTGGTTGACGATGCTCTCGGAGATCGATCATGACCCTTGAACGGAGACGAGCCCTCGCGGTGATCGCTGCGGCTGCCGCAGGCGGCGCGGCCTTTCTTTTCATCGGCGAAGCGTCCGGTGAGCCGACCGCCGAACGCATCGTGGTCGCTGGCGGCGATCTAACCGAAATCGTCTTTGCGCTCGGTCTCGGCGATCGGGTCGTCGGCGTCGATCAGACCTCCACCTGGCCGCCTGAGGCCACGAGCCGGTCCCAGATCGGCTATGTCCGGCGCGTCTCTCCCGAGGGCATCCTGTCGCTTGCGCCTGACCTTGTTCTCGTCGCGCATGACGCGGGCCCGGACATCGCCTTCGAGCAGCTCGAAGCGGCCGGCGTTCGCGTCGCCCGCGCACCGGAGGCCGACACCGCGGATGAGATCGCCGAGAAGATCGCCTTCGTTGGCAGTTCTCTTGGACGCTCTGCTGAAGCCGAGCAGATGGCGCGCCAGATGTCCGACGCGCTCAACGAGATCCGAGCGAAGGTCGCAACGCTAGAGGGGCGGCCGCCGCGCGTTCTCTTCATCCTCAGTTTCCAGAGCGGTGCGCCACTTATCGGGGGCACTGAGACGACCGCAGACCGGATGATCACGCTCGCGGGCGGAGAGAACGCGGGTGCGTCCGTGTCGGGATACAAGCCGATGAGCCGCGAGGCGATCATCGCAGCAGCACCAGATATCGTGCTGATGATGAGCCAGCACGCGGAGCGCTTCGGCGGCATCGAGACCATTCTCGCAAGGCCCGAGATTGCGCTGACCCCGGCCGGGCAGGCGGGCCGGGCGGTTGCGATGGATGGCATGCTCCTTCTCGGCTTCGGGCCGCGTACCCCGGAAGCGATCGCCGAGCTCGCGCGGGCCCTCCACGCCGAGCGTGCCGTCGCCGCTGGGCTCTGACGCAATGGAAGCGGCGATCGAGGCACGGCGGCGCCTCCGAGTGCCGACAATCGCCGGGCTCTCACTGCTCGTCGTCGGTCTCGCGCTCGCCGGTCTCGCCCTGGGCCCG
Source organism: Pseudomonadota bacterium (assembly GCA_038528605.1). GTDB lineage: Bacteria > Pseudomonadota > Alphaproteobacteria > Rhodobacterales > Rhodobacteraceae > Thermohalobaculum. Next base: position 4,029 of record JBCBEP010000191.1, read on the forward strand.
GTGGACATCGCCCCAAGCCGCGTCATCGCGACGCTCGCAGGTGGCGGCAGTGCCGCGGAGAGCGCGATCATCTGGCAGATCCGTCTTCCCCGCATCGTCCTGGGCCTCGCGACCGGCGCTGCTCTCGCTGTTGCGGGGGCAGCGCTGCAGGGTGTCCTGCGCAACCCGCTCGCCGATCCGGGCCTGATCGGTGTCACCGGCGGAGCATCCCTTGGCGCGGTCGCCACCATCGTCCTCGGCAGCACAATCGCCGGGCAGCTTCCTGAACCGATCAGGCCATGGCTGCTGCCGATTGCGGCCTTCCTCGGAGCCGCTCTCGTCATCGCCTTTGTCTTCGCTCTGGCCCGCCGCGGCGGCGAGACCTCCGTCGCAACCCTGATCCTCGCGGGCGTCGCCGTGAACGCGATCGCAGGGGCAGCGATCGGCGCGTTCGTCTATGTGAGCGACGACAGCCAGCTGCGCGATCTCACCTTCTGGACGATGGGCGCCCTAGGTGGCGCTGGCTGGCCGCTCGTCCTCGTTGCGGCATGCCTCGTATCCATCGCGCTTCCCGCCCTTCTCGGTCGGGCGCGAGACCTCGACCTCTTCCAGCTTGGAGAGCGCGCCGCCTTCCACGCCGGGCTCGATATCGAGCGCTCGAAGCGCGTCATCGGCCTTTCGGTGGCCGTCGCGGTCGGCGGTGTCACTGCGGCAGCCGGGCCCATCGGCTTCATCGGCCTTGTCGCACCGCATCTCGTGCGCCTCGCCATCGGCCCGAGGCACGCGCTTCTACTCCCGGCATCGGCGCTCACGGGCATGGCGCTCGTCCTCGCCGCCGATCTTGCGGTGCGTCTTGCTGTACCGCCCGCAGAGCCTCCCATAGGCCTCGCTACGAGCCTTATCGGCGGGCCATTCTTTCTCTGGCTGCTCCTGCGCGGTGGGAGGGGGCGTTATGCTTGAGGCGCGCGATGTGTCGCTCACGCTTGGAGGCGTCTCGATCCTGCGAGGCGCGACCCTGAGCGTCGCTCCTGGCCGCGTGACCGCGCTGGTCGGCCCAAACGGTGCCGGCAAGTCGACGCTGCTCGCCTGCCTCTCAGGCGCC
>JBCBEP010000192.1:0-5078 GCA_038528605.1 Pseudomonadota bacterium
GGGGGAGAGGTAGCCACCCTCCTGCGTGATGACCATGGGTGTCGCAAGCCTCCCCAGCCGCTTGCCGGCCTCGCCGATCCCCGCCGTGCTGACCGAGAGGCCCTTCAGCGGATCGTCCTCATGCACATCGAGCCCCAGAGCCAGCACGACCGCGCCCGGCTCGAAGGCCCGCACCGCGTCGATCCCGCGGTCCACCGCCGCCAGCCAGGCCGCATCCTCGCTGCCAAGGGGCAGGGGCAGGTTCAGGTTGGCGCCCGTCCCCGCCCCCTCGCCGCGCTCATGGGCGTGGCCGACGAAGAAGGGGTAGAAGCCGTCCGGATCCGCATGGACCGATACCGTGAGCACGTCTCCGCGGGCGTAGAAGATGCTCTGGGTTCCATTGCCGTGGTGCACGTCGATATCGAGAACGGCCACGCGCTCATGGACCCTACGTAGCCGTTCCGCAGCGATGGCGGCGTTGTTGAGGAAGCAATGCCCGCCCGCCATGTCCCGATACGCATGATGGCCCGGCGGACGGCAGAGGGCGTATGCGCGCGACGCCCCCGCCAGTACCGCATCGGCCGCCGCAACTGCACTGTCCGCCGCATGCCGCGCCGCCTGCCAGGTACCTTGGCCGATCGGCGCCGCGGTATCCGCCATATGCCAGCCCGCGCGGCCGACGAGGCTTGCGGGATAGGTGCCGACGCCGCGGTGTGGGTGAATGTTGGCGACCACCTCCGGCCCGGCCCCGGGCAGCGCCTGCCATGCTTCCCAGGCCGTCGCCAGAAAGTCGAGATAGGCGGGGCCGTGAACGGCCAAGAGCGGGCCAAGCCCGGCATCCGGCGGGGTCTCCGGCGAAAGCCCGAGGCGCTCAAGCCCCTCGGTGAGGAGGGCCGCACGAGCCGGGCGTTCCTCATTGGTCGCTACCTTGCCGCGGACGAGGAAGAAGCGGGGATCATGGGCGTCGGTGCCAGGATGATGGAAAACGCGCAGGAGCCTGTTCTCCTCATTGGCGCGGGCCGCAGTGTTGATGCCCCGACCGTTCCTGCGGCGCGGCCTTCATCGCGATGAGGTGAGCCAGCTGCGAAACGCGAAAGGTGCTCGCGCCCTCTGCCACCCGAGGTGCCATCCCGCATGCGCGCCCGTCAACATCCGCCCTGAGCGTCTCCGCCGGTCAGGAGGCTGCTATGTCAGCGCGCGCTTCCAGGTCGTGGGCGGTGCCAATCACCGGAATGGAATGATCGAGGGCTTCGATCTCGGAGATCAGGCGGGCGGCTTCGCTAGAGTTCGGTTGGGCGTAGTTCAAGTTCTTGAGGAGGCCGGTGAGCTTTGTGAAATGCGCTCTTGCCGCGGCCTTATCGGGAAAAGCGTAGCTGCGCGTCACAAGCGCATAGGCCCGGTCGAACGCATCCTTTTGGCGCTCCAGCGGGACGGACGCGTCCACGGCATCGAAGGCGTCCTGCTGCAGGTAGACCATGTCGAGGAACCGAGAGGCCTGCTGGGTGACGAAGTCATCGAGCGTGACGCCCTCCTCGCCGGTCACCTGCATCATCTGCTCGATCTCGCTGCCGCGCTCGAGCAGGGCCACCATGGCGCCTACGCGCGCCGTCCAGTCTGCGCCGAGTTTCTCCGCGTACCAGGGGGCTAGCTGATCGCGATAGCGGGACCAGGAGAGGAGCGGGTCGACCGCTGGATAGAACCGCTTGTAGGCGCGCTCCGCGGAGAGGCCGAGAAAGCATTTGACGGCGCTGAGCGTGGACTGTGTGACGGGTTCTTCGAAGTTGCCGCCAGCCGGGGATACCGTGCCGATCATGGTCAGGGCGCCCACGGAGCCGTCGTTGGTCTGCATCATACCGGCGCGCTCGTAGATCCCCTTGATCGCGCTGTCGAGATAGGCCGGGAAACCCTCCTCCCCGGGGATCTCTTCGAGCCTTCCGGAGGTCTCGCGCATCGCCTGCGCCCAGCGGGAGGTGCTGTCGGCGATCAGGAGGACGCGCAGGCCCATCTGCCGGTAGTACTCGCCGATGGTGATGCCGGTGAAGATCGAGGCCTCGCGTGCCGCGACGGGCATGGAGGAGGTGTTGCAGATGATCACCGTGCGATCCATCAGCGAGCCGCCGGTCTTGGGGTCCTTCAGGCGCGGGAACTCCTGGATCGTCTCGACCACTTCGCCCGCCCGTTCGCCGCAGGCGACGACGATGACCACGTCCACATCGGAATGCCGCGAGATGAGGTTCTGCAGCACCGTCTTGCCCGCGCCGAAGGGGCCGGGGATGCAGGCGGCACCGCCCTTGGCGATGGGGAAGAACGTGTCGATGAGGCGCTGCGAGGTGATCATCGGCTCGCTCGGGAAGAGCCTCACGGAGGCGCGCCGCTGGAGCATCCGGCGGGGCAGGGCAAGGCGCACCGGCCAGTTCTGGGCGAGGGAGACGGTGTGCTCTTCGCCGGCCGCGTCGCGCAGGCGCGCGATGGGTTCGTCCACCGTCACGCTTCCGGCGCGCACCCAGGTCACCTCGTGCGGCTCATCCATATCGAAGGGCGCCATGATCTTGTGGGTGATCAGCCCTTCCGGAACCGTCCCCAACGTGTCGCCGCCGCTCACCCGGGCGCCGATCTCGACCGTCGGGGTGAAGGACCACTTGGTGTCCATATTGAGCGCGGGTGCCTCGACGCCGCGGGGCAGGAAGGTGCCGTGGGCCTGAGCGAGCACCTCGAGCGGGTTCTCGAGCCCGTCGAAGACCTGGCCGAGCAGGCCGGGGCCGAGGGCCACGGAAAGCAGCTGCCCGCTCTGCTCCACGCGGTCGCCGAGCCCGATGCCGGCGGTGCTCTCATAAACCTGCGCATCGGCCTCGGCGCCGGCCACGCGCAGCACTTCGGCCTTCAGCCGCTCCGCCGGTGCCCGGGCGGGGCGGACATAGACCACCTCGTTCTTCACCAGCTTCTGGTTTTCGGGATCGGTCAGCCGGATGCGGATCAGGTCCTCCTGCACGGAGGAGACGACCGTGCCCGGCATGTTGGCCTTGTCGCGCTCGGCGCTCATGCTGCGGCCTCCTTCTCGTTGAGGTGCTGGGGGGCTGTCGCCAGTGCTTGGTCGACGAGCGTTGCGAAGCGGGTCGCGGCGGCCTGGGCGTCATAGCGCGTCCAGCGGTCGAGCAGGTTCCAGCGGATCACGTAGAGGGCGACCGCCTCGTAATCGAAGGCATGGCCGACCGAGTGCTGCACGGCGTGGCGCCAGGCGGCCTCGAGCAGGACGCGCTCAAGCCCTTGCGCATCGTGTTTCTCGAGCGCCGCGCGCGCCTCTGGCAGCCATGGGTGGATGCGGGCAACCCCGAAGTCCGGATCGCTCCAGTTGGCGGTGATGCGGCTCAGGTTGCGCGCATAGCCCCAGATCTCCTCGCGCGCGGGCGCCTCCCGGCCGGCCTGACGGCGGCGGAGGGCGGCGACGAGGGTGCGCATCTCAAGCCTGTCCAGTGCCAGCGCGGCCAGGGTGGGCGAACTGATCGTGGGGATCAGGCGACGGGCGCGCAGCACCAGGGCGGCATCGGTGCCGTTGAGCGGCAGACGCGCCCAGGCCAGAAGGTTGGCCAGCGCCATCAGCTCCGAACGATGCTCGGGCGTCAGCATCCGCAGCCGCTTCTGCAGCCGCGCCCGGTTAATGGGCGCATGCTTCGCCTCGAGCACCGGGCCGAGCGCCGGCAGGCTCGCAACAAGGGTTATGTACTGGTCCGCTGCCATCGCCCTGCCGCTAGCGCACGACGTTTTCGAGGAGCGCGCGGAAGCGGGGCTGAAGGTGGCGCAGGATCACGTCGGCCACCGCCTTGTCGGTGAGGTCCACCACGATCCCGCTATCGGTGAGCTTCACGCGGATGCCGTCCGCCTCGTCCTCCGCCTGGCTGAAGGCGACGCCTTCGCGCAGCATCTCCGCGGCGGCGGCGGCGGCGAAGTGGGTGAGCGAGCCCTCGCGCAGTTCCTCGGGCTTGCGTCGGAGGTCGTCGAGCCCGACGACGGAGCGCGGCAGCACAACCTCCAGCGCCGCCTCATCCATCTCGGCCTCCTCGCGCGCCCGCGCGGCCACGGCGATGACCATGCGCTTCAGCGTCTCCTCGTCCCGCGCCGCGCCCGAGACGACGCCGCGCACCTGTTCGGCGAACCGCGTTGCGAGGCCCTGCTTGAGTTCGAGCACCGCATCGCGCATGGCGACGCGCAGCGCCTCCTCACCCCCCTTCTGGAGCTTCGCGGCCTCTGCCCGTGCCTTCGCGAGGGTCTGCTGCGCTTCGGCCTCCGCGCTCTCGATAAGCTCCCGCGCCCTCTCCTTGGCCTCGGCGGTCACCTTATCGGCCTCGGCCTTCCCCTCATCCACGCCTTCCTGCCGAAGCCGTGCGATCAGCGCTTCGATGCCGGCGGAGGTGCTGTTGGTGCTTGCTTCGCTCATCGGGTCATCCTTCCGGCTCAGACCGGGATGCTGGCGGCGAGGACCAGCGCGAAGACGAAGACGAACACGGCAAAGCCTTCCACGATCGCGGCAGGCGCGAGCGAGAGGCCGAAGATCTCGGGCTTGTCCTTCGCGGCCGAGATGGCGGAGGCACAGGCCCGCCCCTGCCACATGCCGCTCAACATCAGCGCGAGGCCCGAGAAGAGGCCGATGGAGAAGAGCGCGCCGCCGTTTACGCCCGTAACCTCCTGGTTCAGCGAGAACATGATCACGATCCCGAAGATCACCTGGCTCGACGGCATGGCCGAGATGCCCACGAACCGGCCATAGCCGCCATCGGTCTCGAGCATCGCGCCAATGGCCGCCTGCCCGGCGAGGGCGCAGCCCATGATGCTGCCGATAGCCCCGAGCGCCATGGGGGCGAAGATGCCGACCCAGCCGAGTGCGATGATCAGTCCGTCCATTTGGGCCTCTCTTTCCTGGCGAAGGCGCGGAAGGGGTAGCCCTCACCCGAGAGCGCCCAGCCGAAGAATTCGATGAAGTTGAGCCGAAGTCCGTGCACGACACCGCTGACGATCCCGAGCAGCAGGTTGATCGCATGGCCCAGGATGAGCACGAGGATCGCGAGGAGGAGGCCGATGCCTGGCAGCCCCTCCGCGATATCCCG
>JBCBEP010000193.1:0-5067 GCA_038528605.1 Pseudomonadota bacterium
CATGGCTGTGCGTCACCAGAACCGCGACCAGCCGCCGCGCACCCAGCGCCGCCAGCAACGCCGCCCGATGTCCCTCGTCGTCCGGCCCCGGATCGATCAGAACCGCCTCCGCCCCCGACCCGACCACGTAGCAGCGCGTGCCCGTATGCGTCATCGGCGACGGGTTGGGCGCCGTTACGCGCACGATGCCGTCGCCAAGGTCCTCCGCATGCCCGTAAGGCGCCTCCGCATCGCTCATTCCCACCTCCGGCCCACCTGTGGCTCACCTCTGGCCCACCTCTGGCCTTGTCCCCGCCTGCCTGACGGGCTTATGCGGTCGGACCATGCAGGCGCCCGCTGCCCGTCTCAAGCGCTACCTGCCGCGCAGCCTCTTCGGCCGCGCGCTCCTCATCCTCGTGCTCCCCATCGTGCTCCTGCAGGGCGTGGTCACCACCGTCCTCGTCACCCGCCATTACGACAGCGTGACCCTGCAGATGAGCTCCGGCGTCGCCCGCGAGCTCGATTACCTCGTCGAGCAGGTCGAGGACGCAGAAAGCCTCTGGCGCGCCCGGCAGCTCCTCGCCAATGTCGGCCCGCCGCTGCGCATCGCCTTTCGGCTCGATACCCGCGCCGACGAATTGCCGCCGCCCAAGCCACCCGGGTTCTGGGATTTCACGGGCCATGTGATCGAGGAGACCGTGACCGGCGGCCTGGACCGCCCCGTCACGCTCGACCTTGCGAGCACGGACAAGACCGTGGTGATCCGCATCCTCACCGCCCGCGGCGTACTCACCGCCGCGGTGCCACGGCGCCAGATGAACCCGGCGAACCCGCACCAGCTCATCATCCTCACCACCGCCGTGGCCCTCGGGCTCGTCGCCGTCGCGCTCATCTTCCTGCGCAACCAGGTCCGGCCCATCCGCGAGCTTGCGCGCGCCGCGCAGGACTTCGGGCGCGGCCGCCCGGCCCTGCTCCGCCCCTCCGGCGCCGAGGAAGTGCGCCGCGCCGGCCATGCCTTTCTCGAGATGCGCACCCGGCTCGAGCGCCAGATCCAGAGCCGCACCGCCATGCTCTCGGGCGTCAGCCACGATCTGCGGACACCGCTCACGCGCATGAAGCTCAGCCTCGCCATGATGCCGGAGGACGACGAGAGCCGGGCACTCAGCAACGACGTGGTGGAGATGGAGCGCATGCTCGAGAGCTTCCTCGCCTTCGCCCGCGGCGAGGCGGGCGAGGAAGCCGCCCCGGCAGACCTCGTCGCCCTGATCGAGGAGATCGCGGCCGAGGCGGAAGCCGTGGGAGCGAGGCCCAAAGTCGATACCGACCGGGAAACCGCCGCCTCCCCCGTGGTCTCCGTCCGCCGAAACTTCCTGAAGCGCGGGCTCGTGAACCTCGTTGAGAACGCCCGGCGTTATGGCGGGGGCACGTCGCTCACCTTGCGCCTCACCCGCCGCACGGCCGAAATCGTGATCGAGGACGACGGCCCCGGCATCCCGGAGGACCGGCGCGAGGAGATGCTCCGCCCCTTCACGCGGCTCGATCCCGCGCGCGGTCAGGACGCCGGCAGCGGCACCGGGCTCGGTCTCTCCATCGCGCTCGAGGCCGCCCGCGCCCATGGCGGCACGCTCGAGCTCGACCGCAGCCCCCGCCTCGGCGGCCTGCGCGCCACCCTGCGCCTGCCCCGCTAGCCGCGCGGCGCCCTGATGCGGGCGCGGCTGGCGGGCGGGCCGCTGAGGGCCGTCAGGTCCGAAGCCGGGGCGACCAGACAGCCCGCGCCCTCAATGCATGCGCGATCCCGGCGCCACGTCCTGGTCCGGCGCAATCAGCACGATCCCACCGGCATCGTCGCTCACGCCCAGCGTCAGAACCTCCGACAGAAAGGGGCCAATCTGGCGCGGCGGGAAGTTCACCACCGCCATCACCATCCGCCCGAGAAGCGCCTCGGCCGTGTAATGCGCCGTGATCTGTGCCGAGGTCTTACGCTCACCGATCTCCGGCCCGAAATCGATCCAGAGCTTGATCGCGGGCTTGCGCGCCTCCGGAAAAGGCTCCGCCCGCACCACCCGGCCGGCCCGGATATCCACCTTCAGGAAATCATCGAACCCGATCTCCGCCGCCCGTTCGCCCATGCCGCTCTCCCTTGTGTCGACGCTCGAGCGCTAGCAGAGTCCACGGCACGAAAAAAGCCGCCCCGGGTCTCCCCGGAGCGGCTCGGCGCAGCGCGCTGCGCCTCTTGCGTTCGGATCAGCTCAGGCCTTGGCGGCGTCGAACTGAACCTTGAGCTCGGCCATGGCCTCCTCGAAGCGGGCCTTGACGATCTCGAAAGCCTCGGTGTTGGCCTTCTGCGCCATCTCGGTGAGCTCCTGAGCGTCCTTGACGGCCTTCTCGAGCGCCACGCGCGCGGCGTCCATGTTCTTCTGCGCCTGGTCGGCGGTCATCGGCTGGCCCTGCAGCTCGGAGACGGCGTCCTTCATCTGGGCCATCGCCTCCTCGGCCATGGCAACCTGGCGCTTGTAGACGCTCTGGTAGCCGGCCATCGCAACCTTGTTGGCCTCGATCGCGGCGTTCATGTTCTTCTCATGCGCCTTCACGACGATGTCCATCGCCGGCATCTTGCTGCCGTCGAACATCTTGTCGAGCTCCGGCATCTTGAACATTTCGGACATCTTCTCGAGGTCGGCGGCAAACGGGAATTTCTCGTGCATCATCTGTCTCTCCTGGCGTTTCTCTGGCGGAGCGGGGCGCGGCCTCTTCCGCCTGTAGGCATGGGCGCGTCGCCCGCTGTGACCATCAAGATATGTTGCGCCGCACAATAAATGTCAAGCGGGCTTCTGTTGCGTTGCAACACAGCGACACTGCGTGTGATCCGACCCCTCGCGAAGGACCGGCCTCTCAGCCGGCCGCCAGCTCCCGTGAGCGTGCGGCCGCCGCCGCCACGGTCCGCGTCATCAGCGGCGTGAGCTCCTCGCGCAGAACGCCAAGCCCCGCGGCCGTCGTCCCCCCCGGGCTCGTGACGTTCTCACGCAGCGTCGCCGCCGTCTCCTGGGATGCCGCCGCCAGCGCCCCGGCGCCCGAGACCGTGGCCCGCGCCAGCCGCATGGCGAGGTCGGGCGAGAGCCCTTCGGCCTCCCCTGCCGCCGCCAGGGCCTCGATCATGTGGAAGACATAGGCCGGCCCGGAGCCCGAGACGCCGGTCACCGCATCCATCTGGCTCTCCGCCGCCAACCGCACTGTCTCGCCGACAGGCGCCAGCAACGCCTCGGCGGTCTCGAGCGCGGCTTCCCCCGCCGCCGCATTGGTCACAAGCGCCGTGATCCCGCGCCCGATCGCCGCCGGCGTATTGGGCATGGCCCGCACGATGGGCGTCGCCGCTCCGAACAGGGCCTCGAAAGCCGCGATCGGGGTGCCCGCCGCAATCGAGAGCATCAGCGTCCCGCCCCCTCCGAAGGCGGCGAGGCTCGGGGCCGCCTCCGCCATCATCTGCGGCTTCACCGCCAGCACCGCCACGGTGGGCCGGGCGGGCGCCCCAGGGTTGAGCACCAGACCCTCCGCCGAAAGCGCCTGCAGCCGGGCCGAGGGCGCGGGGTCGATCACCTGCACGGCGCCAGGCGCCATCCCCCCGGCAAGCCAGCCCTCCAGCATCGCGCCCCCCATCTTGCCGCAGCCCAGCAGCAGCAGCGATGGCACGGCAGTCGCGAGATCGGTCATGGGGCCCTCCTTCCCGGCACGGTCAGAGAGACTGTTGGCATGTCCCCACGATGCTCGGCAAGCGGGGCAACCCCGAGGACGGGCGCGGCTGGCGGGCGGGCCGCTGAGGACCGCGAGGTCCGAAGCCGGGGCGTCCGGCAGCCCGCCCCGGCGGCCCCGCCCCGGCAATCCGATTGCTGCTCAGGCCGTGCCGTAAGCGTCCTCGATCACCAGTTCGAGCGCATCCTCGGCCGTCTCACCCGTCCAGGCCGTGGCCTGTAGCGCCGGGTAGAACCGCTCCGAGAGGGCCAGCGCCGAGAGCACCATGGCCTCGATCTGCTCCGGCGTCGCCGTCGCGCCGCCGGCCAGCGTCAGCCCGTAGCGGAAAGCCACCAGCCCCTGCTCGGGCCAGAACGAGAAGCTGCCGTTCCAGATCCGGTCGTTGATCATGGTCAGGAGGCCCTGAAAATCCTCCCGGCATTCCTCATGCGGCGTCATCTCGAACGATGAGATGAGGCGCAGCATATCGTCCCGCTCAGACCAGGCGAGCGAGAGCGAGTAGTTGCGCCAGGTGCCCTCGATCACCATGGCGATCTGGTCTTCGCCCATACGGTCGAAATCCCAGGCGGACTGCTCCGCCAGCGTCTCGACGATGTCGATGGGGTGGATATCCGTGTTCTCGAAGTTGCGAACGGCTGCCGACATGCCTCAAAGCCCCTTACTGCTCTGGTGCCGAGGGCCGCTTGCGGACCCTTCATGCGCCAAGGGTTGCCACGGGTCGTGTGCCTTTAGGTCTTGGACCCATAGATATGGTGGCACCCACGAGCGGAATCACAAAGCGAAAAATGCGCCCGCCGCGAAATCGTCATAGAGCGGGACTGTGCGTCCCGACCCGAGGGTACCGCGCCGAGAGCGCGCTCAGCCCTTCTCGGCCAGCTTCGCCTCAAGCTCGGCGATCCGCGCCGCGAGTGCTGCGTTCTCCTCGCGCGCCTTCAGCGCCATCTCGCGCACCGCCGAGAACTCTTCCTCGGAGACGATCGAGCTCTCGCGCAGCCAGCGCTCGAACGAGCTGCGGAGCGCGGTCTCCGCCTCCTCACGCATGCCCTGCGCCATCCCGGCGGCGTTGGTCATCAGCTTCGCGAGGTCGTCGAACAGCGTCGAACGGGTCTGCATGGCATCCTCCCGGGGGTCGCTTGCCTGCCTCTGCCATGACAGGCCGCGGCCCCCCATGCAAGCCGGAGGCGGCCAGCCGGTGCTTGACAGAGCGCCGCGCCTCCCCCAGCGATCCTCCCAGCACTGTGCCAGCCGCCCGTTGCCCGTCGTCCGTCGCCGCCCGAGGTCGCCGTCATGCTCGCCCTGCCCTTCCCGCAGATCGACCCCGCGCTCTTCACGCTCGAGGTC
>JBCBEP010000194.1:0-4927 GCA_038528605.1 Pseudomonadota bacterium
CGCAGGGCTCTCCATCGTGATCATCACCGGCCTCGGGCTCGGCGCGCACCGTGTCGTCGGCCGGATGGCGGGCACGCTCGGACGGCTCGAACGGGCGACACCCTTCATCCTGATCGCCTCGGGCCTGTATGTGCTTGCCAACACCGCGACCGACCTCGCCCCCGGCAGCTGGTTCTGAGGCGCTGGGACACGCGCTTGCGACATCCTGGCGCCGGGCCACGCACACCCGCCGCCTTGCGCCGGGTGCAGCGGCGTGAGAGGGCAGCGCGATGAACACGAACACAGCATCCGTTACGCTGCTCGACGGGGGTATGGGCATGGAGCTCACCCGGCGCAGCGCTGCCGCCGAAGCCGTCCCCCTGTGGTCCGCGCAGGTGATGATGGACGAGCCTCAGCTCGTGGTGGACGTCCACCGGGAGTTCATCGAGGCGGGTGCCGAGATCATCACGCTCAATACCTACGCGGCCACGCCCCGGCGCCTGCTGCGCAACGGCTATGGCGACATTACGGAGACACTGCATACCGAGGCCGTCCGCATCGCCCGTGCCGCCCAGGAAGCGGCTGGCCGCAGCGTGCAGGTGGCGGGCTGTCTCTCCCCGGTGGTGCAGAGCTATCGTGCCGAGAAGGTGCCGGCCTATGGCGAGGCACTGGCGGAGTTCCGCCATCTCTCCGCGCTGCAGGCCCCGCATGTGGACCTGATCATCGCCGAGACCATGACCTCCATCGGAGAAGGCCTGGCGGCGACAGTGGCTGCGCGGGAGACCGGCCTGCCCTGCTGGACCGCCTTCACGGTCGACGATACGGACGGCACCCTGCTCCGCTCGGGCGAGCCCGTGGCTGCCGCTTTCGCCGCGGCAAAGGCGGCCGGCGCCTCCGCGCTTCTCCTCAATTGCTCGCGGCCCGAGGCGATCACGGCCGGGCTCGAGGCCGCCACCAAGGCGCTGCCCGATCTCGGCCTGCCCATCGGCGCCTATGCCAACGGCTTCGTCTCGATCGCGGCACTGGACAGCGATCGCTCGGTCGACGTGCTTGAGGCGCGGCAGGATCTCTCGCCCGCGGACTATGCGGCTCATGCGATGCGCTGGGTCGAACTTGGGGCTACGATCGTCGGCGGGTGTTGCGAGGTGGGCCCGGCGCATATCGCGGCCATCGCTGCGGAGCTTAGGTCGGCCTGAGCCGCCCCTTTCCCGGAGCCCGCCCTCCGCCTTACGCTAGCGCCCATGAACCGAGCGCATGCCGCCGCCGAACGCCGCATCCGCGCGCGCCTGGCAGAAATCGCCGCCGAAGAAGCGCGGACCGCGGCGGACCGTGCGCCCGTCACGCTCGATCAGCAATCCGTAGGGCGCCTCTCGCGCATGGACGCCATGCAGGTGCAGGCCATGGCAGCCGCGCAGAGCAGGCGCCGCACAGCGGAGCGCGCCCGGCTCGAAGCCGCCCTCGCCCGCATCACCGATGGCAGCTTCGGCGCGTGCACCGAGTGCGGGGAGGACATCGCGCCGAAGCGCCTCGAACTCGATCCGGGCCAGACCCGATGCATCGACTGCGCCTGTGGCTGACGCTTGCGTCGCGCGCCCCGCCGGTGAAGATGGCGCGATGATCCGCCGCCTCGCCCTCGCCCTCCTCCTCTTCACGCTCACCCTTCCGACCGCGCCGGCAACGGCCCTGGGCGAGGAGGCCGCGTCCACACAGGCCCGCGATGCAGCGCTGGAGCGCCTCTACGGCGACCTTGCCGCAGCACCCAGCCCCGGTGCCGCCCAGCCGCTGGCCGATGCGATCTGGCGGCTCTGGCTCGAAGCGCCGGATGCGGAGGCGCAGGGGTTGATGGACCGCGCGGTGGAGCGCCGGCGCGCCGGCGCGTACGATGATGCGATCGCGATCCTCGACGAGCTGACCGCCGGCTGGCCCGCCTATGCGGAAGGGTGGAACCAGCGGGCGACGCTCTTTTTCCTGCAGGGCCGCCTCGCCCTCTCCCTCGCCGACGTGGCCACGGTCCTCAGCCTTGAGCCACGCCATTTCGGCGCCCTCGCCGGCCGGGCGCTCATCCTCTTCCGGCAGGGACGGCATGACGCCGCGAACCGCACGCTGCTCGAGGCGCTGCGCGTTCACCCCTGGCTGCCCGAGCGCGGGCTGCTCGACCCCGCCTATCGCGAGCAGCCGCTCTGAAAGCCGGTCCGCGCCACCTTGCCCGAGCCGCGACCGCCCGGTAGGGAGCGGCCATGGACGACGCACCTCCCCACGATGCCGAACTCGACGCCCGCGGGCTGCTCTGCCCCCTGCCGGTGCTGAAGACGCGCAAGCGCCTTATGGCCCTGGCGCCCGGCGCCGTGCTGAGAGTGGAGGCGGACGATCCAGCCGCCCTGGTCGATATCCCGCATTTCTGCACCGAGCAGGGGCATGAGCTGGTCGCCAGCGGCACCAGCGGTCAGGCCGGGCTGCTCTTCTGGATCAGACGCAAGGCGTGAAGCCGGATCAGCGGAAGGCGTCACAGGGGTCGCCCCTGTCCGCCACATCCGCCGAGAACCACACGTAGTCGTAGACCAGGTCGCCCCCCTCACCGGCATAATCAAGCGCGGCGGTAAGGCCGGGGGTGACCTCCACCTGCCCGAGGCTGATGACCTCGAGACCGGGCTCGAGGCGCGTAAGGTAGACGGGCACCCCGCGGTCCCGCCGCGCATGGCCGTTGCCGGTGACGAGCACGGCGCGGGCGGCGGCGCTCCCCTCTCGGGCGCGAAGGGCGGCGCGGGCGAAGCGCAGGTCCCGCAGCCTCTGCGCCTCGACCATGCCGGGCGCGGCGCTCGCCGGCAGCATGTCGCAATGCGCCGCCACCATCTCCGCCTCCAGCGCCGCCTGCTCCGCGGCGGGCAGTGCCCGGTCGAGCCCCGCGGCGGCGGCCCCGGCACCCTCGACGCTGGCCGCGCCTTCGGCGATGGCACGCCGTAGATCGGCGCGCGCCACGCCGCCACCGGTGATCCGCGCCTCTCCCGCCGCCTCGAACACAGGGCGGTAGAGGGACCATTCGGGCCAGCCGAGCCGCTCCCAGCCGATGGCGGGGCCGATCTCGGCCGCCTCGCCCCCATCCGCGCGGAAGACCGCGATGCCCTTCTCCGAGCCCTCCGGCACCATCTCGAACGCGACGCCATCGGGCTCGATCCGCTCGATCAACCAGGCCTGGCGGTCATGGTGAACGGGGTTGTCGTGGATCTCGCCAAGCACCACCACGCCGCCGCCCCGCAGCCGGTCTATCAGCGTCGCCGGCGTGATCGCCCTGCCCGCCTCCGTGTCCCACACCATGCCCTGCAGCGGATTGCCCGTGGGCGCCGCGGAAGGCGGGTCACCGGGCGACGCGGTTGCCGCGCAGCCGGCGAGGGCCAGCCAGCCGAGCGTGATGGCCAGCGCCCGCCCGCGCCATGCGGCGAAGGCAGGGGGCGCCGAACGAGTGATCTGTGTCGAGGATAGGGTCATGGCCGCCTCCGGATGCTTGGCAGAAAGCGTAGGGGGCCGTCCCCCCGTGGCAAGCGCACTTCCGCGTGACCGAATGCCCCCACCGCCAGGATGAGCCTCGCCGCGCCGATAGAGCACCGGTCGGCCCCCTCACCGCTAGCCATGGGGCAACCGCATCGCTATCGTCCGCCCCGTCGGCGCATACGCGCGCGGCACCGGCACGTCCCGACCGCGGGCTCCCTTGTCTGCATGTCGGAAGCGATGGGGGATGGCCCGATGAAAGAGCCCTGGGTCCGCTGGCTGGCCTTCGCGGTGCTTGCCGTGACCGTGCTGGTAAGCTCCTGCCAGGCACTGGCCACACCCGTCGCCACGCAGGTCGACGAGCAGGGGCAGCGATGAGCGCACAGCGTTACGGCGGCGTGCACTCGCCCGGGGCCGCAGGCAAGGAAGCGCGCCGGGCCGCGGAAGCGGCGGGCGAGCCCATCGCGAAGGGCAAGCCCAGCCCCTTCAGCGGCCGGCGCGCGATGCGGGTCGACATTCGCTCGCGCCTGATGTTCCTGCTGCCCGCCCCGCTCCTCGTCGCGGCCTTCATCTCCATCGGCACGGGCAACCTTCCTGCGACCGGCCTCAGCCTCGCCGGCTTCGCCAGCCTGATGTTCGGCGCCTGGATGCTGTCGGAGGGCTTGAAGGCCGCGCGCGCCTATGAGGCCCGCGCCGTCGCCCGCCGCCCGGCCATCCCGCGCCTCATCATCGCCGCCCTCGCCGCGGGCCTCGGCGTCTCCCTCGCGCAACTCGCAGGCTCGGGCGGCGCCATCGCCGCCGGCGGCTTCGGCCTCATCGCCACGCTCGCCCATCTTGCCGCCTTCGGGATCGACCCGCTCGAGAACAAGGGCATCGATCTCTCGGATGCGGAGCACGGCCGCGTTGCCGACGCCATCGAGCATGCCGAAAGGCTCCTCCGCGAGATCCACGACGACGCCCAGGGGATCGGCGACCATGAGATCAGCGAGCGCGTGCTCACGCTCTGCGACGAGGTCCGCGCCCTTCTCCGCCGCATCGAGCAGGACCCGCGCGACCTCACCCGCGCCCGCCGCTACCTCTCGGTGCATCTCGTGGGCGCGCACGAGGCCACGCGGAAATACGCTGAGAACCACGCCGAACTCGACGACCCCGCCCTGCGCGCGGACTACCTCTCGCTCCTCTCGGAGCTAGAGGGCAGCTTCCAGCGCGGACGCGACAAGCTTCTGGCCGACGACCGCACCGATCTCGAGGTCGAGATCGAGGTGCTGCGCGACCGTCTCGGCCAGGAAAAAACCTGATCCACCCTCAACGGCCCCGGAGATCTCCCATGTCGACCCCCAGCCAGACCCCGCCCACCGACGCTGTCATCGACGCCGCCGAGGCCGCCTCCGAGAGCGTGCAGCTCGCTGTGGTCGAGATGGAGAAGCAGCTGACCGTCACGCCGGAAGTGCGCACCGAGGTGGTG
>JBCBEP010000195.1:0-4923 GCA_038528605.1 Pseudomonadota bacterium
GAGGCAGAAAGGGACGATTGCCCAGAGCGAGAGCCCTTGCATCGCGGCTCGCCGCCGATAGCGTGGGCACCCGCGCGCGCTGAGCGCCGGAGAGGAGGGGCAGATGGGCTGGACGCAACGCATCACAATCCTGCTGCCCTATCTCTGGCTGCTGCTGTTCTTCCTCGCGCCCTTCCTGATCGTGCTCAAGATCTCGTTCAGCGAAGCCGCCATCGCGCAGCCGCCCTACACGCCGACCTGGGACAGCGTCGACGCGGTGATCAACCACCTCTCGAACCTCGATTTCTACAACTACGAGTTCCTGTTCGACGACGCGCTCTACGTGAACTCCTACCTGAACTCGCTGCGCATTGCGGCGATTTCCACGGTGTTGACGCTGCTCATCGGCTACCCCATCGCCTACGGGATCGCGCGGTGCGGCACGGCCTGGCGCGGGGCGCTGCTGGCGCTCGTGATCCTGCCCTTCTGGACGTCCTTCCTGATCCGCGTCTACTCGTGGATCGGCATCCTCTCCACCGAGGGAGTGCTGAACGGCGCGCTCATCTGGATCGGGGTCACGGACGAGCCTTTCCTGTTCTACCCGAGCGAGTTCGCGGTCTTCATCGGCATCGTCTACAGCTACCTGCCCTTCATGATCCTGCCGCTCTACGCGACGCTGGAGAAGCTGGATCCGGCCCTTCTCGAGGCGTCGGCCGACCTCGGCGCACGGCCGGTGACGACCTTCCTGCGGGTGACGCTACCGCTCAGCCTGCCGGGCATCTTCGCGGGGTCATTCCTCGTGTTCATCCCCGCGGTGGGTGAGTTCGTGATCCCGGAACTCCTCGGTGGCTCCTCGACGCAGATGATCGGCTCGACGCTCTACGCCGAGTTCTTCAACAACCGGGACTGGCCCCTGGCCTCGGCGGTCGCCGTGCTGCTGCTGATGGTGCTGGTGGTACCCATCGTCATCTTCCAGCGCTACGCCCGCCCGGGGGGCGCGGTATGAGGCGCGGGCCCGGTATCGCGCTGCGCCTCTTGATGGCGCTCGGCTTCGCGTTCCTCTACGCGCCGATCGTCATCCTGGTGATCTATTCCTTCAACGCCTCGAAGCTGGTGAGCGTGTGGGGCGGCTGGTCGCTCCGCTGGTACGAGGCGCTCTTCCAGAACGACCAGTTACTCGATGCGCTCTGGGTGTCGCTGATCGTCGCCGCCGCGGCCTCCACCCTCGCGACCGTGCTGGGGACCATGGCGGGGCTGACGCTGGCGCGGGTGCCGCGCTTTCTTGGGCGGACGCTCTTCACGGGCATGGTGCTGGCGCCGCTGGTGATGCCGGAGGTGATTACGGGGCTGTCGCTCCTCCTCACCTTCATCGCCATCGGCATGGACCGGGGCTTTCTCACGCTCATCATCGCACATGCCACCTTCTCCATGTGCTACGTGGCAGTGGTGGTGCAGGCCCGGCTCTCGGGGTTCGACCGTTCGGTGGAGGAGGCGGCGGCTGATCTTGGCGCGCGGCCGGGCACAGTGTTCTGGCGCGTGACCCTGCCGCTGATCATCCCGGGGATCGTCGCAGGCTGGCTGCTGAGCTTCACACTGTCGCTCGACGACCTCGTGATTGCGAGCTTCACCACCGGGCCGGGGGCAACCACGCTGCCCATGAAGATCTTCAGCGCCGTGCGGCTGGGGGTGACGCCGGAGATCAACGCCATCGCCACCATTCTAATAGGGCTCGTCGCGACGGGCACGCTGGTCTGGTCGCTGGCCCTCAAGCGGGCGATGGCGCGGCGGGCACAGCAGGGCTGAGGCCAGCCTCGGCAACACGGGCCGCCTCCTCGAACAAAATGGTGTGCCGAGCCGCGACCTGTTCGGGGCTTTCGCCGTAGCCACCGCCGATCACCGCCACGGTCGGCAAACCAGCGGCGCGCAAACGCTCGAGCACAAAGGCGTCCCGCGCCCGCAGCCCGGCCAGAGTGACGGCGAGCCGGCCGAGCCGGTCGCCCTCCCAGATGTCCACGCCGGCATTGTAGAAGACGATCGAGGGCTCGGCGGCCGCCAGCGCCTGCTCGAGCCCCGCCGCCAGCGCCTCGAGATAGGCGGCGTCGCCCGTGCCATCGGGCAAAGCCATGTCGAGATCGGAGCGGGCCTTCTCCATGGGGTAGTTGTTCGCGGCATGCAGGGAGAAGGTGAAGACGCGGGGATCATCCGCGAAGATCCGCGCCGTCCCGTCCCCCTGATGCACATCGCAGTCGACCACCAGCACGCGACCGGGATGGCCTTGCGCGAGCAGGTTGCGGATCGCCACGGCCACATCGTTGAAGACGCAGAAGCCGGCGCCGCCCTCCGGCCCCGCATGGTGCGAGCCCCCGGCAGAATTCGCCGCGAGCCCGTGCTCGAGCGCAAGAAGCGCGGCCAGGAAGGTGCCGGCGGCGGAGAGGCGGGCGCGTCGCGCCACCCTTTCTGTGCCCGGCAGGCCGATGCGCTTGATCTCGTCCTCGCGCAGCGTTTGCGCGAGAACCCGGTCCACATAGCCACGGTCATGCGCGAGGCCGATCTGCCCTGCGGTGGCCGGCGCAGGCGCGAGGTACCGGCCGGGTGTCATCAGCCCCCGGCGAAAGAGCGCCTCGCGCAGGTAGCCGTATTTGGACATGGGGAAACGGTGCCCCTCGCGCAGGGGCGCCTGATAGTCGGGGTGGTGGACGATGGGCAGCATCCGCCTCAAATGGCAGCCGCTGCCCGGCCCGGCAACGCGTCAGCTCCGCGCGTTGCCCACCAGCCGCCACATCACCGGGAAGAGGAGCATCGCGAGCGCAACCTTCAGCACCTCGGCGCCGAGGAAGTTCGTGAAGCCAACCTCAACAACCCAGGCCCAGCCCTTCGCATCCGCGTAGAGATGGCCGAGCCAGAGGACACCGGGCAGGAAGATCAGCACTTGGCCGAGCGCCATCGCGACGCCCATCCGCATCGGGTGCCGGTCCCAGCCCCGCCGTGCGAGGGCGCCGAGCGCCAGGGCAGCCAGCATGAAGCCCACCAGGTAGCCGCCCGTGCCGCCCATCATGTAGGCGAGGCCGTAGTTCTCGGCGGAGGACGAGGTGAAGACGTCGAAGCCGAGGGCGCCGATCGCCAGGTAGCCGAGCAGCGTGACGCCGCCGAGCCGCGCGCCATACGCCGCGCCGATGGAGAGGACGGCGAAGGTCTGCATCGTCATCGGCACGGGCCAGAAGGGCACGCGGATCTTGGCGGCGAGCACCAGCACGCCGATCCCGAGGGCGACGAAAAGGGCGCGGCGGAGCCAAAGGCCTGCATCTGCGCCACCCGCAGCGTGGGGCATCAGCGTTTCGGCGAGGACGGGGCGCGTGGGGATGAGGCTCATGGCGGTCTCCGATCGTCTTGTCCCGACGGTCTTCCCGGCGGCCGCTTAGGCAGGCCCCTGCCGTCTTCTGTCTCGGCTGCATGACACGTCGCCCGCGCGTTGCGCAAGCGGCGTTGTGACGAAGGCGCCGCTTGGTCTACTCTCCTCTCACTGTCATGACCTGTGAGGCGACGTGAGCGGAGACCCGCGCGAGACGGCCGGAAGCGGGGCGCAGCCCGGCGGTGGGCGTGCCGCGGGCGACCTGTCACCTGGCGCCGAAGCTCGGTGGCCGGGCATGGCGCTTTGGTTCACGCCAGAAGCGGTCGTGCTCATGCTGCGCGAGGAAGGCGGCGCCTGGGTGGAGCGTGCGGAGGCGCCGCTCGACGAGCACGGTCAGGCCTCCGGCGTCGTGAAGCTCCTGGAGGCCGCCCGGCTCGCCGATCCCGCTGCCGAACCGCGGCCAACCGTGCAGCTCTGGTTGCCCGAGGAACATGTGGTCCGCCTCTGGCTCGATCTGGAGAACGGGCTGGATGCCGTGGCCCGGCTTGAAGCCGCGGTGGCCGCGGTGGTGGCTCAGACGGAGCAAGCCGCCGAGGATCTGGCGCTATCGCTCGGGGGCACTGCGGCGGATCGGGGCGCAAGGCTGGTGATCGCCGCCTTCGCCCAGACCGTCCGCGAGGCGCAGGCCTATGCGGAGGGTTGGGGCTTCCGGACGGCGGTTGTCACGGCCGCGCCGGGCCTCGACGGGGGCGACGCGCCGGCCGGGCCGCCACGATCGCTCACGGATGTTGCGACACTGCGCGCCCGGGCCGCGGCGATGCCGCGCGCGGAGCGGCGGGCGGTCTCGGCAGGGCCCGCGGCACCGCGCCAGGCCGCGCGGCGCGCACCCGGTATCGGGCCGCTCATCGTTGCAGGCGTGATCCTGGTGGCGACGGCGTTCTTTCTCGGGACCGAGATCGGGCCACTGCTCGAGGACGATGCGCCACCGGTTGAGGTTACGGTTCTGGATCCGCCCCCGGAAGCGCCTGACCCCGCTGACGCCACACCGGCGGAGGATGCCGGACCGCCGGAACTCTCCGAGCCTGAGCGCCGTGGCGCGCCGCAATCCATCCGGTTCGCCGATGCCGATGAAACGGCACCCACGGCAGCCACAGAACTGGGGGCGCTCGCGATCTTGCCAGAGGCGCCGAGGGCGCTGCGGCCGCCCGCGCGGCGGCTGATCGCGGCACCGTCCCTCACAGGCGACGCGCTGCTGCCCCGCCCCGACGCGGCGCCCAGCCTTGCTGCGGGTGTCCCGGCCCGGGTGGCGAAACCGGCAGCCCCCATCGCGCCTTCCGCGGAGGAGGGCGACCAAAGCGTCACCCTGCCCTCAGCGGTGGCGCTGGCCCCGGCCGCTCCCGCACCAGCGCCAGCGCCGGCAGGCAGCGCTGGCACGACGCCCGGCGCGGGTGTCCGGCCCACCGAAGGGCTCAGCACGGTCCCGCCTGTGCCCAGCAGCGCGGACGGTCTTGCCGGCGCCGCCGCGGCGAGCGAAGCCGCCATCGCCCCAAGCGCCCCGGAGACCGAGCGTCGCCTTCCGACGCTTCCCCCGGCCG
>JBCBEP010000196.1:0-4790 GCA_038528605.1 Pseudomonadota bacterium
GCCCCAGGGCGCCTCAAGGCCGTCGGTCGGCACCGTAAAGTCGTTCACGACCGTCGGTTTCCCGGCGACGTCGACATACTGCCAGTTCGGCATCTGCTCCGCCCAGGGGCCGAAGAGGAGGTCGTTCTCCTTCATCGCCGCGAAGTTTTCGCCATTGATCCAGATGAGGTCCACCGCGCCGCCCGTGACCGTGCCGGCCGCCTTCTCGGCGAGGACGCGGGAGACGGCTTCGGCGGTGTCCGAGAGTTTCACATGGACGACCTCGACCCCGTAGCGTGCCTCGGCCTCGTCCCCCGCCCAGTCGATGAACGCATTGATGCGCTGATCCCCGCCCCAGGCGTGCCAGTAGACGGTCTGGCCTTCTGCCTCTGCCAGGACGGTCGGCCAGTCTGCCGGGTTGGGGTCCGGCTCGGCGCTTGCGGCCAGGGGCGCGAAGGTCAGCGCGGCGAGAAGGGGCAGGATACGGATCATGGGTGGGGGCTCGCGGTAGGGTGGGGTTTCACCCCATGGTCGGACAAGCGGCAGGGGCAGCCCCTGCGCTGGCGTTACTCTGCGGCGGCGCGTTGGCCGAGGCGTCGGGCGCGGATCTCTCCGAGGATGGGTTCGAGCACCTCTTCGTGGAACCTGTCGCAGCCGATGCAGAGATTTCGGTAGGGCGCGCCATCCGGCCGGGTGGTACGGGATTTCTCGAGGAAGGTCGCGACATCCCAGCCATGGGAGAGACCCATGCGCTCCGGGTGCCCCATGCTGAGGGCCTCGAGCGCCGGATGGCCGGCGAGCGAGCGGATGATGCCCTCAAGCGGCTCTTCGGTGAGATTGCCGAGGGGGGCCTTGGTCTTCAGGCAGCAGGGGAAGACGTCGCCATTGGGATCGATCGACACCTCGGCGCCGGAATAGCCCCAGTTCAGGAAGTTGAGGCCACCCGACCAGGCGTTGCAGAAATTGTCGGTGATCTCGGCGCGGCTGAGCGAGTTCTCCCAGGCGCGGCCGCGGGGCCAGATCTTGCCGATCCACGCATCCTCGGTGGCGCCGAAGAAGCTGTAGACAGGTTGCTCGGCGGAGTTGGAGGCGGGGCCTTTCCAATTTCGCTCGGCCACGGGCAGCGCGCTGTCGCGCATCCCCGCCGCCTCGAACATGTTGCGCAGCTTTTCCTGCAGCGGCACACGCTTGTCGCCCTCCATGCCCACATGGAAGTCGTCCATCCCCGCGCAGCTGATCATCCAGGCGCCGCGGGACAGGAGATCGTCGACGATCTCGGGGGTGACGAGGTCTCCCGTGGTCTGGACGATCACGCGTACGGGCAGCCCTTCCGCTGCCTGGGCCGCGTAGTTTGCCTGGATGGCTTCGAGAACGGGGTAGAGCACTTCCTCACGCACCGGATCGACCAGCACCTCGCCGCCGGCGAGGATGATGCGGCCCGCGCGTTCCTCGTAGCCCGCGGGCAGGGTTTCGGAGGGGCTCGAGAGATCGAGATAGGTGTGGCGGTCGGGCAGGTTGGCGACGATGCGCGGGAAGGCCGCCTTGGCCTCGTCCACCACCCCGCGCAGCGCATCGCGCACATAGGGGCGGAAGCGCGTCTCGTAGCAGTGCTTGCACTTGCGGTGACAGGCCCAGCACATGACGTAGTAAAGGCTTTCCATCGCGCCGATCGTTCCCTTCTGCTTCGCGCGGCGACAGTTGCAGCAGCGGGCGTCGGGGGCAATGCCCCAGTACGATCACAGAACCGTGCGTAAGGGGCTGTTCCGGCTCTAATGGAGCCGTTCTTGCGCGGCTGCGAGCGCCGCGCCGGCGGTGGCGGCAGCGCGCATGCGGGCGCGATCGGCCAGTCTCGCGAGGCTCGAGGGGCTGCGCTTCTGGCGCTCCCGGCTGCCGGGCTCGCCCAGGCAGCGGAACTCGATCTGCGCGTTGATCTCGCCGCCGAGCAGGATGATGAAGGCGGAGAGGTAGAACCACATCAGGAGACCCACCATTGCGCCGAGCGAGCCGTAGGTGCCGTTGTAGTTCGCGAAGTTCCGCACGTAGTAGCTGAAGCCCGCAGAGGCGCCGACCCAGAGCGCGATGGCGATCAGCGCCCCGATGGAGAAGTAGGCGAAGCGCGGCGAAGGCTCGGCCGGGCCGAAGCGGTAAAGCAGGCCCATGCCGATAATCACCGCCGCGAAGACGATGGGCCACCGCCCGAAACGCACCGCAAGCTCCGTTACCGCCGGCACCGGGAAGGCGGCGAGCAGGCCCGGAAGAACAACCACGGCCGTGAGGGCGATGAGCGCGACCAGCACCAGCGCGATGGTGAGCATGTAGGACATGGCGAGGCCCGAGATGAAGCCGCGCTTCTCCGGCACCTTGAAGACGATGTTGAGCCCACGGGCCAGGGCGCTGACGCCCGCTTTCGCCGTCCACAGCATCAGAAGAACGCTGACGAGCGACGCATAGCCCAGCGTTTTCCGGCCAGCGCCCATGATGCTGTCGATCTGCCCTTCGAGGATCCCGACGGCGCCGGGTGGGGCCCAGGAGGCCGCGGCGTCGAGATGTCCTTCGATGGTGGCCGGGTCCGAGACGAAGCCGTAGAGGGCGACGAGGGCGGCGAGGAGCGGAAAGAGCGCGAGGAAGGCGTAGAAGGCGACGCCTGCCGCGATAAGGGAGACCTCGTTCTCGCCAAGTTCCTTGCCAGTCCCTTTCGCGATGGCCCACCAGTCCCGCCATCCGAAGGTGCGCGGCCCGAACGGTTTCAGCGGTAGCTCGCGGCGGGAGGCGCGCGTCTGAAAGTCGTTCTCAGGCAGGGACGGCGCGGGCGAGATGGCTGCCTCCGGCGTCATGGTGCCGGGCTTGTTGTCGGCCGGCGCCTCGGCTTCGGCGGCAGCACCGCTCGCGTCGCCGGAGGTGTCTTCGGCGTTCGATGCGTACCCTGCGGTTTTCTCGTCCAGGCGCTCGGTCATGATGCTTCGATTGTAGGGCGGCGCCCCCTTCGCGTCATCATTTCAGCCACCAATCGAGATCGGTGACGCGCCGCGATCAGCCTGCGACGAGGCGGCGGGGGGGCTGTGGCGGGTCGAGTTGCGTCGACCGCGGATAGGTGCGGACACGCGGCACCCCGCCCTCGCGCAGCAGCCGCTGCATCCGCGTCCAGTACTCCGCCGTCAGCAATTCGCCATGCGCCTCCCGGAAGAGGCGGCGGAGGTCGCGCGTGGGCAGGCGGAGATGGGCCTCAAGCTCCTCGGGCAGGAAGATGGGGCCTTCCTCGAAGAACCAGTCCGGAATGTCCTCCTCGCCCGCTTCCCGGTCTGCGTTCGTGCGCACCTTCACTTCCGTCAGGCGCTCGACCGCGTCGTAATCGAAGAGATGGACGAAGCGGAGGGAGTTCACGCCGTAGTTCCGCCCGTCGAGGTCCCGGTTGAACACGTTCGAGGCGGCGTTGTTGCGGATGCACTGGCCGAGGCGGATGACCACGGCCTCTGCGTCCTCCTCCGTGCAGGCGTCGAGATAGAGCGGCACCGGCGTGAGCTTCCGCTGCGTGATGAGATGGCGGAAGAAGACGTCGCCCCGGTGGAGGGTCACGGCGCTGTCGGCCGCGCTCAGCAGCTCCTCCAGAAGCTCGTCCCCGAAAAGGTCCCGCGGCAGCGAGAGGTTCGAATAGATGATGTTGTCGAGCATGCTGCCTGAACGGTTGATCTCGTGCACCGCGCGGTACTTGGCGAGGACGGAGGCGACGCCGTCATAGGTCTCCCACTTGTAGCTCGCCGTGGGCGTGTCGCGGATCACCTTCAGCACGTAGTCGAGCCCTTCCGCCGTGAAGCCGATGGCCACGGAGCCGCGGGGGCCGGGGGCGAAGTCGAGCGGGCGGCCGGCTTGGTCGAAGCTGTCGCCGATCTGCTCCATCACGGCAAGCTTGCCGTGGGCGTGTCGCGGATCACCTTCAGCACGTAGTCGAGCCCTTCCGCCGTGAAGCCGATGGCCACGGAGCCGCGGGGGCCGGGGGCGAAGTCGAGCGGGCGGCCGGCTTGGTCGAAGCTGTCGCCGATCTGCTCCATCACGGCAAGCTTGCCCACATGGTTGTAGCCGATGGTGGAGTAGTGGAGGCCGTGCGGCCGGGCGGGCATGAGGCCGTGCAGGAAGTCCACCAGCTCGTGATAGGCGGTAACGGGGACGTGGAAGTTCGCGAGCGTGGAGGAGAAGACGTGGCGGAGCGTGGTCTCCCGCGTGAGCACCGCGTCCACATAGACCCCGTCCTCGGCGTGGAGGAGGGCGAGGGCGAAGGGATGGGTCACGGTGCCCTCGGCTCCTGCCTGTCCGCTCTGCCCGCTCTGGCCGATCTGGCCGACGAGATAGGCGCCGCGGTTCCGGTAGAAGCCCTGGTCCACCATGTCGATCCACGCGATGGGTGTTTCGGCGGCGCCGAGCACCTCGTTGATCCGGTCCGCCGTGCGCGCTGTGTCCGCGCCCCGGTCGCGCCAGGCGGTGTCGAGCTTCGGTAAGTCGAGGATCCGGTCCACATCCGCGGCGGTCACGCATCCGTTCACCGAGATGCGCTGTAGGAATGCCGGGCGGCCCGGGCGGGGCTGGCGGATGCGGTGATAGTCGACCGGTGTCCAGCTGTCCTCGTAGACCCGGCGGCGGATGGTGGCGAGGTAGGCAAGGGCAAGCTCTGCCTCGTAGCGATTGCCGAGGAGGCGGCGAAAGCGCTCCTCCACCGTGTTCCAGAAGCCGCCCACGCGGTCATGCGCGCGCAGGGCCAGCTCGAGAACCGGGGCGCCGCGCTCGATGGAGTCCGAGAAGATCTTGATGCGGTCGTGGCT
>JBCBEP010000197.1:0-4784 GCA_038528605.1 Pseudomonadota bacterium
CGCGAACATCCATCCGAGCGTGGAGGAGCATGTGGCGCGGGAGATGGGGCTCGAGCCCGAGCCCGTGTCCACCCAGGTCATCCCGCGCGACCGGCACGCGATGTTCTTCGCCACCCTCGGTGTCGTGGCCTCCAGCGTGGAGCGCCTGGCCACCGAGATACGGCACCTACAGCGCACGGAGGTACTGGAGGCCGAGGAGTACTTCTCGCCCGGCCAGAAGGGCTCCTCCGCCATGCCCCA
Source organism: Pseudomonadota bacterium (assembly GCA_038528605.1). Classification (GTDB taxonomy): domain Bacteria; phylum Pseudomonadota; class Alphaproteobacteria; order Rhodobacterales; family Rhodobacteraceae; genus Thermohalobaculum. Next base: position 241 of record JBCBEP010000197.1, read on the forward strand.
CAAGCGCAACCCGGTGCTCACGGAGAACCTGACCGGCCTCGCCCGCCTCGTCCGCGCCTATGCCATCCCAGCGATGGAGAACGTCGCGCTCTGGCACGAGCGGGACATCAGCCACTCCTCCGTCGAGCGCAATATCGGGCCGGATGCGACCGTGACGCTGGATTTCGCGCTCGTGCGCCTCACGGGCGTGGTGGAGCGACTCGTCGTCTACCCGGATGCCATGATGTCGAACCTCGAGCGCACACGCGGCCTCGTGCACTCCCAGCGCATCCTCCTCGCGCTCACCCAGGCGGGCCTCAGCCGGGAGGACGCTTACCGAGCCGTCCAGCGCAACGCCATGAAGACCTGGGAGGAAGGCAAGGACTTCCGCGCCGAGCTGAAGGCCGACCCGGAAGTGGCCGCCGCGATGAGCGCCGAGGAGATCGACGCCAATTTCGACCTCGGCTACCACACCGCCCAGGTCGACACGATCTTTGCCCGCGTCTTCGGCCCCGATGCGCTCGACACCGACACTGCCGCCTGAGCGGCAGGCGGGGGGCGTACCAGGGCAGCCGCCCGCGGGCCTCGTCCTCACCGCCAAGATCCTCGCGATCCTGTCGCTGGGTGCCCTGGCGCTCTGGATCGCGGCCATCGCGGTCGTGCTCAACATGCGCGGCTATGAAAGCTGGCCGACGGACTTCACGGTGTTCTGGCGCGCAGCGCAGCTCGCGCTGGCCGGAAAGGCCGCATCGGCCTTCGACAACACGGTGCTCGGCGAGATCTGGCAAGTACCGGGCGGTGAGGCACTGCAGGCGGACTGGCTCTATCCGCCCACCGCCCTGCTCCTCGCCCTGCCCTTCGGCGCCCTGCCCTTCTCGCTTGCTCTCGCGGCGTTCGTGGCCCTCGGCCTCGGGCTCTTCGTGGCCACCATCCGTCCGCTGCTGTCATCCTGCCCCAGCATGGTCTGGGTTGTCCTTGCCTCACCGGCCGTGCCGCTCGCCCTCCACCTCGGCAACCTCTCGCTGCACCTCACGGCGGCCCTCACAGCCGCCACGGGCGCACTCCTGGCGGGGCGCAGTGCTGCAGCCGGAACGGCAATCGCCATCTTCGCGATCAAGCCGCAACTCGCCCTCGTCTTCCCGATCGGCCTGATCGCCAGCGCTCGGTGGCGCGCCGTCGCTGCCGCCGCCATCGCCACAGCCGGCTTCACCGCGCTTGCAACGCTCGTGTTCGCGCTGGGGTACTGGGAGGCCTTCCTCGCGAAGATCGCCGACAATGTGGAGGCCATCGAAGGCTGGGAACGGCTGATGATCACGCCCTACGCTATGGCGCTGTATTCGGGCGCCGCCCAGATGCCCGCGCTGCTTATCCACACAACGCTGGCGCTCCTCGCATGCGCCGCCGTCGCTGTCGTGTGGCGACGGCGAGAGGCTGGCGACGTAGCCCTTGCCCTCCTCTGCCTGACCCTGCCGTTTCTCGCGCCGCGCGTGCTCTACTACGAATGCACTTTCCTCCTCATCGCTTTCATCCATCTCTGGCGGGCGGGCGCCGCGAGCAGCTGGGGCGGCAGGCTCTGCCTCCTCTTCTGCTGGTAAGGTGCGCCGCTTCTGGCGCAAAGCATTGGCGGCCTCTCCCTCGCCCCGATCTACGGCGCCCTCCATGCGGGCGCGATCGGCTGGGCCACTTGGTTCGCGCTTAGCGTGGCCCGTGACACCTGGTCCCGCACAGCAAGAACACCTTGAGAATTAGCGCCTTGCGCATAATTATTGACCAAACGAACTAGGGAGGATCCGTATGATCACGCGCCGTGCCGTCGTCGCCGCCCTCGCCCTCAGCCCGGTAACGCTTCATGCGGGCGAGCTGAGCGCCCACGACTTCGCGTTCCCCAACATCGACGGTGGCCTCCTGCGCATGCTGGACTATGCCGGCAGCCCGGTGCTCGTGGTCAACACCGCCTCGCGCTGCGGTTTCACCTACCAGTATGACGGGCTGCAGAGCCTCTATGCGCGCTATCGCGAGCAGGGCCTTGTCGTCGTCGGCGTGCCGTCGGACGACTTCAATCAGGAGCTCGACGATGAAGCGGCGGTGAAGGAGTTCTGCGCCGTCAATTTCGCGATCGACTTTCCGATGACCGGCATAACGCCCGTCACCGGCACGGGCGCGCACCCGTTCTATGCCTGGGCACGCCAGGAACTCGGCTCCGCGCGGGCGCCGCGCTGGAACTTCCACAAATATCTCGTTGGGCCGAAGGGCGAACTCGTGGCGGCATTCGGCACGAATGTCGAGCCGACCTCATCGCAGGTCACATCCGCCATCGAGGAATTGCTGGCAAGCAGCTGACGCTAGAAACCGTTCAGAGAATGCCTTCGCTGTCGCCGGGCGTCCGGCGGCGGCGGATCTGTTCTTCCGGGTCGGCACCCTGGGGCACGAAGGCGTATTCGTTGCCGTATTGAAAGACCGTCGCGCAGCCGCTCAGCCCGCCGCCCCAATCCCCTTCCCACTGGCGGCAGAGGAGGCCTTCTGGCGACACCTCCCACCGGCCGCGCGCCCGCTGCACCTGGCTGCCGTCGCGCGCGCGGGCAAGCCCCGTAAGCGAGCCGTCCGCGCCGACATAGACATGCCAGCGCAGGTCCTCGGAGCGGTGGCTGAGGGTAGAGTCACGAAGATAAATCTCGATCTCCGTGCCGGAGAGCGCCAGCCGCGTGGTCTCGGTAATCGGCGCGCCCTCAGGCAGGCTGGAGGCCGCCTCGGAGTCGACAACGGCCGGGAGCTTGCAGCCGGTAAGCGCCAGCGCCCCGAGGAGCGCCAGCGTAAGCATCGGATACCGCTTCGGGCTCAGAGGCCCAGCTCCACGGCAAGCTGACGGATATCGGCGAGGCGTTGCGCCTCAGCGGTGCGGCGTGCCTCCGGCGCCGCTTCCACGGCCTTCTCCGCCGCGGCGATGCGCGTGTCGATCCAGGCGCGGTCGACCGAATCTGCCGTCGCCGCATCCTGGGCGATCACGCCCACCTGCTCGCCGGTGATCTCCACAAAGCCGCCGGTGACCACGTAGCGGTCTTCGCCCGTACCGGTGCGTACGGTGACCACACCCGGGCGCAGCGCGGTCAGGAAAGGCGCGTGCATCGGCATCGCCGTCAGCTCGCCCTCCGCACCCGGCACGGTGACCGACTGCGCTTCGACCGCCGCCAGGCGCGCCTCAGGGCTCACGATCTCGAAGTTCATGGTGTCGGCCACGCAGTCGCCCTCCGGCTTATCGTCATGGCGGGGCGCAGGAGCGCCACCGCCCGGTCTTCACGGCCCCCGAAAGGGACCCGCCGCCCTTACGCGGCTTCGGCCATCTTCTCGGCCTTCGCAATCGCCGCGTCGAGGTCGCCGACCATGTAGAACGCGGCTTCCGGCAGGTGATCCACCTCGCCGTTGCAGAGCTTCTTGAAGCCCTCGATCGTCTTCTCCAGCGGCACCTGCACGCCCGGCGAGCCGGTGAAGACCTGCGCCACGTCGAAGGGCTGGCTGAGGAAGCGCTGCACCTTCCGCGCGCGGGCCACGGTCAGCTTGTCCTCTTCCGAGAGCTCGTCCATGCCAAGGATCGCGATGATGTCCTGCAGAGCCTTGTAGCGCTGGAGGATCGACTGCACCTGGCGCGCAACATTGTAGTGCTCTTCACCCACGATCTGCGGGTCGAGAATACGCGAGGTCGAGTCAAGCGGATCCACCGCCGGGTAGATGCCGAGCTCGGAGATCGCGCGGTTAAGAACGGTCGTCGCGTCGAGGTGGGCGAAGGACGTGGCCGGCGCGGGGTCGGTAAGGTCATCCGCGGGCACGTAGATCGCCTGCACCGAGGTGATCGAGCCGTTCTTGGTCGACGTGATCCGCTCCTGCAGCGCGCCCATATCGGTTGCCAGCGTCGGCTGATAGCCCACGGCCGAAGGGATACGGCCGAGAAGGGCCGACACCTCGGAGCCCGCCTGGGTGAAGCGGAAGATGTTGTCGACGAAGAACAGCACGTCGGTACCGGACTGGTCGCGGAACTGCTCGGCCAGCGTGAGGCCCGAGAGCGCCACGCGGGCACGCGCGCCCGGCGGCTCGTTCATCTGGCCATAGACCAACGCCACCTTGGACTTCGTGAGGTCGTCCTTGTCGATAACGCCCGCGTCCATCATCTCGTAGTAGAGGTCGTTGCCCTCGCGCGTCCGCTCACCAACGCCCGCGAACACCGAAAAGCCCGAGTGCACCTTGGCGACGTTGTTGATCAGCTCCTGGATGAGCACGGTCTTGCCCACACCGGCGCCGCCGAAGAGGCCGATCTTGCCGCCGCGCGAGTAAGGGGCGAGCAGGTCGACGACCTTGATGCCCGTGACCAGGATCTCCGCCTCGGTCGACTGCGAGGCGAAGTCCGGCGCCGGCTGGTGGATCGCGCGGGTCTCGGAGGCGTCCACCGGGCCCTTCTCGTCGATCGGCTCACCGATCACGTTGAGAATGCGGCCGAGCGTGGCGTTGCCCACGGGCACGGCGATCGGCGCCTCCGTGTCGGTCACCACCTGGCCACGCACGAGGCCCTCCGTGCC
>JBCBEP010000198.1:0-4769 GCA_038528605.1 Pseudomonadota bacterium
TGGGGCGAGCTCGGCGGTCACGAGACCATCGAGCCGTCCGGCCGCGGCCCCCCGCGCCTCGCTCAACGCCTCGGCCGCCGTGTCGTAGGCCGCCTCCGCCTCGGCCACCGCGCGTTCGAGGGCGGCGATATGCTCCTCGCCCGCATCGATGGCGTCGAGGCGCGCGGCGAGGCGCGTGGCGAGCTCCGGCAGCTCGGCCGGGTGCACCTCGTGCTTGCGGGCAAGCGCGCGCAGGGCGAAGAGCCGCTCCTCGCACGCCTCCAACCGCTCGGGGCTGAAGGCCAGGGCGTCGAGCGCGGCGGCAACACCGGCCCTCGCCTCGCCAAGCTCGATCATCGCCCGGTCCAGCGCCGCGACGGGGGCATCGAGATGGCCCTCCGCCCGGTCGGCCACACGGGTGAGCCGATCGAGCGCGTCCGCCGCGCCGCCCTCGGCCCGCTGCTCCAGCGCCTCGGCTGCCTTCTCGACCTCCTCGCCGATGCGGGCGGCGGCCTGCATCAGGCGGCGTTCGGCATCGAGCCGCTCCTCCTCGCCCTCCTCGGGCGCGGCCTTCTCCAGCTCCGCCACCGCATGGCGCAGGAAATCCGCATCGGACGCCGCCTTCGCCAGCGTCTCCCTGGCCTCCGCCAGCCCCCGCCGTGCCTTCTCCGCCGCCCCCCACGCCGCGCGCACAGCCGCGCGTTCGGCGGCAAGCCCAGCATAGGCGTCCAGCAGCGGACGGTGCGCCCGGGGATCAAGCAGCCCCCGGTCGTCATGCTGGCCATGCACTTCCACCAGCGTCTCGCCGATCCGCCGGAGCGCTTCGGCCGAGACGCGCTGATCGTTGACGAAAGCGCTTGCCGGCCCCTCGGCCCGCGCCACGCGGCGGAGCACCAGCTCCTCGGCCGCCGCGAGGTCGAGCTCCGCGAGGATCTCCGCCGAAGGGTGCCCCTCCCCGGGCGCGAACACGGCCGTAACGCTGCCCTGCGCGGCACCGGCCTGCACCAGGTCCCGCCGCGCGCGGCGGCCAAGCGCGAAGCCCAGCGCATCGAGCAGGATGGACTTGCCCGCCCCCGTCTCCCCCGTCAGCACGTTGAGGCCGCCATGGAAGTCGAGCGTCAGCGCCTCGATCAGCACGATGTTGCGGATCTCGAGGCTCAGGAGCATGCAGCCCCCGGAATTGCGTGAAAACCAGCCAAGACAGGAGGCCCCGTCCGAAACACGCGCCCCCGGCCCGCCATCGCCCTCAGAGCCAGCGGCCGAGAATGATCTGGCGGTAGAGGGACGACACCGTGCCGCCATCCCCTTCCTTCTCCACCACCTCGACCCCCGTCAGCGCCGCATAGCTGTCCGAGTACCACTCCGAGCCCGGGAAGTTCGTGCCCAGCACCAGGGCGGCATCCCGCGCCTCCTCAGTCAGCCCCAGCGAGAGGTATGCCTCGACCAGCCGGTGCAGCGCTTCAGGCGTCTGGCTCGTGGTGTCGTAGTTCTCCACCACGTTGCGGAAGCGGGCGATGGCGGCGGTGTAGTGCCCGCGCTTGAGGTAGTACCGGCCGACGGACATCTCCTTGCCCGCCAGGTGGTCCCGCGTGAGGTCGATCTTCAGCTGGCTGTCCCGGGCGTAGACGCTCTCGGGGTAGCGGCTGACCACCGTGTTCAGCTCGTCGAGCGCCTGGCGCGTCACCTCCTGATCCCGGCCCACATCCACGATATTGTCGTAATAGGTGAGCGCGATGAGGTACTGCGCGTAAGCCGCATCCTCATCCGCCGGGTAGAGGTCGATATAGCGCTGCGCCTGGCTGCGCGCGCCCGAATAGTCCCCGCCCTCATACGAGGCGAAGGCGGACATGATGATGGCGCGCTTCGCGAGCTGGGAGAACGGGTAGAGACGCTCGACCTCGTTGAAGGTCTTCGCAGCCTGGAGCTGGTCGCCCTCCGCCAGCTGGCTGTCGCCGCGCTGGAAGATCTCGGTGGCGGACAGTTCCTCCACCGGCGCGGGCTCTTCCGGCAAAAGCGAGCAGCCGGCGAGCGCGGCGGCAGCAATAAGGATGGCGAGGGGGCGGGCGCGGCGGATGGGCAAGCTCTGCATGGGCTCGACTGTCTCGTTCGGCTCAGGACGCGGAAATCGATCAGAGATTACACTGCGGCCGGGCACACCGCCAGAGCCCTAGCAGGTCAGGTCAGATCCGGCGGTACAGGACCGGCCCGGCACCCCGCCGGGATCCGATCAGACAGCAACGCTCCGCGCCGCATCCTCGCCACGGCGCCGAGGCGCGCGGCGGGCGGGCAGACACATGGCACCCTTCGCATCGCGGCCGCGCCGCCACGCGTCGGGATCGGCGAAGAGCGCGCGGAGGAGGAGGTTGGTCATCTCATGGCCCGCCTTCTCGCCCTCGTAGACGCCGAGTATAGGGGCGCCGGCCAGCGCCAGGTCCCCCACGGCGTCGAGCGCCTTGTGCCGCACGAACTCATCGACGCGGCGCAGACCCGACGGGTTCAGCACGCGACCGTTATCGACCACCACCGCATTCTCGAGGCTGCCGCCGCGGGCAAGGCCCAGCTTGCGCAGGTACTCCACCTCGGCGAGGTGCCCGAAGGTCCGGCAATCCGCCAGCTCCTCGGCGAAAACCGGGCCGGCCATGGCGAGTTCGATCTCCTGGCGGCCAATCGCGCGATCGGCGAAATCGATATGGAAGCGGATCGCGAGGCCGGGTGTCCCTTCGCTCGGCAGAAGTGCCGCGCGGCGTCCGTCGCGCACCACCTCGACCGGCTTCAGGATCTCGATGACCTCGGGCGCCGTGCCCGTGACCACCAGACCGGCCTTCTGGAAACCCTCGATGAATCGCTGGGCCGAGCCGTCCATGATCGGCACTTCCGGCCCGTCGAGCACGATGCGCGCATCCGAGATGCCCGCGCCCGCCAGGGCCGCCATCAGGTGCTCCACGGTGCCGACCGAAACACCGTGCTCGTTCTCGAGCTTGGTGCAGAGCTGCGTGTCGCTCACCAGGTCGTAGCGCGCAGGAATGCGCCCGGTGCCGAGCGCGGCGTCGACGCGCTCGAACACGATCCCGGCCCCGGGCATCGCCGGCAGCACCTTCGCGGTCACGGGGCGGCCCGAATGCAGGCCCACGCCCTTGAAAACCGCGGTATTCGCGAGAGTGAAACGCATGCTCTTGTCCTCGTTCCGCCTGCTTTGTTTTGCTCGTCTTGGGCGACGGCGCCGCAGCGGCATATTGTTCTGCTAAGCATTCATTAAAGCCGGGCGGGAGGGGAACCAATTCAACAATTATGTCCCTTTGCAACAGAGACCGCTGCGGCGCATCAAAAAAGCCCCGCGCCCTTTCAGACACGGGGGCTCACGGAACAGTGAGGCCGAAAGAATATTGCTTTAGAGGGCTCTAAGGCGGCGACTTCACGCTAGGCGCGCGTGGGTGCCGGGAAGATTGCGCCGCCCGGCCGCAAGAACCGGACGGCGCTGCACATCAGTTCGCCTGGCGGCGCAGGAAGGCCGGGATATCGCCCTCGTCATCATCCGCCGCATCGCCGCGGCCCCCGGCCTGAGGTTCGATCCGGCGCTGAACGCCCGGCTCCTGATGGCCCGCCACCCGGTTGATGAGCCGGTTGATGGTGAAAAGCCCCGTGCGGCCACCGGCCTGCTGCGGCGCCTCGGCCTGCGCGGCGGGCTGGGGCGCCAACTGGGGCGCCGGCTCGCTCGCCGCCGCCATCGCGCGCTGGGACGGGGCGGCCCGGTCGAGCGACCGGTCCTCGAGATCGAAGAGCCCCGGACCGCCATCGTCGTCGAAGGACGGTGCCGGCCGCGGCGCCTGCTCCCGCGCAACCCGGGCCTCACGCGCCTGTTCGCGCACCCGCTCCGCCCGCGCGCGGATCTCGTCCGGCGAGGGCGCAGCACCCAGCGGCCGTTCCGGCGCCGGGGCCGCTTCGGGCGGGGAGAGTGGCGCGGCCTCGGCAGCGGGCGCCTCCTCCTCCGGTGCGCGGAAGGCGGCGGCGAGCGTTGCCCGCGCGCTGGCCACCACGCTTGCGGGCGACGGCCGGGCGGCTTCCATCTCCCGCTCCTCGGCGGCCGCTTCCGGCTCGGCCTCGGACCGGGCCTCCACCAGCGCCGGCGCGGGCGCGGCGGCGGCCGCCGCACGGGCCTGTCCGCCGCGGAGCGCATCGATGCCCGCGCTGTCCGTCATCGCCGGGCGGCGGCGCGCCGGGGTGTGCGTCTCCTCGACCGGCCGGCTCATCTGCTCGGCATCGATCCCGGTGGCGACGACACTCACCCGCATCTTGCCGTCCATATCCGGGTCGATGGCCGAGCCGAACTTGATCAGCGCGTTCGGGTCCACCTCGTCCTTGATACGGTTCGCCGCCTCGTCCATCTCGAAGAGCGTGAGGTCGTAACCGCCGGTGATGTTGATCAGCACGCCCTTGGCGCCCTTCAGGCTCACCTCGTCGAGCAGCGGGTTGGCGATCGCCTTCTCGGCGGCATCGATGGCCCGCGTCTGCCCCTCGGCCTCGCCCGTGCCCATCATCGCCTTGCCCATCTCCTCCATCACGGAGCGGACATCGGCGAAGTCGAGGTTGATCATGCCGGGGCGGACCATCAGGTCGGTCACGCCCTGCACGCCCTGGTAGAGCACGTCGTCGGCCAGCTGGAAGGCCTGCACGAAAGTCGTGTGCTCGGAGGCGACCTGGAAGAGGTTCTGGTTGGGGATCACGATCAGCGTGTCCACCCAGTTCTGCATCTCCGAGACCCCCGCCTCGGCCAGCTTCATGCGCCGCCCGCC
>JBCBEP010000199.1:0-4735 GCA_038528605.1 Pseudomonadota bacterium
GTCGGGTTCGTGTCGAACAGCGCTTTCTCGCGCGCGTTCCACATATCGAGATGCTTGCGGTCCGGCAGGGTGCCGATCAGGCCCGGATGGATAAGACCCGCATAGCGCACACCCGGCACGTGGCGTGAGGACGTGTACATGCCGTCGAAGTCCCAGATCGTCTTCTGCGCATCCGGGAAGTGGTCGGTCATGAACCCGCCGCCGTTGTTGCGGGAGAAGACGCCGTTGAAGCCCCACAGGCTGCGCTGCAGCGGGCCGACATCAAGGAGCTCGACCACCAGAAGGTCGCCCGGCTCGGCGCCCTTCACACCGATGGGACCGGAAAGGTAATGCACCTGCGGCAGCTCAACGTCGCGCACATCGGAGGCGTCGTCGTTGTTCTTGATCTGGCTTCCCGTCCAGTCATAGGCCTCGACGATGAAATCCGCCCCCGGCTCGACCCACGCGACGATCGGAATGTCCGGATGCCAGCGGTTGTGGATCATCGGGTTGTTGTGGGGGCTGTCGTCCAGATCAACGGTGATCAGGGTTTCGGGCGACCGAGTGTAGTTCATTGTTGTGTCGGGCATTTCTGGTCTCCTCTCTGTTGAGCTGATGGTTCGCCGCCGCCGTCAGACGGACAGGAATTTGGTGACGCGCTCCTCGTCGAGGCCTTCGCGGGGGCCTTCGAAGACGAAGCTGCCGTTCTCGATGACGACGACGCGGTCTGCGACGTCGAGGGCGAAGCTGAGCACCTGTTCCGAGACGACGATGGTTAGCCCGTGCTCGTCGCGGATGCGGCGGAGCGTGCGCGCCATCTCGCGGATGATGCTGGGCTGGATCCCCTCGGTCGGCTCGTCGAGCAGCAGGATCTTGGGCTCGGCGGCCAAGGCGCGGGCGATGGCGAGCTGCTGCTGCTGGCCGCCCGAGAGGTTGCCGCCCCGGCGCTTCCGCATCTCCTTGAGCACAGGGAACATCTCGTAGAGATGCTCGGGCACCACCTTCTTGCCGGTGACCGTGAGGCCGGTCTCGATGTTCTCCTGCACGGTCATGGTGCTGAAGATCGCGCGGCCCTGGGGCACGTAGGCGACGCCGGAGGCCACGCGCTTGTGGCTCCTCATCTTCGTGAGTTCAGCCTTTTCGACGCGGATGGAGCCCTGGCGCGATGGCACGATGCCGATGAGGGACTTCATGAGCGTGGTCTTGCCCATGCCGTTCCGCCCCATCACGGCGACGATCTCGCCCTTCTCGACGTCGAGGTTGAGGCCGTGGAGGATTTCGGACTGGCCATAGGCCACGCGTAGATCGCGAACATGCAGCATGGCTGGCTCCCCTAGTGGCCGAGATAGACTTCGATGACTTTCGGATCGGCCTGGACCTTCTCCATGGAGCCCTGGGCCAGGATCTTGCCCTGGTGCAGCACCAGCACCTTGTGGGCGATGTCCTCGACGAACTTCATGTCGTGCTCGATCACGAGGACCGAGCGGCCCTTGGTGATGCGGTTGAGAAGCTCGGCGGTCTGCTTGCGTTCGGCGACGGACATGCCGGCCACGGGCTCGTCGAGCATCAGAAGCTCCGGGTCCTGGATCAGCAGCATGCCGATCTCGAGCCACTGCTTCTGGCCGTGGGAGAGCAGCCCGGCCTTGTCGCCCAGATGGTCGAGGAGGAAGATGGTCTCGGCCACCTCCTCGATACGCGTGACGACCTCGGCGGAGCGTTTGAAAGCGAGTGCGCCGAAGACCGAGTAGCCCGTGGGATAGCTCAGCTCGAGGTTCTCGAAGACCGTGAGGTCCTCGTAGATCGAAGGGTTCTGGAACTTCCGGCCGACACCGGCATGGACGATCTGGTCCTCGCGGAGGTTGGTAAGCTCCCGGTCCTTGTAGCGGATGGAGCCGTCCGTCGACTTCGTGCGCCCGCAAATGAGATCGAGAACCGTGGTCTTGCCCGCGCCGTTGGGGCCGATGATCACGAAGATCTCGTCCTTGTCGACATAGAAGCTGAGGTCGTCGACCGCCTTGAAGCCGTCGAAGGAAACGGTCAGCCCCTCGACGGCGAGGAGATAGTCGGTGTGGTGCAGCGGTGCCGCGTTCATCGTGCTCTCCTCACTCGGCCGGGTTGGGGGTGGCTGGGGCTATGCCCGGGGACGGGCTGGCCGGCGTCGGGGCGGGCCCTTCGGACGCGTCAGGCTCTCCGGCGCCCTTCTTCGAGAGGAGCTTGAGCACCGGGGCCTTGATCCAGTCGTCGTAGATGCCGGCGAGACCGCTGGGGAACACGAGGACGACCGCGATGAAGAGTGCGCCGAAGCCGAGCAGCCAAAGCTCGGGGAAAGCCTCGGAGAAGGCTGTCTTGGCCCAGTTCACCACCAGCGCGCCGTAGACGGCACCGAGGATGGAGTGGCGCCCGCCGACCGCGCAGAAAATGACCATCTCGATTGAGGGCACGATGCCGATGAGGGTGGGCGACATGAAGCCGACCTGTAGGGTGAACATCGCGCCGCCCACCGCCGCCATCGCTGCGCCGAGGACGAAGACGAAGAGCTTGAAGTTCGCGACGTCGTAGCCGGAGAAGCGCACCCGCTCCTCCTGGTCGCGCATGGCGATGAGCACGCGGCCGAGTTTCGAGCGCTTCACGTATTGCGCGACGAAGAGGCAGCCGAAGAGGAGCACGCCGTTGACGAAGTAGAGCGTGGTCTTGGCCTCGTCGGTCCGGATGTCCCAGCCGAGGATCGTGCGCAGATCGGTAATGCCGTTGATGCCGCCCGTGTAGCCCTGCTGGCCGATGATCAGGATGGTCAGCACCGACACGAGCGCCTGGGTGATGATCGCGAAGTAGACGCCCGACACGCGCCGCCGGAACATCGCGACGCCGACGACGAAGGCGAGGGCTGAGGGCACGATCAGGATCGCGAGGATGGCCAGCGGCAGGTAGTTGAAGGGCTCCCACCACCAGGGCAGGGCAGTGAGCTGGTTCCAGTCCATGAAGTCCGGAATGCCGGGGGTGGACTGGATCGAGGTGTTCTCGGGTGTCGAGGCCTCGAGCTTCAGGAACATGGCGATGCAGTAGCCGCCAAGCCCGAAGAAAATGCCCTGGCCGAGGCTGAGGATGCCACCGGCGCCCCAGCAGAGCACCAGCCCGATCGCGACGAAGGCGTATGTCAGGTACTTGCCGACGAGGTTGAGGCGGAAGGCGTCCAGCCCCATCGGCATGATCACGAAGATCAGGATCGCGAGGATGACGAAGCCGACGATCTCGGCAGGCGTCATGAACGGATTGCGGGTGATGGTACGGGTCATGTCCGGTCGCCCCTCACTTGCGAACCTTGAAGTCAAACAGACCCTGCGGACGGAGCATCAGGATGGTGATGACCGTGAGCAGGACGACGACCTTGGCCATGGAGCCGGAGAGGAAGAACTCGAGCACCGACTGTGTCTGGCTGATGGTGAAGGCCGAGGCGATGGTGCCGAGGAGGCTGGCAGCACCCCCGAAGACGACCACGAGGAAGGTGTCGACGATGTAGAGCTGGCCGGCCGTGGGCCCGGTGGAGCCAATCATCGTGAAGGCCGAGCCCGCGACGCCCGCAACACCGCAGCCGATGCCGAAGGTCAGCCGGTCGGTCATCTCCGTGTTCACGCCCACCGCACCGGCCATCTGCCGGTTCGACATCACGGCGCGCACCTGCTTGCCCCAGGTGGAGCGGAACAGCATCACGTAGACGGCGATGGAGATCGTGATCGCGAGGATCATCACGAAGAGGCCGTTGATCGGGATCTCGATAAGGTCGGTCAGGTAGATCGAGCCCAGCATCCAGTCGGGCACGCTCACACCCACCTCACGTGCGCCGAAGGTGGAGCGGTAGATCTGCTGCAGGATGAGCGAGAGGCCCCAGGTGGCGAGCAGGGTGTCGAGCGGTCGCTTGTAGAGGTGTCGGATCAATCCCCACTCAACCAGCATCCCCAGCGCGCCGGCGGCGAAGAACGCCAATATCATCGCGACGAAGAAGTACCCGCCATAGAGCGCGGGCATGTATGCCTCGAAGACGCTCGCACAGATATACGTGACATAGGCGCCGAGGATCATGAACTCCCCATGCGCCATGTTGATCACGCCCATCTGGCCGAAGATGATCGCGAGGCCGAGGGCCATCAGAACGAACACCGAGAACAGGATCAGCCCTGCGAAGCCCTGCATGGCGACGATCGCGCCAAGCTCGCTCATCGTGTAGCCGTCGAACATCCAAGACTCCGTCATTGGGACGGTGCGCGCCGCCCTGTGAACCGACTGGGGAGAAAGGGTGAGGGGCCGCGACAGGGATGGCGGCCCCCTCGACGCCCTGGACCGATGCCGGCCTCAGGGCGCCATTCGGCTTACTGGTAGCCCTCGGGGAACGGATCGGGCTCGACGAGTTCCGCCGTCTCGAACACCACGTCGTACTGGCCGTCGTCGCGCGCCAGGCCAACGCGGGTCTTCGACCAGAGGTGATGGTTCTCGTGGACCTTGACGTAGCCCTCGGGGGCCGTGTCGAGCTCGATGCCCGGGCTCGCCTCGCGCACTTTGTCGACGTCGAAGCTGCCGGCCTTCTCCACGGCGGCCTTCCAGAGCCAGGGGCCGAGATAGGCGGCCTGGGTCACGTCGCCGATCACCATGTCCTCGCCCCACATCTCCTTGAAGGCCTGGACGAAGCGCTGGTTGTTCTCGTTCGGGAGCGACTGGAAGTACTTCATGCAGGCATAGGCGCCCACGATGTTCTCGCCGCCGA
>JBCBEP010000200.1:0-4706 GCA_038528605.1 Pseudomonadota bacterium
GCCACGCCGTCGCTATCAGCGCCTTCCATGGTGAGGCCAGCACCGTCAGAGCCTGATCCGGCGTCGTGCAGTGGGGGCACTCCACCTTGCGCTGCATGCCCTCGCACTCCCAGGCTCTGACGGTGCTGGCCTCACCATGGAAGGCGCTGATAGCGACGGCGTGGCACGCTCGCTACGCACGGAGCCTCGTCCACCTGGGGGTGCTCCCTGACCGGGGGTGCGCCCTGACCGCTTCGACCTCATCCGCCGTGAGTTCGCGGAGATCCAATTCACCGCCCTCTCGACCTGCATTCCTCTCCTGAGAAGAACAACAACCACAACGACTTCCAGCCGTCCCCTCAAACCCACAACGGTTGACTGCTTCGTGGTCGCCAAGGCGCCCACGATGGGTTGCCGGGGAGGACCCAAATTCGTTGCGGCTCGCCACCCATGAGGGGGTGATCGTTGCGCTCAAGAGAAGGTTGCGCCGAGCAATCAGTTGCGCCGGGCAGTCCTGATCGCGTACTCCATCGCCGCTCTCATCTTCTCGCCGACGATCCGTCGCACCAGCCTGCGCCCGCCCGCCTGGAAGCCGAGCATCGGCTCGTAGGACGTGCTCTTCTCGTAGGCGACCATGAGCCGGAGGCGGCGGCCGGCCCGCCTGCCCGGGCGAGCGCCCACGCGCTGATAGAGGCCGCCCGGCCGCCCGCCGCCGCGGGGCACGCCCGAGAAGGCGTTGACGCTGGCGAGAAGGCGCTTGACCACGCCCTTGCGCATGTTGCCGTAGCGGTTGCGCCCCGCCTCCACCGGCAGGACATGCGCCCGCTTCTTCGGCGCCTGCTCACCGCCGGTCTCGAGCCAGCGGAGATAGCTCGCCTGGCGGTCCTTCGCGAAGACCGTCACCTCCCAGCGCCGCTTGGTCGCGGCCTTCATCGAGAAGGCGCGCAGCGTGAAGGGCGTCGGCCTGTCGATCCGGTTGGCGAGGAGGCGCCCCGCCCAGGCGCGCAAGTCCTTCCCCGTCCGGTTGAGCCCGAGCGAGATCGCGAAGGGCAGTTACTTCCGATGGAAGCGCCCGAGATCGCGCCGCACCTGGGCGGTGTTGTGATGGATGTCCATCCACGACCCTCCGGGCATGGGGCGCCCGGCCAGGCCCGAGAAGGCCGAGGCGGAGGCGCGGAGAAGGGGGAGGGCGTGACGTCGCTCCGAGTGCCGACGGCCGGGCGCTGTGGCCCGGCCTGTGATCGGCGCTACATCGCTGTCATCCCGCTGGTTTGGTGAAGCGCGACCCTCGTTAGTCGCACTTCGAGAGCGTTGTAATGTGGTACGGTTACGACGTCCGGTCTGTCAACGGTTTTTTTCGCTGCGGGTTTCGGTTTCATCGGTTGAAACCGTAGCCGGCTCGCCGCTGGAGGTGGCCGAGGCGAGCCCCGCGACCGCTGCCACGCGGTCGAGCCCGGCCTCGAGGCCCTGCATGAGGCGCTTGGTCCGCTCGCTCTTCACGTAGACGTCGCGGCTCTCGACCACCTCGGCCAGGGTCTTATCGAAGACGCAGACCATCACCACGAGGAGCTGGACGCTGATCATCGCGCCCGAGCGGGTGAGGAGCACGCGCTCCGGGCCGATGGCCTCGTTCATCGCGCGCAGCCGGTCGAGCGCATCCATGGCGAAGTGCTGCGCTCCCACCGGGGCCGAGCCGCCGGAGCCGCCGCCCTCCTCGCCGAGGCGGCCGAGGGGCGAGCCGAGGCCGGCATGGCGGGCGCGCTGGAAGGTCTCGGCATAGGCATCGGCCGCCATCTGGCGCACGGGGCCTACGCGGTCGAGCGCCGCGCTGCGGACCCGGAGGACGCCGATCTGGCGGAGCGGGCCTTTGCCGCCCGGCACGTCATCGTCCTTCACCCAAGCGCGCTGGACGGTCGCCTGGCCCTCGCCCTCGCGCCCGGCGCCGGGCAGGGCCGCCTCGAGGGCCGCCACCGCCGCCTCCCGCTCCTCGGCCGAGCGGCGCGCCGGGCGGCGTTTGCCCCCCTTTGAGGGAGCAACGCTTCTACCCTTCTCCGTATGAACAGCGGTGGACTTCCCCTCGCGCGTATTCATACTACGTCCCTTTCCTCCCTGTTCGTCCCTACCCTTGATTTCATTGGGAAAAAAATTGGGGGCCAGGGACTAACAGGGAGGAACTGAGCCTTAGACCCATACTCAGGGGACCACCCACCCCCTCTCTCTCCGCGAGAGAGATAAGGGGGGCGCGGGTGGAGAGAGCGGGTTTCAGGGACGAAACAGGGACGAACCGGGTGCGCCGAGGGAGCGCGAGGGACGAAAAGGGAGCAATCAAAAGTCATTCTTTTCGGCCTCCGGCTTCTCGGCCGAGGCCACGCCGCCGGCGCCTGGGGCACCGTCGATCCGGGCGCGCACCTGGCTGTTCTCGAGGATGTCCACCACGTCGCCCTCGGCGCGCCAGCGCAGGCCCTCGAAATGGATGCGGCCCATCGTTTTCTTCTTCGGATAGCCCTTCTCCACCAGGAGATCGGCGAAGGTGCGAGGGCGATAGAGCGCGCCGCCGGTGCGGCGCGCCCATTCTTCGTAGACGGCGTAGGCTTCGAGGACGCGCACCTCTGCAATGCCTTCCACGACCTCGCAGCAATCGGCCAGGAACTCGCCCACCGGGTCGGAGGAGGCCAGAAGCTCGGCCTTCAACTCGCGCATCTCCTCGGGCGGATCGATGCCCGGGGGCGCGCCGATGCCCGCCTCGGCCCGGCGCCAGAACTCGGCGAAGCCATCGAGCATCCAATTCAGGATGCCGGGCAGCTCGGCCAGGATGCGCCGCTCCGCCTCCGCCTGCGTCATGCGCTTCTCGGGCGGCAGCTCGCGGAGATTGACCACGAAGGGGAAGATCACCAGGCGCCGGCGGATGCCCTCATCCTCGCCCACCACCCGGGGCGTGCGGTTGAAGGCGATCACCGGGACGGCGCGGGGGCGATAATAGCTCTGAGACTGTTGCAGCCCGCGCACCGGGCGGCGATCCTGCCCGCCCACGAAGGCCTTGATGCGCTTGCCGGAGAACTGATCCGTCGCTTCCGGCTCTTGCGTGAAGATCGCCCGGGCGCCGGCGAAGTCCACCTCTTCGGGGCTCGCCTTGCCGGGGTCCCCGGCCAGGCGCGAATGGAGGAACATCTCGACCTTCGCGGGCACGCCATCGCGCAGATGTCGTGATCGCGCGCTGGGTCGGGTGACCTCTAGAGCGCGATCTTCGCGATCGCGGCCGCGCGGCCGGCGAGTGCACCGCCATCGCCATAGCGGGGGCGGGTATAGGCGTGGCCCATGAGATCGGCGCGTATGCGGTCATCGACGCCAGCGTCCAGGAGCGCGTTCTCGAAGCCGTGCCGGAAGCCCTTGACGGTGTGGCGCGGGCTCTCGGCCAGGCCGAGCGCGCGCATCTGTTTGTTCGCATAGTTCGAAAAGGCGGTTGGCCGCCCGCGATAGCGGACGCAGCCGCCGGCTGCCTTCAACCGGTGCGCCGCCTCGAGGCTCATGCCCAGGAGCGGGATGGCCCGGCGCGAGCCCGCATTCTTGATCTCCCGCTGCCGCTCGCCATCGTAGGGCGTGATGACGAGATGGGGCACTTCGGCCTCGAGCACAAAATCCTCGGGCCGCGCATCGATGGGCTCGGAAGGGCGGAAACCGGTGTTGACCAGGAGGCGGATGATATCGGCCGCCTCGGGCACCATGGCATCGAGGGCGCCAGGCGCGAGGATGCGCTCGGCGATCCAGCCGCGGGAATAGGCGGCGGCCTCCTCCCGCGGCTGGGCCTTGAAGAGGAGGCCCTTGAAGGGGCTCTCGAGGTCGAGGCCCTTTACCCGGGAGACCGCGTTCCAGATGCCGCTCAGCTTCACCAGGCGCTTATTCGCGCTCTCAGCAGACCAGGCCGGCCCCTCGCCCTCGCCAGCGATCCGCCCGGCGCACCAGGCGCGGAAGCGGACGGCCTCCGCCTGGCCGATTTCCTGCATAGGGAGCTGGCCCATCACGCGCTCCCAATCGCCCATGGCGCGCCCGCGCTCCTGGCGCCAGTGCTTGGCCTGGGCGGGGGACTTGCCGGCGATGAGATCGGGCGAGGCCTCGAAAAAGACCTCAAGGGCGCCCTCGGCGGTGAAGAGGAGGGGCGGGGCCGCGACGGTTCCGAGGAGTGCATCGGCCTCGGCCGCGGTGGGGTTGCCGTGCTGGAAGAGCGCCTCGAGGCGGCGAGCGATCTCGGCGAAGGGGCCGTCCGCCAGGCTCTCCGCCGTGATGTAGGCAAAGCCCCGGGCCTCGGCGAGCGAGCGAGCGACCTCGAGATGGCGGGCAGCATCGGAGGAGCGGCCGGCGGCGAGAGCCCGGAAATGCGCGTCCCACTCGGCCTCAATCTGGGGCCAGCGGCGCTCGGCATCCGCCCGGCTATCGGTATGCGCGGGGCGGCGCATATGAGTCTGCGCCTCGGGAAAGAGGTGGCGATAGCGCTTCGGAATGCGCTTCACGAACCAGGCTTTGCGGCCTCTCATCATCACGCCCATGGGAACTCTCACGCCGTTGCTGTTACACAATTTGTTACACAGAATGTGTAACAGAAACCAGGCTTCCAACTCACCCGAGGAATCTAACATACTGATAGTAATGTGAAATTCTTGGCGAATGTAGAGGATTTTTGGTGCCCGGTGTCGGACTCGAACCGACAAGGCCGTGAGGCCGGCGGATTTTGA
>JBCBEP010000201.1:0-4671 GCA_038528605.1 Pseudomonadota bacterium
CCGGCGCCGCCCAGTACCGCGAAGCGCCCGAAGGGCTGATCCCCTGGCGCCAGCGCCCAGAACACTTCAAGCGCAACTGCATCGCCCGCATCCCGCCCATCGGAGCCCACGATGACTGACCTCTCGAAGCTGCCCGTCACCGTCGTCACCGGATTCCTCGGCTCGGGCAAGACAACGCTCATCAGTCACCTCCTGCGCAACCCCGAGGGGCGGCGCCTGGCGGTGGTGGTCAACGAGTTCGGCGATGTCGGCGTCGATGGCGAAATCCTCGCCGGCTGCGCCTCCGAGAGCTGCCCGGCCGAGAACATCCTCGAGCTCGCGAACGGCTGCATCTGCTGCACGGTGGCGGACGACTTCATCCCCACCATCGAGACGCTGATGGCCATGGAGCCGCGCCCCGATCACATCCTGATCGAGACCTCGGGCCTCGCGCTGCCGAAACCCCTCCTCAAAGCGTTCGACTGGCCAACCATCCGCTCGAAGATCACCGTCGATGGCGTGATCGCGCTGGCCGATGCCGAAGCCGTCGCCGCCGGTCGGTTCGCGCCGGATGTGGATGCCGTCGAAGCGCAGCGCGCCGCGGATGACAGCCTCGACCACGAGACCCCGCTCTCGGAGGTTTTCGAGGACCAGATCGCCTGCGCCGACATCATCCTCCTCACCAAGGCCGACCTTGCGGGTGCCGAGGGCATCTCGAAGGCTCGCGACGTGATCGCCGCCGAAGCGCCCCGCCCGCTCCCGGTCGTCGAGGTAACCGAGGGCGCGATCGACCCGCGCGTGATCCTCGGCCTCGCCAAGGCGGCGGAGGACGATCTCGACGCCCGCCCCTCGCATCACGACCATCACCACGACGAGCACGACCACGAGGACTTCGACAGCATTGTGGTTGAGCTGCCCGAGCAGGACGATCCCAAGGCGCTCGAAGCCCGCATCGCGGCGCTGGCCGAAGCGCGGGACATCCTGCGCGTGAAGGGCCACATCGCGATCAAGGGCAAGCCCATGCGCCTCGTCGTCCAGGCCGTGGGCGCCCGCGTGCGCAGCCAGTTCGACCGTGCCTGGAAGCCCGGTGAGGAGCGCGCGAGCCGCCTCGTCGTCATCGCCGAGCACGACGCCATCGATGCGGATGCGATCCGCCAGGCCCTGATCGGGGCCTGACGCAAAGGCCGGGGCGCCATGCACGTCGTCTTCCGCGAGAGCCACGGTCTCGAGGAGACCGAGGTCCCCACGGATCTCGGCCAGTCCCCGGCCGATCTCGTCGTGCTCTCCTTCTCCGACAGCGACCTCGGCGCCTTCGCCGCCGCCTGGCATGCGGCAGGGCCCGAGGATCAGCGCCCCACGCTCCGGCTCGCGAACCTCGTCGCGCTCCGCCATCCGCTTTCGGTCGACACCTATGTCGAGCAGACGCTCTCGGGCGCGAAGGGCATCCTCGTGCGCCTCATCGGCGGCGCGCCCTATTGGCGCTACGGGCTCGAGCAGCTCACCTGGCTCGCGGGGCGCGAAGGCATCGCCCTCGCCGTCATCCCTGCCGATGGGCGGCCGGATCCGCAGCTCGATGCCGCCTCCACGGTGCCCGCCTCCACGCTCATGCGCCTCAAGCAGCTCTGCGATGCGGGGGGGCCCGCCGCAGCCCGCGCCGCCCTCGCCCAGCTCGCCCTTGCCGCGGGGCTCTACCTGCCCCCCGTTCGCGGCGCCAAGGGCCTGCCCGAGGTCGGCGCCTGGCATCCTGGCGAAGGGCTCGCCTGCCCCGCCGCCACCGCCCTCGCGCCCGATGAGCGCCCCCTCGCGCTCATCACCTTCTACCGCTCCTACCTCGCGGCCGACGATCTTGCGCCGATGGCCGCGCTCAGCGCGGCGCTCGAGGCCCGCGGCTTCCGCACCCTCGGCCTCTTCGCCCCGTCCCTGAAGGCGCCCGATGCCGCCCCGTGGCTCACCCGCTGGGCGGCGACCCTCGCCCCCGCGATCATCGTCAACGCCACCGCCTTCTCGGGCCGCGGCGACACCGGCGCCTCGCCGCTCGATGCAGCCGGCGTCCCGGTCCTCCAGGTGGCCCTCAGCACCGCGGGGCGGGAGGCCTGGGCCGAGGCCGAGCGCGGCCTCTCCCCCGCCGATCTCGCCATGCATGTGGTGCTGCCGGAAGTCGACGGGCGCCTCTTCGCCGGCGTGGTCTCGTTCAAGGAGCCGAGCGCGCGCGACACGGCCCTCGAGTTCTCCCGCTACGTCCACAACGCGGACCGCGAGCGCATCGGCGCCGTCGCCGACAAGGCCGCAGCCCTCCACCGCCTAGCGACCACCCCGGCCGCGGAAAAACACCTCGCCCTCGTTCTTAGCACCTATCCCGGCAAGCCCTGGCAGGACGCCCATGCCATCGGGCTCGACGCGCTCGCCTCTGCGGAAGCGATTCTCGAAGACCTCTCCGATGCTGGCTACGATACCGGCACCCCAGCGCCCGTTGCGCCAGCGCTCGACGCAACGCGCGCCCGCTGGCCCGTGAGCGCCTACGAGGCCGCGCTCGCTACCCTCCCCGCCCCCCTCCGCCAGGCGCTGGCGCGGGACTGGGGCGACCCGGCCAGCGACCCCGCCGTCCGCGAAAATGCGTTCGAGTTCAGGGCCTTCACCCGCGGCCGCCAGCGCATCGCGCTGCAGCCGGACCGCGCGGCGGGGCGGGACCGGAAGGCCGCCTACCACGATGTCGCCGCCACGCCCTGCCACGGCTATGTCGCCTTCTATCTCTGGCTCCGCCACGCCGCGGGCGCGCATGCGATCGTCCATCTCGGCGCGCATGGCACGCTCGAATGGCTGCCCGGCAAGGCCGTCGCCCTCTCCGACACCTGCTGGCCGGAAGCGCTCACCAGCCCGCTCCCCGTCGTCTACCCCTTCATCTCGAGCGACCCCGGCGAGGCCGCGCAGGCCAAGCGGCGCATCGGTGCCCTCACCCTCGGCCACCTGCCCCCGCCCCTGCGCATCGCCGGCACGCCCGAGCGCCTCGGCCCCCTCGAAGCGCTGCTCGACGAGTTCTCGAATGCCGACGGGCTCGACCCACCGCGCCGCGCGCGCCTCGAGGCGGATATCCGCGCCGAGGCCGAGGCTGCCGGCGTCGCGGAGGATCTCGGCCTCACCGCAACCCATTGCCCTGCCGAAGCAATCACCCGGATCGACCAGTTCGTCTGCGACGTGAAGGAGAGCCAGTTCGGCGACGGCCTGCACATCTACGGCCGCGGCGCAGACCCCGCCTCCGCCGCCGGCGAGCGGGCCGGTCTGCTCGACGCGCTGGCCGGCCGGCGCGTACCCCCCGGCCCCTCCGGCTCCCCTCATCGCGGACGGCAGGATGTGATCCCCACGGGCCGCAACCTCTTCGCGGTCGACCCGCGCGGCGTGCCCTCCCGCAACGCCCATGCCCAGGGTGTCCGCCTCGCCGAGGACTTCATCCGCCGCCATCTGCAGGACCATGGGGACTACCCAAAGGGCCTCGTGATCGACCTCTGGGGCTCGGCCACCATGCGCACCGCCGGCGAGGAATTCGCCATGGCGCTCCACCTCCTCGGCGTCCGGCCGGGTTGGGACGCGTCCGGCGCCCGCGTCTCGGGCTTCGAGATCATCCCGATCACCGAGCTCGAGCACCCGCGCATCGACGTGACCTTGCGCGTCTCCGGCCTCTTCCGCGATGTCTTCCCGGTTCAGATGTCCCTGTTCGGCCAGGCGGTTAGCGCCCTCGCCACGCGGGACGAGCCGGTCGAATGGAACCCCTTCGCCGCGAAGGCGCCCGGTGCCCGCGTCTTCGGCCCGGCCCCCGGCGCCTATGGCGCAGGCGCCGATGGCGCGCCCGAGGACCTGAGCGAGGAGGCCCGCGCCGCCGCCGCCGACGCCTGGCTCGCCGCAAGCGCCTACGCCTTCGACACTGGCGATGGCAGGGAGGACCGCGCCGCACTCGAAGCGCGGGTCGCACAGGCCGACAGCTTCCTCCACCTCCACGACGTGCCGGAGACGGACCTGCTCGCCGCAGCGGATTACGCGGCCCATGAAGGCGGGTTCGCCGCCGCAAAGGCGCAGCTCGGCGGCGGCGCGGCGTCCTTCTACAATCTCGACAACACCGACCCCGAGCGCCCCCGCACTCGCGCGCTTTCCGAGGAACTGGCCCGCGTTGTGCGCGCCCGCGCCAGCAATCCGGGCTGGATCGACGGCATGCGCCGCCACGGCTTCCGGGGCGCGGCCGAGATCGCAGCAACGCTCGACCATCTCGCGGGCTTCGCGCATCTCACCCGGGCCGTGCCCGCGCATCTCTTCGACCTCTATCACGACGCAACGCTGGGCGACGCGGAGGTCGCCGCCTTCCTCGCGGGCGCCAACCCCGAGGCCTACGCCGCCATGCAGGCCCGCTTCCGCGCCCTGCATGAGGCAGGCCTCTGGGAGACACGGCGCAACAGCATCCGCGCCACGCTGCTAGAGCCGCTTCCCGAGGCGATCGCCGAGGCCGGTGAATGAGCCGCCCCGCCCCCCGCGGCTGGTGCCCCAGCGCCGAGCGTCCGATGCTCTCGGGCGACGGGCTCATCGTCCGCCTCCGCCCCCCGCTCGGCCGGATCGAGGCGGGCGCCTTCCTCGCCCTCTGCACCACCGCCGAACGGTACGGCAACGGCATCCTGGAGGTCACGAGCCGCGCCAGCCTGCAGCTCCGCG
>JBCBEP010000202.1:0-4661 GCA_038528605.1 Pseudomonadota bacterium
TTCCCGCCGGCATGGACGGTGCATCTCAACAACCTGCTGATGGTCATCGCCGTGGTGGTCTATTTCGCGGGCGGGCTGAAGGGCCACGTCGCGTCATGGATCCGCCACCCGCAGCTTACCGGCGTCAAGATCTGGGCGGTGGCGCATCTCCTCGTGAACGGGGACCTCGCCTCCATCATCCTCTTCGGCGGGCTGCTCGCCTGGGCGGTGGTTGCCCTCATCATGATCAACAAGCGCGACGGCAAGGGGCCGAAGCCCGAGCCGCAGGGTCTGAAGGCGAACCTCATCCATGCCGGCGTCAGCGTCGTTGCGTTCCTCGTGATCACCGGGGTGCACAACTGGGCCGGGGTCTACCCCTTCGCGGGACGCGCCTGAGATGGACGGGGCGGCGGCAGGCGGCGCGAAGTACAGCGGCGGGTTCTTTTTCGAGGACTACCGGCCGGGCATGCTGCTCGAGCACGCCACGCCCCGCACGCTGACAGAGGGGGACAGGGCGCTCTACACCGCGCTCTATCCCAGCCGCTTCGCCCTCGCCTCGGCGGACAGTTTCGCCCAGGCCTGCGGCCTGCCCGAAAGCCCGATGGACGACCTCGCGGTCTTCCACACGGTCTTCGGCAAGACCGTGCCGGACATCTCGCTCAATGCCGTTGCCAATCTCGGCTATGCGGAGGGCCTGTTTCTCGCGCCCGTCTATGCCGGCGATACGCTTTCGAGCCGGTCGGAGGTGATCGGCGTGAAGGAGACCTCCTCGGGCAAGACCGGCATTGTCTGGGTCCGGACCGAGGGGTGCAACCAGCAGGGCCAGACCGTCCTCAGCTATGTGCGCTGGGTGATGGTGAAGAAGCGCGACGCGGCAAGCCCGGCGCCCGAAGCAGTGGTCCCGACGCTCGCCGAAGCTGTGCCCGCCGGTGCCCTCGTGGTGCCCGAAGGCCTCCATTACCGCGACTACGACACGACCGCTGCCGGCAGCCCCCACCGCTGGGGCGACTATGCGGTGGGCGAGCGGATCGACCACGTTGATGGCGTCGTGATCGAGGAAGCTGAGCACATGATGGCGACGCGCCTGTGGCAGAACACGGCGCGGGTGCATTACGACCCGGCCGCGCGCGGCGGCGCACCCCGGCTCGTCTATGGCGGGCATATCATCAGCCTCGCCCGCGGCCTGAGCTTCAACGGCCTCGCCAACGCCCAGCGGATCGCCGCCATCAATGCCGGCAGCCATGCCGCCCCCTGCTTCGCGGGCGACACCGTCTATGCCTGGTCCGAGGTACTCGACCGTGCAGAGACCGCCGAGCCGAGCATCGGCGCGCTGCGCCTGCGCCTCGTTGCCGTGAAGAATCAGCCCGCCGGGGCCTTCCCGCTGAAGGGCGCGGACGGCAAATACGCCGAAGGCGTGGTGCTCGACCTCGACTACTGGGCCCTCCTGCCGCGCTGAGAGACAGCCTAAAGCGCTAGAACCAAACCGTTTCTGTTGCGCCCTCCGGCGCGCCGGACGGGGCAGGACCATGTGTGTCGCGCGACACAATCATAAGGAGAACTTTCGCATACACTACAACCAGTGATAGAATTCGGTTGGTCAGGAATGCGGAGGTGATCATGACGCGTGATCTATCTGATCTTGGCATCGGGCACGCCTTCGCGCCAGGAAAGGCGCCCGGTGTCGTGCATGGCGACAGCTTCTTCGAGCGGGTGCTTTTCTGGATGCAGTCGCTGGATCGTACGGAGATGCTCTCGTTATGCGCGATCGCCGCGGCCCTGGTCGGCATTGCCGCCTTCATGCTCCTGCGCCCGCCCGCGCCAAACCGCCGCGCCCCGAACGCGCTCGACGACAAGGCAACGCGGCAGGACAAGGCGGAGATTGCCGCGGCCGTGCGGCGGATGCGCAAGAGCCTCTGAGGCAATACTCTGCGGCTGATCCAAACGTGACGATTGCCTCGCGTCCGCAAGCAGTTGCAGGGCGTCCTGAATGCCGGCCAAAGGCATCTGCACCCATAGCCATAGCGCTCGAGCCTTCCAGTCTACAGCAAGCCGCCCCACGAGGCGGCAGACCCACTGGAGAAGGAAGATTGCTATGCGACCCCATCTCATTGCCTCATCACTCATCCTCGCCCTGTCTCTCGGCACGGCCGCAATGGCTGCGGACGAGTACAATGTCAGCACCGGGCTGACCGCCGCCGGCGCGCCGCTCGGCCTTCATGGCGTGGATCCCGTCATGCATCTGCGCGAAGAGCTGCCCCGCCCGGGAACGGCGGCACACACGGCCGTGCATGACGGCGTGGCCTACTACTTCGACAGCGCGGAGACGAAGGCCGCCTTCGAGGCTGATCCCGCCGCCTTCCTGCCCCAGAACGGCGGCTTCTGCACCTTCGGCGTGAGCGTCGGCAAGAAGTTCGACGGCGACCCCGACTATGCAGCCGTGATCGACGGCAAGCTCTATGTCTTTCTGAACGCCGACATTTTCGCAGCCTTCAACAAGGACCGCGAAGGCACGATCGCGAAGGCCGAGAAGAACTGGCCGGAGATCCGGAGCGTGCCGGCCACCGAGCTTTGATCGCCTCCTGCGCCGCCCCCGCCGGGCGGCGCCTCTCTACCGCGCGGCCGCCGGGTCCAGCACACCGCCGAGCGGCTTGCGCACCGGCTTGTCCGCGCTGCGAACGTTCAGGTGGCGCAGGAACCGCCGCTCCAGGAGCCGGAAAACGCCTACGAGTGCAAAGGTTAGCGCCATGTAGAGAAGTGCTGCCGTAAGCAGCCCTTCGTAGGCGAGGTAGTATCGGGCATTCAGTGTCCGGCCCGCGCCAAGGATGTCCTGCAGGGTGATCACGCTGGCCACAACGCTGCCGTGCAGCATGAACACCACCTCATTCCCGTATTGCGGCAAGGCGCGGCGGAAGGCGGAGGGCAGGAGCACCAGCCAGGTGATAAAGCGCGCTGAAAGCCCCAGCGCGCGCCCTGCCTCGATCTCGCCCCGCGGCACGTTCCCGAAGGCGCCGCGCAGGATCTCCGCCTGGTAAGCCGCTGAATTGAGGGAAAAAGCGATGAGGGCGCACCACCACGCCTCCCGCAGGAAGTACCACCAGGGGCCTGCCCGGACCCAGTCGAACTGCGCGAGGCCGTAGTAGATGAGATAGGTCTGCACGAGGAGCGGCGTGCCGCGGAAGACATAGACAAAGCCACGCCAGAAGGTCCCTGCCCGCGTACGCCGGTGCATGGCCAGAGCGGCCGGCAGCGCGATCAGGAAGCCCGCGATAAGCGCCAGCACCGTCAGCTGCAGCGTCATCCAGACGCCCTCGGCGAACATCGCCCAGTTCTCGAGGACGAGGTCGACCCTCATGCCGGCGCCCCCCGCGCTTCCTGCCCGCGGTTGAGGCGCTTCTCAGCCCGGCCGAGCACCTGCTCTGAGACAATGGTGATCGCCAGATAGACCAGCAGAACGGCGAGATAGAACCAGAACTGCTGTCGCGTGGACTTGCCGGCCTTATCCGCAAGGCCCACCAGATCGGCGAGGCCGATGACGCTCACCACGGCCGTGCTCTTCACCAGCACCATCCAGACATTCGCGTAGCCCGAAAGGGCGAGGCGCATGAGCTGGGGCAGGACAATCTCGCGCAGTGTCGTGAAATGGCTGACGCCGAGGGCGCGCGCAGCCTCGGCCTGTCCCTTCGGGATCGACTGGTAGGCCCCGCGGAAGGTTTCGGTGAGATAGGCGCCGTAGATGAAGCCGATCGCAAAGACACCGGCGCCGAATTTCGAAACCTCGACATAGTCGAGACCGAAAGCGCCGCCGACAACGTTCACAAGCCTCTGGCCGCCGAAATAGATCAGAAGGATCAGCACAAGGTCCGGCACACCGCGCACCAGCGTGGTGTAGGCGGCAGCCGGCCAGCCGAAGCGCCGCTTCCCCGAGAGCTTGGCCGCCGCCCCCGCGGCGCCGAGTGCTGTGGCCAGAACCAGGCTGAGAACGGCGAGCGCGATGGTGACGCCCGTGCCCTGTGCGAGCAGCGGTGCGTACTCGACGAGGTCGCTCACCGCCGCGGCTCCCAAAGTGCCTTGGCGGTCCTCCGGGGAGGACCACCGGCAGCGACGCTGAACGGGGCACCGCAGGCCGGATCGTCACCGGCCCCGTCAAGCAACGGAAGGGCGGTCAGACCCCCGCTCCGTAGATGTCGAAGTCGAAGTATTTCGCCTGGATTTTCTGGTAAGTCCCGTTGGCGCGGATCGCAGCGATCGCCGCGGTGAACGCGTCGCGCAGCGCCTCCTCACCCTGGCGCACGCCAATGCCGGCGCCGTCGCCATGATACTCCTTCACCGCGTAGTCCTTCCCGAAGAACGCGTAGCCAGCGCCAGCCTCCGTCTTGAGGAAGCCGTCGGAGATCGCGATGGAGTCCGCCATCACGGCGTCCACGCGGCCGGCGGCGAGGTCCAGATAGGCCTCGTCCTGCGTGCCGTAGAGCTTGAGTTCGACGTCAGGAAACTCGCCTTCCATGAAATCCTGGTGGATCGTGCCGCGCTGCACGCCGATGACCTTGCCGGCAAGGCCTTCGGTCGTGTCGACGAGCCCCGCATCCTCGGCGGCGGCAAACTTCGCCGGCGTCTGGTAGTACTTTTCGGAGAAGTCGATGACCTGCTTGCGCTCCTCGGTGATCGACAT
Source organism: Pseudomonadota bacterium (assembly GCA_038528605.1). GTDB lineage: Bacteria > Pseudomonadota > Alphaproteobacteria > Rhodobacterales > Rhodobacteraceae > Thermohalobaculum. Next base: position 4,649 of record JBCBEP010000202.1, read on the forward strand.
CGAGGCGATGATC
>JBCBEP010000203.1:0-4631 GCA_038528605.1 Pseudomonadota bacterium
CCTCCGTGATCCCCGACCGGGTGCTGGCCGCGATGGCGAAGCCGATGCCTAATATCTACGAAGGCGCGCTCGTCGAAGCTTCCGAACGGATGCTGGCGGCGCTGCCTGGCATCGCGCGCACCGAGGGCAGCGCCTTCTGCGCGAGTTCCAACGGCCACGGCGCCTGGGAGATGGCGCTCACCAACACGCTCAGCCGGGGCGACAAGGTTCTGGTCCTGGAAAGCGGGCGCTTCGCCGTGGGCTGGGGCGAGATGGGCAAGGTGCTCGGCCTAGAGGTGGAAGTGCTCGAGGGCCGGGAGCGCCGGGCGGTGGACCCTGCCGCCGTGGAAGAGCGCCTGCGCGCTGATACCGGCCACGAGATCAAGGCCGTGCTCGTGGTTCAGATCGATACGGCATCTTCGGTCTGGAACGACATCGCCGCTATCCGCGGCGCGATCGACGCGGCAGGGCATCCGGCGCTCTACATGGTCGACTGCATCGCCTGCCTCGGCTGCGTCGAATACGAGATGGATGGCTGGGGCGTGGATGTCACGGTGGCGGGCAGCCAGAAGGGCCTGATGGTGCCACCGGGCCTTGGTTTCACCTGGGCGTCCGAGAAGGCCTGGGCCGCGCACGAGAAGGCCGATCTGCGCACGGCGTATTGGGACTGGACCGCGCGCGGGAAGGATGGCCACCACTACCTGCGCTACTGCGGCACCCCGCCCGTCAGCCACATCTTTGCGATGACGGAAGCGCTCGCCATGATCGCCGAGGAGGGTCAGGAGCGGATCTGGGCGCGCCACGCAGCAATGGCGGGTGCGACACGCGCCGCCGTTTCGGCCTGGGCGGCGCCGGGCGGCCTCGAGTTCAACGTGACGGAGGCGGCGGAGCGTTCGGACGTAGTGACCACCGTGCTCACGGGCGGCATCGACGCGCAGCGCCTGCGCATGATCGCCGAGGAGAAGGCCGGGCTCACCCTCGGCATCGGGCTCGGCCAGTTCGAGGGCGCAGCCTTCCGCATCGGCCATATGGGGCACCTGAACCCGCCGATGCTCCTCGGCGCCCTCGGCACGATCGAGACCGTACTGCAGGCGATGGATGCGCCGATGGGCGGCTCGGGCGTGGCGGCAGCCGCGGCGTATCTCGCGCCGAAGCTCGGGGCGGAGAGTGTGCCGGCGGGCGCCCTTCAGGGCTTCAACCCCTGACAGCCTCGGCCTGGCCCCGCGTCTCGGGGCTAGCGCACCCGCATGGCCGACAACCGCATGAGGCAGAGTGCGACCAGCAGCGCGGCGAGCGCGAGCATGCGGTCGGACATCGCTCTCGTGTCTGGCCTCCCCGCACGGCTCGCAGCAGCCAGCGGCCCGTCCTCCTCGAGCAGGACGAGGGGCGGGCCGAAGCCCGCAACCCGCACCGTGCCCTGCGTCGCTGCGTCATCCCCCGTGGGCTGCTCAGCATCACGCTCAATCCCGAGGGACGCGAGGCTGTGTTCCGGCTGCGGCGTCAGCCCCGCAGCTACGGCCGGCGACGCGGCACCCATGGCCATCGCAACAAGGAGAGCCGGCCCCAGGCCCGGCATCCGCCACGCAAGGCGGCGCACCTCCGGCAGCATGGTCTCTGCTTCACTCGTGCCGTTCCCGCGCCGCATCGTCCCCTCCAGCATCGCTGTTTGGAGGACCCTGCACCCGGCGGGTTATCGGGAGCTTTCCAAGGATGGTGAACGGCGGATTTATGCCGATCTCAATCGGTCTCCGGTGTGCGGCGGAGCGCCTTCACGGTTCCCCGCTCCTTCTTCGCCGTAATGCGCCGTTCCTTCGAGGCGCGCGTCGGCTTCGTCGGCACGCGGCGCTTCGGCCGGACCGCGGCGGCGCGGATTAGCGCCACCAGACGCTCGACAGCCTCCGTACGGTTCCGGAGCTGGCTGCGCTCGCCGTCCGCCTTGATGATCACCGCGCCATCCTCGGTCCACCGCCGTCCGGCAAGGCGGCGGAGACGGGCCTTAACGTCGTCCGGCAGGTTGGGGGAGCGTGCTGCCTCGAAGCGCAGCAGCACGGCCGTCTCGACCTTGTTGACGTTCTGCCCGCCCGGGCCGGAGGCGCGCGTGAAGGTCTCCGTCAGCTCCCAGTCCGCCAGCGTGATGCGGTCGTTGACGCGGACGGGCATCGTGCGGCTACCGTCCGGGCACTGCCGGAGCGAATGCGCCCAGGAGCAGTCGGAACGGCACCAGCGCCACAGCGATGAGCGCGAGCTTCACCAGAAAATCCCCGAGCGCGAGGCTGACCCAGAAGGCCACCGGCGCACCAAGGCCGAGGAGCGGCACCTGCTCCTGCGCCCAGCCCGTATCGTCGCCCAGAAACGCGAAGGCCGGCGCGAAGGCGAGGCTGAAGAAGAGCGCCGTGTCCACGGCTGAGCCGAGCAGGCTCGATACCGCAGGGGCGCGCCACCAGGAGCCTCGGCGCAACCGGTCGAACACCGCGACATCGAGCATCTGCGCCGCGAGGAATGCCGTGCCGGAAGCGAGGGCGATGCGCGGCGTGGCCAGCCATACGGAGAGCAGCACGGCAAGCGCAAAGCCCGCCAGCACCACCTTGCGCGCGACGGCCGGGCCGTGCAGCCGGTTCGCGAGGTCCGTCACGAGGAACGCGAACGGGTAGGTGAAGGCCCCCCAGGTCAGCCAGGTGTTGAACGGCACCTGCACGAGGATGTTCGAGGCCGTTACGATGACCGCCATCGCGACGATGGCGACGAGCGTTCCCTTGAGCGCGGGCTGCATGACGTTCTCCTGTTTGCGGCGCGGGAGCTACAACGCGGTCCGCGACGGCGCAAGCGCCTGAGCAGGCCGCGCAGGCGGAAACAGGCTAGGGCGCAGTGTGTACGGTGCTGTGGATAACTCGGTGGACAGCGGGCTTTGGGCGCCGTCCTTCAGGGTCTTGAGGGACCTCCCGAAAGGCAAGCCGTCATCCGCAAGGCGAAAGCGCTACTTGCTAATTGCAACCAATCCTCGCATCCCCGATCCTCGTCGGGTCACGACGCATCCGTGCGATTGCCATGACGGCTTTTTGGAAGCTTTATGACAGACGTCGTTCGCCTGCCTGTGGGCGATCTCCATTAAGTTCTTTGATCTACTGATTTAGCTGGGATTTTTTTGATGACACTACTTCGTTACAAAGGGCTGTGAGTGGCGCTCCCATCAGGGTCAAACTGCGCTGATTGCAGCACCCGCATCAATGACCGTCGGTCAGGGTATCATCCACTCAATAGTTTCAGCTTCCGCAATACGGGAGAGTCCGGATGCGAAATCGGTGGTGTTTCGCAAGGCTCCGAGAGCGTGTGGACAACGCGTCGGCTGCCCCACAGACCGGGTTTCTGTCAACTTCAATCCAACCCGACCTCGCCGCCGGGGCGCGCAGCATTACACCTTCGCTACAGTCCAGTTCACGGTGGCTGGCTCTACGTCAGGGCGCTCGCAGCGATGGACGCCCATGCTCGAATCGAGATAGAACATTAGCAGAACATTCAGGGTTGCGGTGGATGCTGATGACGAAGAGGCAAGGTGTGGCGGGTGCGGTCGATGGCGGTGGGGCAGGTGCGGAACCGCTTACCCCGGGGCTCGCCGCGTTGGCGGCCGGGCGGGTGCACGAGGCCTGCGGCGCCGGCCGGTTGGCCTTTGCTCTCGCGCTGGCGGGGGAGGGTCGGGGCCCGGTGCTCTGGATCGCCGATGCCACGCGGCGGGATCGGCCCTGCCCCGCCGGCATCGCCCGGTTTTTCGACCCCGCGCGCCTGGTGCTTGCACGGCCGACAGGGCTGGTCGCGGCACTGCAGGTGATGGAGGAGACGCTACGCTCGGGCGCGGCACCGCTGGTGGTGGCGGAACTGGAGGCGGCGCCGGATCTCACGCAAAGCCGCCGGCTGCAGCTGGCGGCGGGCACGGGGGGTGGGCATGGGCTCTGCCTTGTGCCGGAGAACCGGCTGGCGACGAACGCGGCGGAGACGCGCTGGCGCTGCCGCCCACTCGCCGCTCCACTGCCCGACAACGCGGCTTCGGCGGCAGCGGGGTCGAAGATCGGCGGCGGCGGTATCGCCGACGGTACCCAAGCGCGGCACGGCCCGACCGGCGCCCTGCAGCTTTGGGAACTGGTGAAGAACAAGCGCGGGCCGTTGGGTGCCTGGGAGGTGAGCCTCGATACACATGCGGGCGGTGACCGGCGACCCGACACCCCGCCCCATAGCACCGCACGCCGCGCCCAGGCCGCCGGCTGGCGTACGCATCACGGCGGCAGCACGGCGATCGGCGGCATTCGCGCCGTGCCCGTGAGCGCCTGAGCGCTTGGCCGCCTGAACGCGGGCAACTCGCCTTCCAGCATGGGCGCCATAGCTCTCGCATCGGAAGAGACAGCGGAGAGGGGGGCGCGGCGCATGGGCCGGCGGATTATCGTCGTCGCACTGCCGCATCTTGGCGCCGAGCACCGGCTGCGGCGCGAGGGGCTGACCGGTCTCACCCGGCCCTTCGCGGTGGCGGGGCAGGAGGGGGGTGCGCTCAGGCTCGTCTCCCTCAACCCCGCGGCGGGCGATGCGGGCCTGAGCCCCGGCATGGGGCTCTCGGATGCGCGCGCGATCTGTCCGGGCCTCGTTACCCGACCGTCGACACCGGAACG